>NZ_QTSU01000001.1:0-319867 GCF_003382365.1 Lysobacter silvisoli | reverse complement strand
CGCCCGGCGAACTGCTGCATGCGCGCGAACAGGGTGTTGCCGTTGACGATCATCGGCAGGGTCTGGATCAGCGCCACGTCCGGGTGCGATTCCATCGCCGCCGCCAGCCGTACCACGGTGTCGCCGCTCATCAGGCTGTCGGCGTCCAGGATCAGCATCTGCGGATAGGCGTTGCCGAAGCGGCGCACCCACTCGGCGATGTTGCCGGCCTTGCGCTCGGCGTTGTCGTCGCGGCGGCGGTAGTACAGGCGCGACGGATCGCGCACGCGCGTGCGCAGCGCGTCGAAAGCGGCGAGCTCGTCCTGCGCGATCGCCTCGCGGGTGGTGTCGCTGAGCACGAAGAAATCGAAATCGTCCAGGCGGCCGGTCGCGTCTACCGATTCGTAGATCGCCTGCAAGCCCGCCAGCAGGCGGCGCGGGTCTTCGTTGTAGGTGGGCATCAGCAGCGCGGTGCGCGTGCGCAGCGCCGGCAGCGGCGCGTCGGGGTCCAGGCCCAGACGCATGCGCCGGCGCGAGACGATCTGGACGAAGCCGGCCAGCGCGCTGAAGAAGGCCAGCGCGATCCAGGCGAACAGCGCGATGAACAGCACCAGCAGCAGCGCTTCGAGCAGGTTGATGCCACCGCCGCGCAGCACCCACCAGATCTGGTAGGCCGCGATCAGGGTCATCAAGGCCGAACCGCCGATGATGTAGGCGCGGCGCCAGGCCATGCGGTTCGGCGTGGTCGGCAGCTGCGGCTGCGCCAGTCGGCCTTCGCCCAGCGACTGGATCGGCATGTCCAGCGGCGCTTCGGCCGGCAGGATCGAGGCGGACACGCCCGCGACGGCGGCGCCGGCAGCGGCAGGCGGTGCGCTGCTCGTGGGTGCGCTGCTCATAGGTCCCCCGCTCACGCCGTCCATCGGTACAACCAGGTTTCCGACAGCGGGCCGCGCGCGTCTTCCAGGCGCGCGCGCAATTCGATGCTGCGTTCCTGCTCCGGGTCCAGTTCGAAGGCGATGCGCCAGGCCTCGCGCCCGGGCATGGCATGGGCCACCGCGTTGCTCACGCGGCCCTGGCTGGCCGACACCACCGCGCGCGGTTCGCTGCCGGCCGGCAGCGCGGCCGGCGTGCCGCCTTGCAGATCGATGACCACGCGCCGCACGCCCTTGCCGGCGGCGCCGATGCGGGTGTCGGTCACCCGCGCCAGCGCCGGCTTCCATTCGTGGCGGTCGCACCAGTGCAGGCGGTAGTCGTAGCGGTGCTCGCGGCCGGCGGCCAGCGGCTGCGCCGGACGCCAGTAGGCGACGATGTTGTCGTGGAATTCGTCGGCGGTGGGGATTTCGATCAGGCGCACGCTGCCCTCGCCCCAGTCGCCCTTGGGCTCCACCCACAGGCTGGGCCGGCGCTCGTAATGCGCTTCGCTGTCGGCGTAGTCGGCGAACGCGCGCTTGCGCTGCATCAGGCCGTAGCCGCGCGGGCCGCGGTCCTCGAACGCGCTCTCCTGCACCGTCGAGGGATTGTGCAGCGGCCGCCAGATCTGCTCGTCGCGGCCGTTGATCAGGGCCAGGCCGTCGGAGTCGTGCACCGCCGGGCGGTAGTCGTCGATGCCGTGGCGGTCGCTGGCGTCGAACTGGTACATGCTGGTCAGCGGCGCGATGCCCACGCGATCCAGCGCCACGCGCGGGTATAGGCGCGCGCTCACGTCGAAGACGGTTTCCGCGCCCGGCACGATCTCGAAACGGAACGCACCGGCCACGCTGGGGCTGTCCATCAGCGCATGCACCACCGCCTTGTTCTCGCCGCGCGCGGGCCGCTGCAGCCAGAACGCGCGGAACACCGGGAATTCCTCGCCGGCCGGATCGGCGGTCTTCAAGGCCAGACCGCGCGCGGACAGGCCGTAGGCCTGGCCCTTGGCCACGGCGCGGAAATAGCTGGCGCCTAGGAAGGCGCAGACCTCGTCGAAGTAATCGGCGCGGTTGATCGGCGCGTGCAGGCGGAAGCCGGCGTAGCCCAGATCGTTCTCGCGCGGCGCGGCGGTGCCGTCGAAACGGAACTGCTCGGGCTTGTAGGTCACCGGCGACGCGCGGCCGTCGGCGACTTCGAAGATGTCGACGCGGTCGCGGAAGAAGAAACCGCGGTGGAAGAACTGCGCCTGGAACGGCAGCCCCTGGGCGCGCCACAGCGCCCGATCCGGGTTGTAGCGGATGCTGCGGTACTGGTCGTAGCCGATCTTCTCCAGCGACGCCGGCAACTGTTTGGATTGGGCACGGAACGGCTGCGCGGCCAGCGCGCTGGCCAGCGCCGGCACCGTGCCGTCGTCGAACTTGCCGCCGCCTTGCAATGCGCCCTCGCCCTCGCCCGCGCTGGCGGACGCTCCGGCGGCTTGCGCCGCGCGCGCGTTTCCGTTCGCGCCCCACAGGCCCAACACGGGCCACGACAGTCCGGCCAGGACCAATTCACGTCGGCGCATGCGCGCTCCTCTTCAACTCACAGCGGGCGATTGTAGGGAGTGAGTTGTTAAGGCAGCCGCGACACGCAGCGTTCGTACGCATGCGCGGATGATGGGTAATCGTTTACATGCAACCCAGTTCACGTTAACGATAAAAAAACCCCGGCGTGAGCCGGGGTTTGGGGGACGAACCAAGACGTACGCACGTCGGTTCGAAAAGTGGTGGCGCCGGCATCAACGCATCGCCGTGGCATCGGTTGACGGCGGCCGCGGCCGGGCCAGCGTGGCCAGGTCGCTGCCGGCCAGGCGCAGGTTATTGCGCAGGTGCGCACGCAAGGGCCGCGTGGGTGCGGACGGCGCGGCGCCGCCCAGGCGGCGGTGCAGCAGATCTTCCAGCAGATACAGATAGGCCTCGCGCGTGAGCGGGTCGACCAGGTGGTGACCGCCTTCGGCGTCGACGAACAGGCTCACGTCCTTGTCGAGGGCGCGTAGGGTAGCCGCATAGTGCAGCACGCTGCGGATCGGCACGCGCTCGTCGTCGCCACCGGCCAAAAGCAGCACAGGCCGGCGCAGGCGCGCGGCGTTGGCCACCGGCGATTGCGCGCGCAGGCGTTCGGCCACCGCCGGGTCGGCCGGGTCCAGCGCGAGCAGGCGCATGGTGGTGGCCAGCGGGATGCCGCGCGAGAACTGATCCTGCCCACGCGCGTAGGCACGCAGCACCCAGCCGAAGTCCGCCGGCGGCACCGCGGCCACCGCCACCTTGAACAGCTCGGGTTGGAAGGTCACACCCTGCAGCGCCGAATAGCCGCCGAAGGACGCGCCGACGATGCCCACGCGCGCGCCGTCGCCGATGCCCTGGGCCAGCAGATAGCGCACGCCTTCGACGATGTCCTGTTGCACCCGGCCATTGCCGAAGTCGCCGCGGCCGGCGGTCATGTAGGCACGGCCGTGGCCGGTGGAGCCGCGGAAGTTGGGTTCGAACACCACGTAGCCGCGATTGGCCAGCAGCTGCGACTGGGCGCTGAATTCGGGCCGCGACAGATTGAACGGGCCGCCGTGCACGTTGGCCACCAGCGGCGCATGCGCCGGGTCCACGCCCGGCGGCACGCTGACGAAACCGTGCAGGCGCATGCCGTCGGAGGCGCGATAGGCGAACGCGATCTTGCGCGCCAGCGAGGACTCGGGAATGCGCGCCACCGGCGCTCGGCCCTGGCGCAAGCCGGCGTCGGCGAAGATCTCGCGCAGGCCGTCGCCATTGGGTTCGTAGAGGTAGTAGCGCTCGCCCTTCTGTGAACCCGCGCGCTCCTGCACCAGCCAGCGCGCGCCGGCGCCGCTGCCGGCCTGGATGCGCAGGTTGCGATCGGGCAGGCGCCGCTCGATCGCCTGCACCCGGCGCGCGGCTTCCGGAGTAAGGCCGTAGTTGGCCGCGCGGGTGCTGCGATAGGCCGCGATCAAGGGCTGTTGGCTGATCGGATCCAGCACCACCTGGTCCAGGTCGGCTTCGCCGCGCGGGTCGGCGTGCGCGGTGCGCAAGCGGCCGTCGGCCTCCAGCGATGCCAGGCGTTGGTGGCCATGGCCTGCGTCGCTGAGCAGCCACAAGCGCTCGCCCTCCATCGCCAGCACCGAGCAGCGCTGCAGTTGCACGCAGCGCATCGCCAGACCCAGGCGCGCGCCGTGCTTGCGGTAGATCGCGTAATGGTCGGCCTCGGCGCGAATCACATAGGCCAGGCGGCCGCGCGCGTCGAAAGCGAAATCGGCGATGGGCCGCGTGTCTTCGTGCAGCAGGCTTTGCTTGCCGTGGACATCGACGCGGTACAGACGCCAGCGCTTGGGCAGCCGCGACACCGGCGGCGGGCTTTCCGACACCACCACCGCGGCCGGCAGCGCCGGGTCCACGCTTTCGAAGTTGCGCGGGCGGCGGCCGCCGAGTTCGGCGATCGCGCCCGAACCCGCCTGCCCCGCCGTGGCCAAGGCGTACAACTGCTTGGATGTCTGCAGGAACAGCCAGCGGCCGTCGCGCGACCAACTCAGCGCGTTGGCGTCGGTGTGCGCCAGCAGCCGGCGCGGCGCGCCGCCGGCCGTGGGCAGCAGCCACACGCCGCGATTACGCTCGCCTTCGAGCAGGTAAGCCACTTGGCGCCCGTCCGGCGACAGCCAGGCGCCGAGCAACGCCGGCTTGGCCAGGAACTGCGCGCGGCTATAGGCCGGCGCCTGCGGCCGCACGCGCTCGGCGGCGACGGCGGTGCGCAAGTCGGACGCGTCGTCGGCCAGCGCCGCGGCGCTGGCGCCCAGCAAGGCCAGCACCGCGGCGCAACGCGCCAGCGCCCGCGCCCACGGCGCGATCGGGAACAGGTTCATCGGCGTCTCCAACCGGCCCGCGCGGACGCGGGCCATGACTAGGGTTCTGTGCTCAGGCGCGGGCCGCGTCCGGCTGTGTCTGCGGCCATTCGTCCAGCGCTTCGCGCGGCCGGTAGATCAGCCACAGGCTCAGCAGCGCCGGCGGTCCGATCGCCGCGCAGGCGAGCAGCCAGGCCGCGCGCGCGGGCCAGGACAGGCCGGTGCGCGGCAGGCGCCACCAGGCGGCCAGCAGCGACAGCAGAGTCAGCACGCCGGCGGCGATCCAGGCCGCGAGCGGCGGCGGCGGCGTGTCGCGATCGTCGCCGGGGCGATAGCCGGACCACAGGCGCAGCGCGGCCTTCTGGGTGACGTAGATCAGCGGCGAGGTGTACCAGTTCTGATAGCGCCACAGCACCGGGTAATCGCGTTTGAGTTCGCGCCGGGCCACGCTGTGCACCTGGCCGTTGCCGTCGCTGCGCAGCATCTGCTGGTAGGGCGGCACGCCCTCGGCATTGTGCGAGGCGTAGGAGAACAGGAACGAAACCAGGTAGCCGTCCAGCAATTCCATCACGTCGATACGCACCAGATCGCCGGTGCGCCCGGGCAGCGGCATGCGCTGCCGCGGCTGCAGCACGCCGTCGTCGTCGTCCAGTTCGCGCAGGTCGTAGAAGTACAGCGCGCGGTCGCTGAGCACCAGCGCGTTCTCGCCGGCGCGGCCGTAACCGGTCAACACCTCGTCGGCCGGCAGGCGTGCGCGCGGCAGGATCCGCTGCTCGTCGCCGTCGTACTGATAGATCTCGTTGCGGCCGAACAGGATGCCGTCGCCGCCGGGCTGCACCGGCTGCGGGAACGCGGCCTGGCCGTCCGAACCCAGGCGGCCGGCGCTGCGCTGGTCGACCAGGCCGTAACCTTCGAAACGCATGTTGTCGTGACTGAACACCCAGCGCGTGCGCCGCTCGCCGTCGTCGAACTCCATGGGCTGGCGATTGGTCAGCTCGTTGCGCTGCGACGGCGAACGCAGCCCGGGGCCCACGCCGTGGATCTGCGAGATCTGCGCCTGCTCGCGCCACAGCGCCGCCTGCGGATCGCGGCTGCCGGCCAGGCCGGCGCGGATCAGGTCCTTGCCGTCGGCGAACTCCGCCTCTTTCTCCCCGCCCCGCAGCGGCACCGTCAGGTTGTTCGGATGCGAGCCCTGCGCGATCCAGACGAATTCCACACCCATGCCCACCAGCACCAGCACGAACCACAGGCCCACCTGCAAGGGCAGCGCGGTCAGCACCGTGCCCGCGGCGTCGCGCGGTGCTGCGCTCAGGTCGGGCTTGAACGCGGTCACCAGCATCGCCGCCAGCCAGGCCAGCACCAGCGCCTGCACCGCGATCGCGCCGAAACCGCTGGCCTTGCCGAAGAACAGCCACAGCAGCGGCACCAGGCCGCACCAGCTGTAGCGCTTGTCGGCGAGCATGGCGTAGCCGCCGGCCAGGTAGGCGCACAGCGCGATCAGCAGCGACGACAGCGGCAGCAGCCAGTGGCGCAGGTCGACCACGCGCGCTGTCATGAACTCCTGCCAGCCGGCGATGGCCAGCAGCGGCAGCAGCACCGCGATCGCCAGCAAGGCCGCGCCGGCGCACGTCAGCATCGCCGCCACGCGCCAGTGCGCCAGCGGCCGGTGCAGCAGATTGAGCCAGGCATTGGGACGGCGGTAACCGCCCATTTGGTACAGGCCCAGCAGCAGACCGGTCAGCGCGTACAAACCGCCGACCGCCTGATAGACGATCAAGGGCTGCTGCGCCAGGTCCACCACCCGTGTCATGAAGCCCAGCACCATCAGCTGGAACAACGCGTACAGCGCGGCCCACAGACGGAAGCGCAGGAATTCGGCTTTGAACAGATCCCACATGATTCGATCCCCGCTCCGCTCAGGCGCGCGCGTCGGCGGCCTGCGCCGGCGTCGCATGGTTCTTGGCCAAAAAGCCGTTGACCGCACGGTCCAGGCTCACCGGCATGCTCTGCACCGACCGCGCGCCGCAGCTGCGCAGGAAGCCGGCGAAGTCCTCGTCCTGGTCCAGCACCAGGTAGTGGTGCAGGCCGTCCAGGCGCTGCACCTGCAGCAGGCCCGGCACCGTGTTCGGGTCCGGTCCCTTGAACGGAATGTCGGCGACCCAGTGGCTGACCCGGGCGCGGAAATCGTCGGGCGCCGACATGTTCTTGAGCTGGCCGCGCTCGAGGATGATCAGGTTGTCGGCGACGCGCTCGATCTCCTCCATCTGGTGCGAGCAATACACCACGGTGCAGTCCTCGCTGGCGTTGCTGTACAGCAGCGACTCCAGGAACGCGCGCTTGGCGACCACGTCCAGGCCCAGGGTCGGCTCGTCCAGCACCAGCAGTTCCGGGCCTTGCGCAAGCGCCAGGGCCAGGTTGAAACCGGCGCGCTCGCCCCGCGAGAGCTGGCCCACCTTCTGCTCGGGCAGCACGTGGTAGTGGCCGAGCACGCCGTCGAAGGCGGCGTGGTTCCAGCGCGGGTATTGGCGCCGGTGCATGTCGATCACCGCCGCCACCGTCATCCAGCCCGGCAGGGTGTGTTCTTCGTTGACGAAGCCGATGCGGCTGCGGTCCTGCGGTCGCAGCTGGCCGCTGTCGCGGCCGAGGATGCGGGCGCTGCCGGCGCTGGGCGCGAGGAAGCCGAGCAGGATCCGGAACAGGGTCGACTTGCCCGCGCCGTTGGCGCCGACAATGGCGTGGATGCGCCCGCGCGGGATGCGCAGGTCCAGGCGGTCCAGGGCGAGCTTGCGGCCGTAGCGCTTGCTCAGCGCCTCGGTCTGGATCACGTAGTCGTAGTCGGACATGGCCAAATACCGGGGTCGTGAGTTCAGGCGCTCATGCGCGGCTGCAGCGCATGCAGTTCCTCGCGCAGGCGCGCGAGCAGTTCGTCGGGCGCGTAGCCCAGCGCGATCACGTCGTGGACGAAGCGCTGCACCGCCTCGTCCAGGCGGCGCGCGCGTTCGGCCTCGCTCAGGCGCTGGCGCGGCGGCGCCACGTACAGGCCCAGGCCCTGGCGCGACTCCAGCCAGCCCTCGGCGGTGAGTTCGGCGTAGGCCTTGGCCACGGTGTTGGGATTGACCATCAGCTGCTGGGCCAGGCCGCGCACGCTGGGCAGCTGGTCGCCGGGCGCGAGTTCGGCGGTGGCGATCTTCATCCGCACCGCGTCCACGATCTGTTTGCCGATCGGTCGCGGGTCGCCGGTGGCGATCTGGATCATCAGGGCCTGGGTTCGGGCCATTGGCGTGCTCCTGGCTGTACCAACTGTACTGTTTTAACTAGTACAGCAAAGGCGGCCCGCACCGTCAACCGTGTCCGTCGGCCTATACGGGCTTTCGTCGCAAGCCGGCGATCGTGCGTCATGCCGCGGTCACGGCAGTGACATGGCCGCTTAACCGCCGCCGCCCAGGCTTGCGCAAACCCGGAGCCGCGCATGCGCTACGCGATCGTCACCGAGACCTACCCGCCGGAAATCAACGGCGTGGCCCTGACCGTGCAGGGGCTGGAGCAGGGTCTGCGCGCGCGTGGACACGAGGTCTCGCTGGTGCGGCCGCGCCAGCCGCACGAGCGCGACAGCGCCGGGCACGAATTGCTGGTGCGCGGCGCGCCGCTGCCGCGCTACCCCGGCCTGCGCCTGGGCCTGCCCGCGACCGGCCGCCTGCGCCGGGCCTGGACGCAGCGCCGGCCCGATGCGATCTACGTCGCCACCGAAGGCCCGCTGGGCTGGTCGGCGCTGCGCGCGGCGCGCGCGCTGGGCATACCGGCCGCGACCGGCTTCCACACCCGCTTCGACGAATACATGCGCGACTACGGCGCGCCGTTCCTGGTCGGCACCGCGCTGCGCTGGATGCGCCGCTTCCACAACGGCGCCGACGCCACCCTGGTGCCCACGCGCGAGCTGGCCGAGTTCCTGCGCGCGCAAGGTTTCCAGGATGTGGTGCGATTGCCGCGCGCGGTCGACACCGCGCTGTTCGATCCCCGCCACCGCAGCCAGGCGCTGCGTGCGCAATGGAGCGTGGGCGAGCATGAGCTGGCGGCGATCTACGTCGGCCGGATCGCGCCGGAAAAGAATCTGGACCTGGCGGTGCGCGCGTTCCGCGCCTTGCAGCAGCAGCGCCCGCAGGCGCGCTTCGTCTGGGTCGGCGACGGTCCGGCGCGCGAGAAGCTGCAGCGCGAGCACCCCGACTTCGTGTTCTGCGGCCTGCGCCGCGGTGCCGAGCTGGCCGCGCATTTCGCCAGCGGCGACCTGTTCCTGTTCCCCAGCCGCAGCGAGACCTTCGGCAACGTGACCCTGGAAGCCATGGCCAGCGGCGTGGCCACGGTGGCCTTCGACTACGGCGCCGCGCACGAGTATCTGCGCGACGGCGTGCACGGCGCGGCGGTGGCCGACGGCGACGATCGGGCCTTCGTGGCCGCAGCCCAACGCATCGCCGGCGA
The DNA here is from genome assembly GCF_003382365.1 of Lysobacter silvisoli. Classification (NCBI taxonomy): domain Bacteria; kingdom Pseudomonadati; phylum Pseudomonadota; class Gammaproteobacteria; order Lysobacterales; family Lysobacteraceae; genus Lysobacter; species Lysobacter silvisoli. The sequence goes on along the minus strand of NZ_QTSU01000001.1, from coordinate 310,629 downwards.
CGACGCGCTGCGCGCGGCCATGTCGGTGGCCGGCCGCACCGCGGTCGCCGGGCTGCGCCCCGAACAGGTCGCGGCCGACTTCGATGCCCTGCTGCACGGCCTGGCCGAAACCGCGCCGCGCCGGCAGGGCCGGGCAGTGTCCCCGCAAGACGAACGGGAGGTCGTATGAACCGCGCCACTTTGCGCAAGCGCCTCAACGCCAACGACTCGGGCTGGTGCCTGCGCGCGAACCGGGTCTGCGAACGCAGCGGCTCGCGCGTCTACTTCGCCGCGATCAGCCGCCTCGGCGACGGGGTGTTCTGGTATGTGCTGATGGCCGCGCTGATCGTCGCCGACGGTTACGACGGGCTGATGGCCTCGGCGCATCTGGCCGCGACCGGGGTGATCGCGCTGACGCTGTACAAGCTGCTCAAGCGCTGGACCCGGCGCCCGCGGCCGTTCGCCTCGGACGCGCGCATCCACGCCTGGGTCGCGCCGCTGGACGAGTTCAGCTTTCCCTCGGGGCACACGCTGCATGCGGTGGCTTTCAGTCTGGTGGCGATGGCGCACTACCCGGCGCTGGCCTGGCTGCTGGTGCCGTTCACCGCCAGCGTGGCGGCTTCGCGCGTGGTGCTGGGCCTGCACTACCCCAGCGACGTGCTGGCGGCGACGGCGATCGGCAGCGGCTTGGCGGGACTGTCGTTGTGGCTGGTGCCTGGGGTGTCGCTGTTCTCTTGAGGCTCCAAGCTCCACGCTCTGGGGTAGGAGCGGCGTGAGCCGCGACCGCGAACTCGCAACTACGACGAACGCCGCGCCCACCTCTGTAGGAGCTGCGCAAGCTGCGACCGCGAATCCGCAACTACTGCGAGGGCCTCGGTCCGCGTGTGATCTGCTTTCTGTAGGAGCGGCGTGAGCCGCGATCAGCTCCGAGCTCGCGCAGGTGTTTGGGTGTGCTGGTTTAAGCAACAGCAACAGCTTCCGTCCGCAAGCGGCCGGGTCACTTTCTTTTGATAAGCGTCAAAAGAAAGTGACCAAAGAAAAGCGCTTCGCCAGAGCTTCCCCTGCGAGAGCGGAGCGTGCGCGGGGATTTTTCGATGGCACATCCCTGTGCCAGCGAAAAACGGCGCACCTCCTGTGCGCCGCCCTCCGGGTCTGCTGTTGGGGCTGCGAGTTCGGTGCCCGAGCGAAGATCAAGAGCATTCGCGCTTTGCGCTCACCCCCTCACCCTAACCCTCTCCCGCAAGCGGGAGAGGGGATGCATTCGATGTTACTTGCTGCTTTAGCCCCTCTCCCGCTTGCGGGGTGAAGGGCAGCGCTTGCGAGCCATTGGCTCGCGCTGCACTGAACGCCCGACCGCTATGCGGGCGGGCCGGGGTGCGGGTTGGGGTGAGGGCACGCAGAGCCACGAGCTCGCGCTGCAATTCACGGCAGATCCGCGCTCCACTCCGTCAACGCAGCGCGCCGGATGGCAGGCGCCCCCTGCCCGGCCCAATCGCGGTCGTTAGCTACCTGCGCCTGTTCGCGACTCGCGTCCAACGCGGCGAAGTTCAGATCCGCCACCGCCCAACGCTGCCTGCCGCGCGTCTGCGCCAGCACGCCATCGGCGGGCAGGCCCACGTCCATGGGCGCGTAGATCGCCGCTTCGCCGGTGTTGGTGTCCAAGGCCGGGCTCCAGGCCGCGTCGCCGGCGGTCACGGCCTGGGCGACGAAACAGCGGTTCTCCAACGCGCGCGCCAGCCCGCCCACGCGCACGCGGGTCGCGCCGGCTTCGGTGTCGGTGCAGCTGGGGGCGACCAGCAGGCGCGCGCCGGCCTCGCATTGCGCGCGCACCGGCAGCGGAAACTCTAGGTCGTAACAGATCGCGATGCCCGCGCGCACCGCGCCCAACGCGAACACCCGCAGCGCGTCGCCGGGCTCGATCACCGCGGCGCGCTTTTCGAAGCCGGTCAGCTGCAGCTTGTCCTGCCACAGCACCCCGCCGTCGGGCGCGAAGGCATAGCTGCGGTTGCGGTAGCGGCCGTTGCCGGCGGCGATCAGGAAACTGCCGGCGACCACGTGCATGCGCAGCTCGCGCGCGAGCAGGCCGTACAGTTCCAGCCAGGCGCCATGGTACTGCTGGATCGCGATCAGCGAGGCGTGCAGGTCGCCCTGGGTGGCCGCGCCGAAGGTCGCGCCCAGCTCCAGCGCCAAGTACTCCGGCAGCACCGCCAGCTCCGCGCCGGCGGCGCGCGCCTCGCCCAGCCAGCGCGCCTGCTTGTCGGCGAACTCGGCGTAGCTGCGCGGCGCGTCGATGGTGTATTTGGCCACCGCCACCTTCATCGCTGCCGCTCCAGCGGACGCAGCCAGAAGCCCAGCGTGTGTTCGGCCTCGCCGCGCCCGACTTCGCGCCAGGGCAGGCTGGCGCGCAGCTCCGGCCGCGGCTGATAGCCGCGCTTGCGCCAGAAGTCCTCGTTGGAACGCTGGAACGGCGGCCGCCGCGGATCCTTGGCGTCCCGCTCGACCGCACAGAACGCGGTCCAGTGATAGCCCTGCAGCGCGCGCGCATGCGCATGGCGTTCGTCGAAGAAGCGGTGGCCCAGGCCACGGCCGCGGTAGGCCGGCAGCAGCACCGACTCGCCGCAGTAGAACACCCGCTCCGGATCCAGGCCGCTGTCGGCGAACGGCGCCAGAAAGGCATCGGACTCGTCGGCCAGCGGCAGCCCGGTGGAGGCGCCGACCACCTGCGCGCCGTCGAAGGCCAGCACCGCCACGCTGCGCCAGGAGCGCAGATACGTGGCCAGGTACTGCGCCTCGTACGCGGCGTCGCCGTCGTAGAGATAGGGCCAGTCGCGGAAGACCTCGATGCGCAGGCGCGCCAGGTCGTCCAGGTAGGGCGCGATGGCGGCGCCCGAGTAGCAGCGGACTTCGATCGCGGAGGCGTTCATGAGCGTCATCTTAGGCCAGCCCGGCGCGGCAGGTGCGGCGCTCGGACGAAGCGTGCCGCCGCGCCGATCGGCGGCGCACAAAAAAACCGCCGCGGTCGCAACCGCGGCGGCGTGGGGCAGGCTCAGGCGCGCGCTTGCGGACGCGCACTGGCCAGTTGATACCAGTCGACCTTGCGGGTGATGACCATCACCGCCGCCAGGATCAGGAACAGCAGGCCGGCGCCCAGCACCAGGGCGTTGTCTTCCGACACCAGCAGCCCGTACAGCGCCGCGTACAGGGTGGCGAGCATGGCGGCGAAGCCCAGGCCGCGGCCGACGCTACGCAACACCGCGCTGAGGTAGAAGCCGAGCAGGCCGATGCAGGCCAGACTGGCGATCAGGTAGGCCCAGACGAAAGCGATGTGCTCGCTCAGGCTGACCAGCAGCAGGAAGAAGATCGCCAGCGCCAGGCCGACCAGGCCGTACTGGATCGGGTGGATCGGCAGCTGCTTGATCAGTTCGAAGATGAAGAAGCCGACGAAGGTCAGCAGCACGAACAGCAGGCCGTACTTGCTGGCGCGGTCGGCCTGGCTGTAGACGTTGACCGGATCGACCAGGGCCACCGAGACCGCGTCGATGCCGGCGGCCGGCATCGCGGCGGCGTCGATGAAGGCTGCGCCTTCGGGCGCCTCGACCACCGACTTGCCTTCGCGGAACTGACGCTGCGCGCTGGTCGCCAGCGAGGACACATCCCACTGCGCGTTGAAGCCCTGGGCGCCGATATCGCGGGTGCGCGGCAGGAAGCTGCCGCCGAAGCGCGGGTGCGGCCAGCTCGATTGCAGGGCGAAGCGGTTACTCTTGCCCAGCGGCACCAGCGCCAGCGATTCGGTGCCGCCCAAGCTGAAGTCCAGGCGCGTCTTCAGGCTCAACGCCTGGCCGGCGACGGGCGCGGCCAGCCGCGCATGCACGCCGCCGCCGCTGCGGCTGCCCATGCCCTCCTCCACCGCCACCGCCGCGCCGTCGATGCGCAGGGTCGGCGTGGACAGCAGGCCGCGCACGTCGGCGAAGCCGTAGCTCAGCCAGGGCTGACCGATCGCGCGGCTACGACCCGCGGCCAGGGCTTCGTTCGGGATCTCGACGCGGAAATCGGCCTGCGCCGTGCCCTGCCATTCGTACACCCGCACTTCGTGCAGGCCCAGGCGGCGCGTGCTGGGCTTGAGCGGGCCGCGCACGTCCAGGCTCTGCGGGAAGTAGACCCACTGGCCGGGCTCCTCGCTGATCTTGGTCTCGACGCGGCCCTGCGCGTCCTTTTCCTGCGTGGTGACGGTGTCGGTATAGGGCACCACCAGCACCGGGCCGGAGAACGACTGCGCGCCGGCATAGCTGGACGCGATCGACGCCACCGCCTGCTGCCGGTGGGCTTGGCGGTCGTCGATGACGCCGCGGATCATCAGCAGCGGCACCAGGATGGCCAGGGTCATGCCCAGCACCAGGATGATTTTCAACCACAGTCGCATGTCGCTCTCCCGTCGTGAGTTGGGGAAAGCTTGGGCGGAGGCTGCGTGGGGAGGATGGAGGAAGGGTGAAGCGTCGGTGAAGTGGAAAGGTATGTCCCTTTGCACCTCTTCTCTACACCGTCATTCCGGCGAAAGCCGGAACCCATCTTGATTTCTCTCCGCGATTGCGACGAACCGGCGTCCAAAGCAACGGCAAAATGGGTTCCGGCTTTCGCCGGAATGACGGATAGGAACCGATTTGATCGCGCCGAAAGCTCCGCCGGTCAGAACCCGCGCGCCAGGATCAGGCTGGCGACGGCGCCGCCGCCTTCGCGGTTGCTCAGGTCGGCATGGCCGCCGTGCAGGGCCGCGACCTCCGCCACGAAGCACAGGCCCAGGCCGCTGCTGCGGCTGCCGCCGGCCGGGCGCGACAGCGAATAGAAGCGCTCGAACACGCGCGGCAGCGCGTAGTCGGGCACGCCGGTGCCGCGGTCGGACACGTCCACGCGCTGGGCTTCGCCGTCGCGGTACAGGCGCAGTTCGATGCGGCCGTGCGCGGGCGAGAAATCGGCGGCGTTGTCGATCAGGTTGACCAGCGCCTGGCGCAGCAGGAAGGGGTCGCCGTCCAGCGTCGGCAGGTCGCTGGCCAGCGCCAGGTCCAGGCTCAGTCCGCCCTGGGCCAGGCGCGGCGCGCACTGCTCGGCGGCTTCGCGCGCGAGCTCGGCCAGATCCACGCGCTCGGGTTTGTCCAGGCGCTGGCGATGCTCCACCGCGGCCAGCGCCAGCAGCTTGTCGATCATCTGCGCCAGGCGCTCGCTCTGGCGGCGGATGCTGGCGGCGAAGCGCGCGCGGTCCTCCTCGGCCATCGGCGTTTCGCCGGGGCGGGTTTCCAGCAGCTCGGCGCTGCCGCGGATCGCCGCCAGCGGGCTCTTCATCTCGTGGGTCAGGGTGTGCACGTAGTGCTCCACGTACTGCTTGCCTTCCAGCCGCGTGCGCATGGTTTCCAGCGCGCGGCCGAGTTCGCCGAACTCGCCGGCGGCCTCGGGCAGTTCGGCGCGGCGGCCGGCGGTGACGGCGTGCGCGTAGCGGCGCAGGCGGCCGAGCTGGCGCGACAGCCACCAGGCCGCGATCAGGCCGATCAGCAGCGCCGCGCCCATCAGCACGCCGCCCCAACGCAGCACCACGCGCTGGCTGCGCTCGATGAAGGGCGCGATGGTGCGATTGGGCTTGGCCACGGTCAGCGAGCCGACGATGCGGCCCGTGCCGTCGCGGATCGGCGCGGCCACGTGCATCACGCTGGAACTGGGGTCGTTCGCGTCTTCCAGCGTCGAGCGCGCGCCGTAGCGGCCGCGCAAGGTCAGGTAGACGTCGTTCCAGCGCGAGTAGTCGCGGCCCAGATCCTTGCCGTCGCTGTCGAACACCACGGTGCCGCGCGCGTCGGTGATGTACAGCCGGTAGTTGGACGCGCGCTTGCCGAAGCCCCAGATCTCGGCGCCGAAATCGCGCCCGCGCAGTTCGCGCACGCGGCGGGCGAAGGCGCCGTCGTTGATGCGCCCGGCCAGGAAATCGTCGGTGGCGAGCTCGGCCAGCACGTTGGCCGAATCCACCAAGGTGTCTTCCATCGCCTGGCGCACGCCCGGCTTGACCTCGGCCAGGAACACCCGGGTCAGCAGCAGCGCGGCCAGCGCCACGATCACGAAATAGCCCAGGAAGATGCGCAGCCCGATCTTCATGCCGCCGGCTCAGCCCGCGTCCAGCGAGTAGCCCAGGCCGCGATGGGTGCGGATCGGATCGGCCTGCCCGTCGACTTCGCGCAGCTTGGCGCGCAGGGTCTTGATGTGGGTGTCGACGGTGCGGTCGCCGCTGTCCAGCGCGTCGCCCCAGACGCGGTCCATGAGCTGCGCGCGCGACAGCACCGCGCCGGGGCGCTGCAGCAGCGCGGCCAGCAGGCCGTATTCGTAACGGGTCAGGTCCAGCGCCTGGCCGCGGTAGCGGATGCGCTTGCCTTCGCTGTCGTGGACGAAGGCCGGGCCCGCGCCGGCGGCGGCCGATTCCGGCGCGCGCGCGCCGCGGCGCAGCACCACGCGTATGCGCGCGACCAGTTCGCGCGGCGAGAACGGCTTGGTCACGTAGTCGTCGGCGCCGATCTCCAGGCCCAGGATGCGCTCGGCCTCGGCGTCGTGCGCGGTCAGGAAGATCACCGGCAGGTCGCGCTCGCGGCGCAGCTCGCGGCACAGGGCGAAACCGCCGATGTCAGGCAGGCCCACGTCCAGCACCGCCAGATCGTAGGGCTGGCGCCGGGCCTCGCGCAGGGCCTCGCCGCCGGTCAGGCAGTGCTCGGCTTCGAAGCCCTCGGCGCGCAGGGCGTAGAGCACGGTGGCGGCGATCGCGGGCTCGTCGTCGACCAGCAGGATGCGGGGCATAAAGGCCGGAATGTGGGCAAGGAGGAATCGGAAGGCGGCCGGACAAGCATAATGGCTCCATGGCGCCCCGCCACCACCTCCTATTTCCTAGCTCCTACCCTCTATTCCCTGCTCAATGAATTACCGCCACGCCTTCCACGCCGGCAACCACGCCGATGTGCTCAAGCACGTCGCCCTGCTGGCGCTGTGCGACGCCCTCACGGTCAAGCCGGCACCGCTGTTCGCGCTGGACACCCACGCCGGGCGCGGCCTGTATGCGCTGGACGGCAACTCCGCCCTGCGCACCGGCGAAGCCGAGGGCGGCATCGCCCGGCTCATCGCCGAGGCGCCCAAGCACCCGGCGGTGGCACGCTATCTGGCCGCGGTGCGCGCCTGCCGCGTCGCCCACGGCGCCGCCGCCTACCCCGGCTCGCCCTGGCTGCTGGCCCACGCCCTGCGCGAGGACGACCGCATCGCCGCCTGCGAACTGCAGCCGGAAGAGGCCGCCCAGCTCAAGCACAACTTCGCCGGCGATGCGCGCGTGGCCGTGCATGCGCGCGACGGCTACACGGCGATGAAGGCGCTGCTGCCGCCCAAGATCGGCGCGCAGCGCTACAACCGCGGGCTGGTCCTGATCGACCCGCCGTTCGAGGCCCAACTCGACGAATTCGACACCGCCTTGGGCGCGCTGCGCGAGGCGCTGTCGCGCTGGCCGCAGGCCTGCTACGCGCTGTGGTACCCGATCAAGCGCCGCCGCGCGCTGCAGCCCTTCTACCGTCGCGCCGCCACCCTGCCGGCCAAGTCGGTGCTGACCGCCGAACTGCTGGTGCGCGCCGACGATTCGCCGCTGCGCATGAACGGCAGCGGCCTGCTGTTGCTCAATCCGCCCTGGCAGCTAGACCGCACCCTGGAAGCGGTGCTGCCGCTGCTGGCGCGCGCGCTGGGCGAAACCGCGGACGCGGCCGCGCCGGTGAACTGGCTGGCCCAGGCCGAGGCCTGAGCCGCGCCTAGACGTGGGTGCGCTGGTAGCTGGCGTAGAACGGCGAAGACGGCAGCGGCTTCAGCGCCCAGTGGTAGCGCGCACCGCTGCGCTTGCTGATCGCGTAGTCGAGCTTGCGCTGGCTGTACTCGTGGTGCGGATGGCGGCGGCGCTCGATCTGCTTGTTCCATAGCGGCGCCGAGCCGAAACGGTCGCGGAAGCGCTGCAGCACCACCGCCTCGCAGTCCAGGTAGGTCGTCGGGCAGTTGCGCACGCGCGGCGTGGCCACGCAGACCTCGAACTGGAATTCGCCGACCAGTTCCTCCAATTGCGATGCCCAGCGCTTATGACTCTGGATGCGGCTGCCGAAACTGCCCTCGCCCACGTAGACCGCGGGCGTGTCGCCCTTGGGATAGCTGATGGCGAAGTTGCCGGCCAGACGGATCACGTACACGGCGCGGGCCAGATACGGCGCATAGGCGCCGGCCTCGACCAGACGCGGAAGCAGATCGCGCGTCCAGGTGTCTTCCGGATGCCACTCCACGCAGGTCCAGTTCAACGCCACGCTCACCGCTGCCGCCATGCCGCTCTCCCCCTCGAGTGCCGGCAAGGGTGGCCGAAGCGGCGGCGAATCTCAACGCTGGGGCGCGGGCCGCACCATCTCCACCAGGTCGTAACCCGCGGCAAAACCGTCGGCGACGATGCGCGTGACCAGGAAGCCATGGCGGGCGAAGAAATCCTGGGTGCGCTGGGTGGTCTCGATCAGCACCGGCCCAAGCTCCGGGTCTGCGTCGATGCGCTGCAAGCGTTCGCGCAGCAAGCGCTCGCCCAGGCCGCGCCCGTGCAGGTCGCGCCGGACCATGCCCCAGCACAGTCCGGCCGCGCCGGCGGGCTGATCCAGCGCGTCGTAGCCGCCGCAGGCGACGATGCCCTCGCCCTCGAGTTCGATCACGAAGTAATGCTCGCTGTGGTCCAGGGTATCGACGAAGTCGTCCAGCTCGATCTGGGCGAAGTAGTCCGGCACGTTGCTGGCGAACAGGGCCAGACAGGCGTCGCGATCGGCAGGCGTGTACGGCCGCAGCGTCATCAATAGCAGTCCCAGTGATAGGCCACGCGGTCGAACTCGCCGCGTTCGAGGTCGTCGGGATCGATGAAGAAGTTGGCGATGCCCGAATCGCCCCACATCAGCGTGTCGTCGCTGTCCAGCTGCAGCAACAGCACGTGGCGGTCCTCGGCCTCGCGCGGATCGCTCTGGGTGAAGTCGGGATGGCCGCCGAGCTTGTGGCCGCCGCGCGCCAGCGCCTCGTAGGCCGCATCGCTCAGCGCCTCGGCCCGCTGCCCGGGATGGCGGGCGGCGTAGGCCGCGGCCAGTTCGTCCAGCGGTCGGCCCAGCACCTGCGGCAGGCGCGCGTCGTTGGCGCCGATGCTTTCGCGCGCGGCGCTGAAGCGCATGCGCCGCGGCGACCCCGGTTCGAACGGCAGCTGCCCCGCCTGGCTCGCGCCGTCCGGCGGCGCCACCGCCGGCGCGCTCGCGTCCGGCCAATGCACCACACGGAAGCTGCGCGGCTGCGCCAGCGCGTTCATGCCGTCGCGCTGCGGGTCGTCGAAGTTGGCCCCGTAATAATCGCCGCGACCTGAGATGAAAAACTGCAGCAGGCCCTGCTGCGGATAGCCCGGCAGGCGCGCCTGGGCCAGGTCGATCTGCGCCAGCAATTGCAACGGATGGCCGTCCGGGTCGCGCGGCCAGTCGCGCCCGGCCGCCCAGTAGGCGCGGCCGCCGAGCTTGCTGGCCTTGAGCTCATCGGTGGCCATCGGCGCCAGTTCGATGCGCAGCAGATCGCGCTCGGTCGCGGCCAGGCGCGCTCGAGCCGGCGCCAGGATCTCGTCCACCGCGCCCGCGGAGCGCTCGCGTTCGGCCGCGAGGAACTCGACTTCGCGCTCGTGCGCGCCTTTGGACATCCCGGCCAAACGGTACACGCCGTACGCCGCCGCCCCGCCCATCGCCAGCACCAGCCCCGTCGACAGCAACACCGCCTGGTAAGTCTTCACGCCAAGCTCCCGATTCCCATGCGCCCAGTATCGCGCCTGCAGCCCAAAACCAAGAACGCCGCGGACCGGCCGCGGCGTTCTGGCGCACGTCTTGCGCCGAACCGGGTTCGGCGCAGCTTGGTTCAGCGCGTCTTGGTGTCCGGCTCGAAGAAGCTCCAGCGCACTTCCGGGAAGGCCTGCTTCATCGCCCGTTCGACCGCGTCGATCTGCTCGGTCAACGCGCTCACGCTCTGCTCCTCGCGCATGCGCGCCTGCACCGAGACCATGACCTCGTTGCCCAGCTGCAAGGTGATCAGGCTGATGACCTTGCCGATCTCCGGACGCGCCTCGAGGAAATCGCGGATCTGCTGCTGGCGCGCCGGGTCCACGCTCTGGCCGATCAGCATGGCCTTGACCTCGATGGCCACGAACACCGCCACGATGATCAGCAGCGCGCCGATGGCGATGGTGCCGATGGCATCCCACATCGGGTTGCCGGTGAACACCGCCAGCAGCACCGCGGCCAGGGCGAACACCAGGCCCAGCAGCGCGGCCAGGTCCTCGCCGAAGATCACCACCAGTTCGGCCTGGCGGCTCTCGCGGAACCACTGCCACAGGCTGCGGCGGCCGCGCGCCTTGTTCACTTCCTGCAGGCAGGCGCGCATCGACACCGCCTCGGCGGCGATGCCGAAGGTCAGCACGCCGGCCGCCCACCACCACTGCTTCAGCGGTTCGGGGTGCTGCAGCTTATGAATGCCCTCGTACAGCGAGAACATGCCGCCGACGGTGAACAGCATCACCGCGACCAGGAACGACCAGAAATAGATCGCCTTGCCGTAGCCCAGCGGATAGTCCGGCGACGGCGGGCGCTTGGCCTGGCGCAAGCCCAGCAACAACAGCAGCTGGTTGCCGCAGTCGGCCAGCGAGTGCACGGTCTCGGCCAGCATGGCGCTGGAACCGGTGAAGAACGCGGCCACGCCTTTGGCCACGGCGATCGCGAAATTGGCGCCCAGCGCGAACAAGATCGCGCGGGTCGAGTCACCACCACCTGCCATGGTCGGTCCTGCTGCTGAGGTCGGAAGCGGCGGAGTCTAGCATCCGCCTGCGCACGCCCCAGCGGGCGCCGGCGCGGCCCGCGGCGGGCCGCTCAGTCGGCCAGTTCGCGCTGCAGCTTCTTGCTCAGGCGGGCGCGGATCAACTCGTAGCTGCGCCGCAACAAGGCGCGCAGTTCCGCCGCCGGTAGCCGTTCGGGCTGCGGCACGTTGACCCAGTGGGCACGGGCCAGGTACGGCGCCGGGCGGAAGCCCGGCCGTTCGGTCAGTTCCAGGAAGCGCTCGTCCTCGACCCGGAAGCTGAGCCCGCCCGGTTCCGGCCCCTGCAGGCGCCAGGCGCAGAACATGCGGCCGCCGACCGAGAACACGGTGACTTCCTTCCATTTCAGGTCCTCGACCACCCCCGGCCAGGCCGAAACGCAGGCGCGTAAGGATTTTTCGTTCATACGGCCCCCGGAATGACACGCTTTCACCCTGCAGTGTGCCAATATCGGGTCATGGCCGCGCGCGAAAGACTCCCGCCCTGGCACGAACGCCAGCGTCTCCCCAACGGACGCGAGGTGTTGATCCGTCCGATCCGACCGGAGGACGCAGAACCGTTGCGCGCCGGCTTCGGGCTATTGCAACCCGATGAGGTCCGCCAGCGCTTCCTCTACGCGCTCAAGGAACTCACCCCGGAGATGGCCGAGCGCTTCACCCGGGTCAACCCCAAGACCGAATTCGCTCTGGTCGCGGCCGAGCCGCTGCCGCCGGGCGAGGCCCTGGTGGGCGCGGTGGCGCGCATCGCCATCGACGACAACGGCCTGGACGCCGAGTTCGCGATCCTGGTCAGCCGCTACATCGCCCACATGGGCCTGGGCCGCTATCTGATGACCCGGTTGGTGAAGTGGGCGCGCGGCAAGAAGGTGCAGCGCATCTACGGCGACGTGTTCGAGCACAACCTGGCGATGCTGGCGCTGGCGCAGTCGCTGGGCTTCGAGCGCGAGTTCCAGCAGGACGCGCCGGGGCTGATCCGGGTCTCGCTGGACCTGCGCAAGACCCCCGACGCCCCCTGATCGCTCATAAGCGTCGACGGCGGCGGCCGCTGGCCGGAGCCGCCGCGCCGCCGCGTTGGCTGGCTATGCATCGGGGGCCAGCGGCAGGCCGTGCCGCACACCCAGGGACGGGCCGGTCGGAGCGCGAGCATGGGCATCGACGAAGCACGTCTGAACGAATTTCTAGGCCGCGCGGTCGGCGATCTGGGCGCGGCCATCAGCGCCAGCCTGATGCTGGTCGGCGACGCGCTGGGCTACTACCGCGCGCTGGCGGCCGAGCCGCTGACCGCGGCCGAACTGGCCGCGCGCACCGGCACCCACGAGCGCTATGCGCGCGAATGGCTGGGTAACCAGGCCGCCGGCGGCTACGTGCAATACGACCCGGAGCACGGCCGCTATTCGCTCAGCGCCGAACAGGCGCTGTGCCTGGCCGATCCGGGCGGCCCGGTGGACCTGCCCGGCGCCTACTACGTGGTCGAAGCCGTCTTCCATGCCCTGGAGCGCACCAAGGACAACTTCCGCAGCGGCGCCGGCATGGAATGGGGCGAGCACCACCCCTGCCTGTTCCACGGCACCGAACGCTTCTTCCGTGCCGGCTACAACGCCCACCTGCTGGGCGAATGGCTGCCGGCGCTGGACGGCGCCGTGGACAAGCTGCGCCAGGGCGCCCACGTCGCCGACGTGGGCTGCGGCCACGGCGCCAGCACCACGCTGATGGCCCAGGCTTATCCCAATTCCCGCTTCGTCGGCTACGACTACCACGCGGCTTCGGTCGAGACCGCGCGCCAGCGCGCGCAGGAAGCCGGCATCGACAACGCACAGTTCGAGGTCGCCGACGCCACCGGCTACGGCGGGCGCGACTTCGACCTGATCGCGTTCTTCGATTGCCTGCACGACATGGGCGATCCGGTGGGCGCGGCGCGGCATGCGCGTCAGGCACTCAAGGAAGACGGGCACTGCCTGCTGGTGGAGCCCTACGCGGGCGACAGCGTGCAGGACAACCTCAATCCGGTGGGGCGCGTGTACTACGGCGCGTCCTCGCAGATCTGCGTGCCGGTGTCGCTGGCGCGCAACGGCCCGGCGCTGGGCGCGCAGGCCGGGCAGGCGCGGCTGCAGCAGGTGATGAGCGAAGGCGGTTTCGGCCGCTTCCGGCGCGCCACCCAAACGCCCTTCAATCTGGTGCTGGAGGCGCGGCCTTGACGGACGACAAAAATCCCGGCGCGTCGCCGCGCCGGGATCGGACGCTGCAGGCCCTCGCGATCAGACCAGGGTCAGGGTCACGTCGATGTTGCCGCGGGTCGCGTTCGAGTACGGACACACCTGGTGCGCCTTCTCGATCAACGCCTGCGCCTGTTCGCGCGGCAGGCCCGGCAGCGAGATCTTGAGCTCGGCCTGGATGCCGAAACCGGCCGGGATCGGGCCGATACCGACCGAGCCCTGGATCGAGGTGTCGGCCGGCAGCGCGACCTTTTCCTTGCCGGCGACGAACTTCAGCGCGCCGATGAAGCAGGCCGAGTAACCAGCCGCGAACAGCTGCTCGGGGTTGGTGCCTTCGCCACCGCCGCCGCCCAGCTCGCGCGGGGTGGTGAGCTTGACGTCGAGGATGCCGTCGGAGGAAACGGCGCGGCCGTCGCGGCCTCCCGTGGCGGTGGCGGTGGCGGTGTACAGGACTTGTTCGAGGGACATGGCAGAACTCCGCTAGTGGGGTGGGTCGTGCAGGACGGCGCCGTCGCCGGCGCCGGGTTGTTCGAATGGGGTCAGCCGTGGCGCATCAGGTGGGTGCGCAGGTCTTCCAACTGCGACTTGATCGAGCCGGCGACCTCGGGGGCGCAGCCGGCGGCGCCGAAGATGCCCAGCGGCACCGCGCGCGCCGGTTCCTGCAGCGCGCGGCCGGCCTGGGTCAGGCTCACGATCACCTGGCGCTCGTCGCCGCGGGCGCGGCTGCGGTCGACCAGGCCCGCGCTCTGCAGGCGCTTGAGCAGCGGGGTCAGGGTGGCCGAGTCCAGGTACAGGCGCTGGCCGATCTCCGACACGCTCACCCCGTCGCGCTCCCACAGCACCATCATCACCAGGTACTGCGGGTAGGTCAGGCCCAGGCCGGCGAGCAGCTTGCGGTAGACCTTGTTCAGCGCCAGCCCGGTCGAGTACAGGGCGAAGCACAGCTGGTCGTCGAGCTTCAGCGAGCCTGCGGTCGGGGCGGCGGGGGCGGTGGGCTTCGTCATGGGACGGAAATTTACATAGCGCGCTATTTAATTGCAAGCTATTTAATGAATGCCGGGTAAATTCTTCCTCAAACGCGGCCCAGGTCTTAGCCGCTGCGACGCCACCTGTCTACAAGGCTCAGGCCGATACGCACGCGGCCGCCACGGCGCCCTCGCGTACACTCGGCGCCCTCTGCGCTGGCGGCGAAAGGCTGCCGGCGCTGCACTCGTTTTCTTCAGCCCCCGGACGATGCCCAGCACCCAGCTCCCCACCCCGCCGCTGCCCAAGGCCGGCCAGCAACGCGCCTGGTGGCGCGCCCCGGCCTCGCCGTCCGCGCTGGCCCTGCACCTGGCCGCCGCCGCGGCCGCCCACACCGGCCCGCTGCTGGCGATCACCCGCGACAACCACAGCGCGCACCAGTTGGAAGCCGACCTGCGCACCCTGATCGGCGACGACGCCGCGCTGCCGGTGCTGCCGTTCCCGGACTGGGAAACCCTGCCCTACGACCAGTTCAGCCCGCACCCGGACATCGTCTCCCAGCGCCTGGCCGCGCTGCACCGCCTGCCCGCGCTGGAACGCGGCATCGTGGTGGTGCCGGTGCAGACCCTGCTGCAGCGGCTGGCGCCGCTGCGCCACGTGGTCGGCGGCAGCTTCGACGTGCGTGTCGGCCAGCGCCTGAACCTGGACGCCGAACAGCGGCGCCTGGAATCGGCCGGCTACCGCCACGTGCCGCAGGTGCTGGACCCGGGCGACTTCGCCGTGCGCGGCGGCCTGCTCGACGTCTATCCGATGGGCGCCACGTCGCCGTTCCGGGTGGAGCTGCTGGACGACGAGATCGACACCATCCGCGCCTTCGATCCCGAATCGCAGCGCTCGCTGGACAAGATCGAAGCGGTGCGCCTGCTGCCCGGCCGCGAAGTGCCGCTGGACGAGGCTTCGCTCAAGCGCGCGCTGGACGCGCTGCGCGACCGCTTCGACCTGGACACCCGCCGCAGTGGCCTGTATCAGGACCTCAAAGCTGGCCTGGCGCCGGCCGGCATCGAGTACTACCTGCCGCTGTTTTTCGCCGAAACCGCGACCCTGTTCGACTACCTGGACGAACGCGCGCTGCCGGTGCTGGGCGACGGCGCGCTGGAAGCGGCCGAACAGTTCTGGACGCACACCGGCGAGCGCTACGAACAGCGCCGCCACGACCTGGAACGCCCGCTGCTGCCGCCCGACGCGCTGTACCTGCCGCCGGACGCGCTGCGCGAACGGCTCAACCGCGGCGAGCGCATCGAAATCTGCGGCGAAGGCCATGCCCAGCGCGAACGCGCGCAGGCGCTGGGCGACCAGCCCGCGCCGTCGCTGCCGGTGGCGGCCAAGGACGCCGCGCCCGCGCAGGCGCTCAAATCCTTCCTGCAGCACTACCCGGGCCGCGTGCTCATCGCCGCCGACAGCGCCGGCCGCCGCGAAGCCTTGCTGGAACTGCTGCACGCGGCCGAGTTGCGCCCCGAGGTGCTGCCGGACTGGCGCGCCTTCGTCGCCGGCAACGCGCGCTTCGCCATCGCGGTGGCGCCGCTGGACGACGGCTTCGCGCTCACCGAGCCGGCTTACGCGCTGCTCACCGAGCGCCAGCTGTTCCCCGAGCGCGCCTCGCAGCCGCGCCGGCGCAAGCGCGCCGGGCGCGAACCCGAAGCGATCATCCGCGACCTGGGCGAGTTGTCCGAAGGCGCGCCGATCGTGCACGAGGACCACGGCGTGGGCCGCTACCGCGGCCTGGTGGTGCTGGAAGCCGGCGGCCTGCCCGGCGAATACCTGGAAATCGAATACGCCAAGGGCGACCGCCTGTACGTGCCGGTGGCGCAGCTGCATCTGATCAGCCGCTACTCCGGCGCCTCGGTGGAAACCGCGCCGCTGCATTCGCTGGGCGGGGAGCAATGGACCAAGGCTAAGAAGAAGGCCGCCGAAAAGGTCCGCGACGTGGCCGCCGAACTGCTGGAGATCCAGGCCAAGCGCCAGGCCCGCGCCGGCCTGGCGCTGGACGTGGACCGCGCCATGTACGAACCCTTCGCCGCCGCGTTCCCGTTCGAGGAGACCCCGGACCAGCACGCCGCGATCGAAGCGGTGATCCGCGACCTGGGCAGCAGCCAGCCCATGGACCGCGTGGTCTGCGGCGACGTCGGCTTCGGCAAGACCGAGGTCGCGGTGCGCGCCGCCTTCGTCGCCGCCGCGGCCGGCAAGCAGGTCGCGGTGCTGGTGCCCACCACCCTGCTGGCCGAGCAGCACTACCGCAATTTCCGCGACCGTTTCGCCGACTGGCCGCTCAAGGTCGAAGTGCTGTCGCGCTTCAAGACCGCCAAGGAGATCAAGGCCGAACTGGACAAGCTGGCCGAGGGCAAGATCGACGTGATCGTCGGCACCCACCGCCTGCTGCAGCCGGACGTACGTTTCGCCGACCTGGGTTTGGTGATCGTGGACGAGGAGCAGCGCTTCGGCGTGCGCCAGAAGGAAGCGCTGAAGGCGCTGCGCGCCAACGTGCACCTGCTGACCCTGACCGCCACGCCGATTCCGCGCACGCTCAACATGGCCATGGCCGGCCTGCGCGATCTGTCGATCATCGCCACTCCGCCCGCGCACCGCCTGGCCGTGCAGACCTTCGTGGTGCCCTGGGACGACGCCCAGCTGCGCGAGGCCTTCCAGCGCGAGCTGGCGCGCGGCGGCCAGGTCTACTTCCTGCACAACGACGTGGAAAGCATCGGCCGCATGCAGCGCCAGCTGCAGGAACTGGTGCCGGAGGCGCGCATCGGCGTGGCCCACGGCCAGATGGCCGAGCGCGAGCTGGAACGGGTGATGCTGGATTTCCACAAGCAGCGCTACAACGTGCTGCTGGCGACCACCATCATCGAATCGGGCATCGACATTCCCAACGCCAACACCATCATCATGAATCGGGCCGACAAGTTCGGCCTGGCCCAGCTGCACCAGCTGCGCGGCCGCGTCGGCCGCTCGCATCACCGCGCCTATGCCTACCTGGTGGTGCCCGAGCAGCGCGCGATTACCGCCGACGCGCGCAAGCGCCTGGACGCGATCGCGGCCATGGACGAGCTGGGCGCCGGTTTCACCCTGGCCACCCACGACCTGGAAATCCGCGGCGCCGGCGAACTGCTGGGCGAGGACCAGAGCGGGCAGATGGCCGAGGTCGGCTTCAGCCTGTACACCGAACTGCTGGAACGCGCGGTGCGCTCGATCCGCCAGGGCAAACTGCCCGACGTGGACGCGGTGGAGGCGCGCGGCGCCGAAGTGGAACTGCACCTGCCGGCATTGATCCCCGACGACTACCTGCCCGACGTGCACACCCGCCTGACCCTGTACAAGCGCGTCAGCGGCGCGCGCAACGTCGAAGAGCTGCGCGAGCTGCAGGTGGAGATGATCGACCGCTTCGGCCTGCTGCCCGACCCGGCCAAGCATTTGTTCGCGGTGGCCGAGCTCAAGCTGGCGGCGACCGAGTTGGGCATCCGCAAGCTGGACCTGGGCGACAAGGGCGGCCGGGTGCAGTTCGTGGAGAAGCCGAACGTGGACCCGATGGCGGTGATCCGCCTGATCCAGACCCAGTCCAAGCTCTACCAGATGGACGGCGCCGACAAGCTGCGGGTCAAGCTGGACCTGCCCGATCCGCCGTCGCGCCTGGCCGCGGCCAAGGGCCTGCTGACCGTGCTGCGGCAGGCGGCCTGAGCGTGGTGGACGGGGCGCAGGACGAGGTCGAGACGCGCGCCTATTGCGCGCCGGTGTTCATCGGCGACCGCATGCAGTTGCAGCTGCAAGACCCGACCCTGCGCAGCGAGGACGGCGAGCAGGCGCTGCTGCGCAACGGCACTTTGACCTTCGTGTCGTATCAGGGAGCGACGTACGCCCTGACCTGCCGCCATGTGATCCAGGCGCTGCAGGATCTGCGCGAGCGCGAACGCGCTTCGAACCTGCAGCGCCACGGCGTGGATTTCCCGGAACGGCAACGGCCGCAATTGTTCGTGCCGCACGGCGACGACCACATCCACGTCAACGCCCGTTTTTACGCCGTGCCCGCCGACCACGCGGGCGAGCCCGCGCCGGACGCGGCGATCGCGCGGGTGGCCGACGGGCTGCCGGCTCGCTTCGGCGCGCGCGCCATTCCGTTCGAGCGCCTGGACGCGGACGGCGACGAGGACCGTCGCGGCCAGACCGCGGTCGCCGCCGGCTACGTCGAAGCCGGCCGCCGCCTGCGCCCGCGCAACGAGTTGATCGCGACGCTGGTGGTGCGCTTCGTCGAGGCTGTAGCCGCGCTGACCACGATAGACGGCCGTTATCTGCGCATGATCCACGAGCTGGATGCGCCGGTGGACGCGAACAATCTCAGCGGCATGAGCGGCGGCCCGGTGTTCTGGCACGACGGCGAGCGCTGGGGCCTGGCCGGGATCGTCGTCCAGGGCCGCGATCTGCAGCCCAAGGCCGGCGGCGATTCGGCGTTCGCCGGGCCCACGCTGTGGGTCGAGGGCGAGCGTGTGACCCGGCAGCGCCTGAGCGCGTGGGTGGCGGCGATACCGGGCGGCGATGCGCCGCTGGAAGACCTGTCGATGCGCCTCTACATCCCCAACGCGCTGCGCTCATAGCCACACAGCCCCGCCAGCCCCCTGTAGGAGCTGCGCAAGCTGCGACCGCGAATCCGCACCTACGTCGCAACCCCTCGCTCCTCCTGCTTCCGCCCTTTGCCTGTCTTCCCCCTTTGAAAAAGGGGGATTGAGGGGGATTTGCTCTTGCCTTCAAGCAACAGCAACAGCTTCCGTCCGCAAGCGGCCGGGTCACTTTCTTTTGATAAGCGTCAAAAGAAAGTAACCAAAGAAAAACGCTGTCCTTGGACAGAGCTCCCGTGCGAGATCGGAGTTTGCGCGGGGATTTTCCGATCGGGCCTCCTGCCCGAGCGGAAAACGGCGCACGTCCTGTGCGCCGCCCTACGGGTCTTCCATTGGCACTGCGAGTTCGGTGCCCGAGCGAGGATCAAGAGCATTCGCTGCGCTCATCCCCTCACCCTAACCCTCTCCCGCAAGCGGGAGAGGGGACAGATCCGACGCCGCTTTGCTTTAGCCCCTCTCCCGTTTACGGGAGAGGGGTTGGGGTGAGGGCCGCCCACCACCATCGTCGTCACCCAAAGCCCACTCCAGCCAAGCCCTATTGCGCGTACGATTCGACATCCCCACCCAATCACCGCCCATGCACGACTTGCTCTCCACCCGCACCGTCCTCACGCTGGCCGCCGCCGAGCGCATCGCGCAGGCCGCGGAAGCGAAGGCGCGCGACGATGGGCATGCGGTGGCCATAGCGATCGTCGACGAAGCCGGGCGGCTGTTGCTGTTCCGGCGCATGGACGGCACGCCCAATGCCAGCGTGACGGTCGCCATCGGCAAGGCCGAGCATTCGGCCAACTACCGCCGCGACACGGTCTTCCACCAGCAGTTGCTGGCGCAAGGGCAGCACGTGGTGCTGGGCCTGCCGCGGTCGCTGCCGCTGGAAGGGGGCGTGTGCCTGCTGCACCGCGGCCAGCTCGTCGGCGCGATCGGCGTGTCCGGTGCGCCGGCGGTACAGGACGGCGAAATCGCGCGCGCGGGCGCCGCGCTGCTGGACGAATAAGAGAACCGACACCATGCGATTCCTGCTGCCTGCCCTGCTCTGCCTGTCGACCGCCTGCGCCAGCGCGCCGACCGCGACCGCACCCGTGTCCGAATTCGTGCTGGTGCGCCACGCCGAAAAGGGCAGCGACGACCCGCGCGATCCGCACCTGAGCGCCGCCGGCCAGGCCCGTGCGCAACGCCTGGCGTCGGACCTGGGCAAGGGCAAGCTCGTCGCCGTCTACAGCACCGACTACCGGCGCACGCGCGAGACCGCGCAGCCCAGCGCCGATGGCCATCGTCTTGCGCTGACGATCTACAACGCCCAGTCCCCGCCCACCGAACTGGCCGCGCGCCTGCGCAGCGACCACCCGCAAGGCAGCGTGCTGGTGGTGGGCCACAGCAACACCGTGCCGCAACTGGCAGCCGCGCTGTGCGGCTGCGAGGTGGCGCCGATGGCCGAGGACGAGTTCGACCGCCGCATCGGCATCTCCTTCGACGCCCAGGGCCGCGCCACCCTGAGCCAGACGCGCTACTGATGGCCGTGCCGGCGCTGCCGGAGTGGGATGGCGACGTCGCCGCCGCGCGCGCCTTGCAGGTAACGCTGGCGCAGCAGGTGTCGCTGCAGGACGAGCTGCCCGCTCCGCTGCGCTATCTCGCCGGCTTCGACGTGGGTTTCGAAGACGAAGGCGCGACCACGCGCGCGGCCGCGGTGGTGTTGGACGCGGACACGCTGCAGCCGCTGGAGTCGCAGGTCGCGCGCATCCCCACCCGCATGCCCTACATCCCGGGCCTGCTGAGCTTCCGCGAACTGCCCGCTTTGCTGGCGGCGCTGGACCGGCTCGAACGCCAGCCCGACCTCGTCTTCGTCGACGGCCACGGCATCGCCCATCCGCGCGGCCTGGGCATCGCCGCGCATTTCGGCGTGGCCACCGGCCTGCCCAGCATCGGCGTGGCCAAGAAGGTGCTGGCCGGGCAGCACGAACCGCCGGGGCCGACGCCCGGCGACCGCTCGCCGCTGCGCTACCGCGGCCGCGTCATCGGCACCGTGCTGCGCAGCAAGGCGCGCTGCCTGCCGCTGATCGTCTCGCCCGGGCACAAGGTATCGATGGAGACGGCCGTGGCGCAGGTGCTGCGTTGCCTGCGCGGCTACCGCCTGCCCGAACCCACGCGCCTGGCCGACCGCCTGGCCTCGCGCCGCGATACGAAATAAGGCGCGCAACCGGCACCGTTTCGGCGCGGCGCAGCCACGTCTTGGCGCTAGCGCATGTCCAGCGCCATCGCCGGCGGGAACGTGCGGCTAAGCTCGCCGCGATACGCAACCCGTAAGGACACGAACCATGCACGGCGTGTTGTTTCTCACTGCGCTGCTGGCCTATGCCGGCGTCTACTACGTCGCCAGCTTCGCCGCCCACCGCGTTCTGGGCGCCGGCCCTTACGCCGCCGCGCCGCGGCTGATCGCCCTGCTCGCGGTCGCCGCCACCGCCGCGGCCTTCGCCTACTGGGCGCAGATCACCTTCATCGATCCGATGCGCTATGCCGGGCCCGATCCGGTGGCGCTGCGCGAGCACAGTCAGCGCGTATTGGGCATGGTGCTGGCGCCGGCCGTGCTGGCGGCCGTGACCATCGCCGCCGGCATCGGGCTGGCGCGCCGGCGCGGGCGCGCGGCGGCCGCCGCGCGGTGAAGGCGGTGTTGCGGTGGCTTGCGTTACGATCCGGCCACCCCCACGCAGCGCCCGCGCCATGACCCGACTGTTCGCCGCCCTGTTCTCGCTCGCCGCCCTGTCCGCCTGCGCCGCCGGCGGCGGCACCGGCCCCGCGGGCGAGCGCACCGCGATCCTGAAGCCCGGCGAGAGCATCGCCCTGTCCGACCGCTCGCAACTGCATTACCTGGGCGTGAGCAACGACTCGCGCTGCCCGCCCAACGTGCAGTGCATCCGCGCCGGCGACGCCGACGTCAACTTCGAACTCAAGCCCGCGCAGGGCGAAGCCTTGCCGCTGGCGTTCAACACCGAGCGCACGACCCGGCTCAGCGCCGGCGGCTGGGATTTCGAACTGCAGCAGCTGGCGCCGGGCGAGGCGCCGGCGGCGACGCTGCGCATCGCCGCCGCGCCCTGAGCCAGGCGCGCGCCGGCTTACTTCACCCGGCGCCCGTGCTTGATGACCAGGTCCACGCGCTGCAGCAGCGCCACCTGCTTCAGCGCGTCGCCACGCACGGCGATGATGTCGGCGTACTTGCCTTCGACCACGCTGCCGTAATCCTGGTCCGCCTTCATCGCCACGGCCGGCCAATAGGTGGCCGCGCGGATCGCATCGATCGCCGGCACGCCCAGCTGGTTCACCCACACGTCCAGTTCGTTCCAGGTGCTGCCGCTGTGGAACTTCATCGGGATGCCCGAGTCGGTGCCGATCAGCAATAACGCGCCGCTCTCGCGCAATTGCTGGAACTTGCGCTTCAGCGTCGGCCAGCGCTGCGGCGTCTGCTGGAAATAGGCGATGCGCTCGGGGTTCTCCAGCGAGCGGCGGATGTCGGCGACGATCTCCGGCGTCAGCCCTTCGTGCCAGGCGTCGCCGTCGATGAACTCGTGGTGCTGCACGGTGTAGGGGAAGTTGAACAAGCCCTCGATGGTCGGCGTCCAGAACAGCGGTCCGGCGGCCATGTTGGCGGTGCGTTCGCGCAGCGCGGCGATCACGTCGGCCGGGTACTCCGGCGACGCGCCCAGGCCGGTGTGCTCGAAGCAGTCCACGCCCGCGGCCAGGCCGCGGCGGATCTCCTCGGGACGGTGCGCGTGCGCGACCACGGGCAGGCCGTGCGCATGCGCCTCGGCGACCACCGCGCGTACTTCCTCGTCGCTCATCTGGTCCTGGTCGATGAGCTTGATCACGTCCACGCCGGCCTGCGCCAGCTTGCGCACCTTGGCGCGCGCATCGGCGGGCGAGTCCACGCCCCAGCGGAACTGCTCGGTGCCGGGGTAAGGCTTCTTCTGGATGAAGGGACCGGACACGAACAAGGTCGGCCCGGGAATGCGCCCTGCGTTGATCGCATCGCGCACGGCGATGGACTCCTCCAGCGGCCCGCCCAGGTCGCGCGCGCCGGTCACGCCGGCCAGCAGCAGTTGCTTGGCCGAGGCCGGCATGATCACGTCGCGGAACTGCGGCGGATAGGTCTTGTCCCAATGCACGTAGTCGGCGTGGCCGTTGATCATCAGGTGCACGTGCATGTCCCACAGCCCGGGCAGCACGGTCATGCCCTCGGTGGAGATCACCTGCGCGTCCTGCGGCACCGCGAGCGAGCCGACCGTGCCGACTGCGCGGATGCGCTCGCCTTCGATCAGGATCACGCTGTTGCGGATCGGCTCCTTGAGGGTGCCGTCGACCAGGGTGCCGCCGACCAGGGCGATGCGTTGGGCCAGCGCGGCCTGCGGCAGCAACAGCGCGCACAGCAGCAGCGTGCGCAGCAACGAATGGACTGCGGACATGCAGGTTCCCCACGCGGACGGAAGCCGCAGCTTAGTCGGCGCGCGCCGGCGCCGGCCAGTGCGGACGCCCGCGGCGGCCACCATGCCCGCCGCCGCAACAGCCCGTTGCGCGCCGCGGCCGCCGCCGTCGCCGCGGCCGTGACACGATGGCGCCTGCACAGTCCACCGGAGCCGTCCCATGACCACGATCATCGCCCCCCGCGTCCACGACCTGGGCGGGTTTCAGGTGCGCCGCGCGGTGCCCTCGATCCAGGCGCGTTCGGTCGGGCCCTTCGTCTTCGTCGATCACATGGGCCCGGCCGTGTTCGAACCCGGCCACGGCATCGACGTGCGCCCGCACCCGCATATCGGCCTGGCCACGGTCACCTTCCTGTGGTCGGGGCGCATCCACCACCGCGACACCCTGGGCAGCGCGCAGGACATCGCCCCCGGCGACGTGAACTGGATGACCGCCGGCCGCGGCATCGCCCATTCCGAGCGCACCCCGCAGCTGTTGCGCGAGGGCGAGCACCCGCTGCACGGCATGCAGACCTGGGTGGCGCTGCCGCGCTCGTTCGAGGAAACCGCGCCGGCCTTCCACCACCACCCCGCCGCAAGCCTGCCGCAGCAGCGCCGCGACGGCGCCTGGCTGCGCATCGTCGCCGGCCGCGGCTTCGGCGAGGAAGCGCCGGTGAAGGTGTTCAGCGACACCCTGTACGTGGCCATCGACCTGGACCCGGACGCCGAACTGGCGATCGAGGACAGCCACGCCGAGCGCGCGCTTTATATTCTGGAAGGCGCGGCCCAGCTCGACGGCGCCGACCTGCCGGAGAAGCACCTGGTGGTGCTGGACCCGGGCACCCGCCCGGTGCTGCGCGCACGCAGCCCGCTCAAGGCCATGCTGCTGGGCGGCGAGCCGTTGGACGGCCCGCGCCACCTGTGGTGGAACTTCGTGTCCAGCTCGCGCGAGCGCATCGAGCAGGCCAAGGAGGACTGGCAGCAGGGCCGCTTCGGCCAGGTCCCGGGCGAGCACGAGTTCATCCCCCTGCCGGAGCGCTGAGCCCCGCCGACCCCGCCTGCGAGGGGGTCGGGACCGCCAGGCGCCCATTCAGTTGCATCCGAAACCACAGGATTTGTCAATCCCCCGGAACTGCCTTATGTTCTGACGCAGGTCACGATTCTCGTCGCGTGGCCACTAGGGGGAACAGTCATGAAAGTGCCGGCATGCCGCATGTCGATCCTGCCCGTGCTCGTCGGGCTCCTGTACGCCGGAAGCGTGCAGGCACAAAGCCAGGACGGCTGCCCGCAATTGCCGCCTTCGTCGCAACTGGCCTGGGACCACAAGGCCAACGCCGGTTCCGATTTCTGCCGCGCCCTGCGCGAGGACGGCAGCGAAGCCTTCGGTATGTACATCGCGGCCAAGTCGCCGTTCGTGCCCAAGCGCGGCGACCGCGCCGAGGCCGGCACCATCGACGGCAAACCGATGTACTGGTACCGCGGCGAACTGGCGGGCAAACCCGATGTACAGGTGCGCGAAACCCTGCTGGAACTCGGCGACGGCCGCGTCGCCCACATCTGGCTGCAGGCCGCCAACCCGGCCCAGCTGGGCGAGATCCAAAACCTCACCCAGGGCTTGCGGTTTCCGTCCGCGCGACTGAGCAGCAAGTGATCCGATGACGCTGCGGCGGCCGCGAACCGGCCGCCGCAGCTTATGTCCCTCCCCACCCAGGCTAGGCGCGCTCGCGCGACCGGCGTACTTTGTGCGTGGGCGCGGAGGCGCCTGCGCGCGCGGCCCGCGCCACATCCCCGAAGTTCGATCCGTCATCCAGGAGGAAGATCATGATCAAGCGACTCGGCGCCGAATTCATCGGCACGTTCTGGCTGGTACTCGGCGGTTGCGGCAGCGCGGTATTGGCGGCCAATTTCGGCGGCGTGGGCAATCCGCTGGGCATCGGCCTGCTCGGCGTGTCGCTGGCCTTCGGCCTGACCGTGCTGACCGGCGCCTACGCGCTGGGCCATATCTCCGGCGGCCACTTCAATCCGGCGGTGAGCTTCGGCCTGTGGGCCGGCGGGCGCTTCGCCGGCAAGGACCTGCTGCCCTACATCGTGGCCCAGGTGCTGGGCGCGATCTTCGCCGGCTTCGTGCTGTGGCAGATCGCCTCGGGCAATCCGGAATTCTCGGTCGACCCCAACGCCGCCGGCGCCTTCGCCAGCAACGGTTACGGCGCGCATTCGCCCGGCGGTTACTCGGTGGCCGCGGCGTTCCTGTGCGAAGTGGTGATGACGGCGATGTTCCTGGTCATCATCCTGGGCGCCACCCACCCGCGCGCGCCGGCCGGCTTCGCGCCCATCGCCATCGGCCTGGGCCTGACCCTGATCCACCTGATCAGCATCCCGGTCACCAACACCTCGGTGAACCCGGCGCGCTCCACCGGCGTGGGCCTGTTCGCCGGTTCGCAGGCGATCTCGCAGCTGTGGCTGTTCTGGCTGGCGCCGATCCTGGGCGGGCTGCTCGGCGGCGTGATCTACCGCTGGTTCGGCAAGGACTGAGCGCGACGCCAGTCGTTCACCACGGGCCGCGTCCGCGAGGGCGCGGCCCGTTGCGCTTCAGCGCTCCCAGCGTGGCTTGAAGCCAGGGTGCTGGGCCATGCGCGCTTCGTAATCGCGGGCGATGCCGTCCAGCTTGGTCGCGGCGAAACGCGCCAGCAAACGCTCGCGCGCCTCGTCCAGCGCGCCGCGCAGCGCGGCATTGACGCCCTGCTCGACCAGGCAGCGCGCGTGGTCGTCGGACAGGCCCAGCGCGAACACCGGCGGCTCGCCGATGGCACGGTACACGTCGAGCAGGCTGATGCCGTCCAGCGGCTGGGCCAGGGTCCAACCGCCGCCGTGCCCCCTCACCGAGCGCACATAGCCCTGCTCGCGCAATCCGGCCATGGTCCGCCGCACCACCACCGCGTTGGTGCTGAGGATGCCGGCGATGAATTCGGAGGTCACCGGCTCGGGATGCTGGGCCATGTGGATCAGCACATGCAGCATGCGCGAAAGCCGGTTGTCGTTGCGCATCGCGCGGTCCTGCTCGGGGTTCGGGGCGATCTTAACAGCGCGGCCGTATTACGTAACAAATATAGTTGCATGAACGCGCCGGGCGGTGCTAAAACGTAACTTCAGTTGATACGTGAAGCGGCGCAGCCGCGCCGCAGCCCTCACCCAGGAGCGTTTATGGACTACCAAGTCATCGTGGTCGGTGGCAGCTACGCCGGCCTGGCCGCGGCCATGCCGCTGGCGCGCGCGCGCCGGCGCGTGGCCGTGATCGACGCGGGCCGCCCGCGCAACCGCTACGCCGGCCATTCGCACGGCTTCTTCGGCATGGACGGCTGGGCGCCGCAGGACATGCTGGACCAGGCGGTGCTGCAGCTGTCGGCCTACCCCACCGTCGACTTCATCGCCGCCGAAGCGGTGCAGGCGCAGCGCGACGGCAACGGCTTCGCGCTAACCCTGTCCGACGGCCGCCGCCTGAGCGCGCAGCGGCTGGTGCTGGCCACCGGCGTGCGCGACGAACTGCCGCCGATTCCCGGCCTGCGCGAACGCTGGGGCCGCAGCGTGGTGCATTGCCCCTATTGCCATGGCTACGAATTCGAACAGCGGCCGCTGGGCGTGCTAGCCGTGAAGGCCACGTCGATGCATCAGGCCTTGCTCGTCCCCGATTGGGGGCCGACCACCTACTTCACCCAGGGGCAATTCGAACCCACTGCGGAAGAAGCTGCGCAACTGGCCGCGCGCGGCGTGCGTATCGAACCCAGCCCCGTGGTGGAGGTGTTGGGCGAAGGCGATGCGCTGTCGGCGGTGCGCCTGCAAGACGGGCGCGAAGTGGAATTGGCCGGCCTGTTCGTGGCGCCGACGATCCATCCCAGCAGTGCCCTGGCCGAGCAGCTGGGCTGCGAGTACGACGACGGCCCCTGGGGGCCCCTGCTGCGCGTGGACGACACCAAGCGCAGCAGCGTCCCTGGCGTGTTCGCGGCGGGCGACGCGAGCATGGCGATGGCCAGCGTGGCGACGGCGGTGGCGGCGGGCATGCTGGCGGGCGTCTCCGCGCATCGTTCCTTGTTCATGGATTGAGCCGCGCGATCGCAAGGCTCGACCTCCCCAGCCCCAGCCCCAGCCCGTCATTCCGGCGTAAGCCGGAACCCATTTGGCTTTCCGTACTTACGACAAGCAAGATCAAAATGGGTTCCGGCTTACGCCGGAATGACGGTGAACGGAGGATGCCGCGCACGCCGTAAGGACGAGATCGGGCGTTGCGATTTGCGCCGCAGCGACGATGAATCCTGGTGCTGCCATCCTCCGAACCGCAACGCCGTGAGCTGCGACTGTCGCAGCCCACGGCGGTCGTTACGATGCAGCCCTCAGAACTTGCCTTCCTGGAAATCGACGAAGGCCTGCATCACTTCCTGCTTGGTGTTCATCACGAACGGGCCGTAACGCGCCACCGGCTCGCGCAGCGGCTGGCCGGCGACCAGGATGGCGCGCGCGCCCTGCGCGCCGGCGGCGAGCTTGACCACGTTGCCCGTGGTCAGCACCGCCAGTTCCTGCGCATTCACCGCGCGGGCGTCCTCGCCCTGGCCGATGCTGGCCGCGCCCTCGAACACATAGACGAACGCGCTATGGCCTTCGGGCAATTCGTATTCCCAAGCGGCGCCGGCATCCAGGCCGATGTCCAGGTACACCGGCTGCGTCGCCGGCTGCACGATCGGGCCCACGGTGTCGCCGACGCGGCCGGCGATCAGCTTCACCGTCACACCCGCGGCTGGCTGCAGCTGCGGAATGCGCTCGGGCGCGAACTCCTGGTAACGCGGATCGGTCATCTTCTCGCGCGCCGGCAGGTTCACCCACAACTGGAAGCCGCGCATGCGGCCCTCCTGCTGCTCGGGCATTTCCGAATGCACCAGGCCGCGGCCGGCGGTCATCCATTGCACGCTGCCGGGCACCAGCACGCCTTCGTTGCCGTGGTTGTCCTTGTGGCGCATGCGGCCGTCGAGCATGTAGGTCACCGTCTCGAAGCCGCGGTGCGGATGCTCGGGGAAGCCGGCGATGTAGTCCTCGGCGCGGTCGGTGCCGAATTCGTCCAGCAGCAGGAACGGATCCAGATCGGGCAGCTGCTGGCCGCCGATCACCCGGGTCAGACGCACGCCGGCGCCGTCCGAAGTGGCCTGGCCCTGCAGCTTGCGGCCGACGCGGGCGTAGCGGGTGGTGTCTAGGGTGGCGGTGGCCATGGCTCTCTCCTGTGTGGTTCGCCCTGCGGCGTTGGGCACAGAATGACACCGCATGGGCAGAACGAAACCACCATGCGCGGGAACATCATTTACAAATATAGAACAATAGAACCGATACCAACCCTATCGTTCCAAGGGTCTTAGTCGGGCATGGGCCGTCAAATCGGCTTCGATCGTTGGCATTAAATTCCAATAAACGGATAGATCAGGAAACATTCGCAAGCCGATTGCGCGCGATCCGCCCTAGCATGCCGGCATGGACACCCCTCGCCTGCTGCTGTTCGCCGCCACCGTACTGCCGCTGATCTGCACCCCCGGTCCGGACATGCTGTTCATCGCCTCGCAGGCGCTGGGCGGCCGCGCCGGCGCCGGCCTGCGTGCGACCGCGGGCGTCTGCGCCGGCTACGTCTTGCACTCGCTGCTGGTGACGCTGGGCCTGGCCGCGCTGCTGGCCGCCTCGCCGCTGCTGTTCGCCGCGCTGCGCTGGGCTGGCGTGCTCTACCTGGCCTGGCTGGCGCTGCGTCTGATCCGCTCGGCCTTGCGACCGGGCGCCGCCAATCCGACGCAGCAAGCAAGCCCGGCACCGTTCCGCCGCGGCTTCCTCACCGCCGCGCTCAATCCCAAGGGCATGACCGTCTACTTCGCGATCCTGCCGCAGTTCATGCACGGCCACGACACAGCGGCGATGCAGGCACTGTTGTTGTCGGCGGTGTTCATCGCCCTGTGCGCGTTGGTGTACACGGTGTTGAGTCTGGTGCTGGCCTGGGGCGGACGCGGCCGTGCCTACAGCGACCGCCGACGGCGCTGCGTCGAAGGCGTGTCCGGCGGACTGGTGGCCATGGCCGCAGGCACGCTGGCGGCGAGTTGAGCGAACGGCGCGCAAAAAAAACCGGCGCCCGTGGGCGCCGGCCTTGGTATCGCCAGTACTCTCGCTTACTTGCGCAGGAACGCCAGCAGGTCGCGGTTGACGCGGTCCTTGTGCGTGTCGGTCAGGCCATGCGGCGCGCCCGGATACACGATCAGCTGCGCGTTCTTGATCAGTGCGGCCGAAGCCTTGCCCGATGCGTCGATCGGCACGATCTGGTCGTCGTCGCCGTGGATCACCAGCACCGGCACGTCGATGCGCTTGAGGTCCTCGCGGAAATCGGTGGCCGAGAACGCGGCGATGGAGTCGTAGGTGTTCTTGTGCCCGGCCTGCATGCCCTGCACCCAGAACGACTGGATCAGGCCCTGCGAAGGCTTGGCGCCGGCGCGGTTGTAGCCGTAGAACGGGCCCGAGGCGATGTCCAGATACAACTGCGAGCGGTTCTCCAGCGAGGCCTTGCGCAGGCCGTCGAACACCTCGATCGGCAGGCCGCCGGGGTTGTCGGCGGTCTTGAGCATCAACGGCGGCACCGCGCTGACCAGCACCGCCTTCTTCACCCGCGAGGTGCCGTGGCGGCCGATGTAGCGCGCCACTTCGCCGCCGCCGGTGGAGAAGCCGACCAGGGTCACGTCCTTCAGATCCAGCGCTTCGATCACCGCGGCCAGGTCGTCGGCGTAGTGGTCCATGTCGTTGCCGTCCCAGGGCTGGCTGGAGCGGCCGTGGCCGCGGCGGTCGTGGGCGACCACGCGGTAGCCCTGCTCGGCCAGGAACAGCATCTGCGACTCCCAGCTGTCCGAGCTCAGCGGCCAGCCGTGGCTGAAGGTGACGACCGGGCCGTTCTTCGGGCCCCAGTCCTTGTAATACAGGCGCACGCCATCGCGGGTGGTGACGTAGCCGGCGCTGGTTTCGATGGCGCTGGCGGCGGACGGGGCGGCGGCGGTGGCGGGCGCAGCCAGGGCCTGCGGGGCGGCGGAGGCGGCCAGCAGGGCCAGGGCGAGGGAGGTGCGGTGCAGAGCGTTCATGGCGGGACTCCTGTTCGGGGTGAGAGGCGGTGATGTCGCGTTGCCTGTCGGCAGGACGTACTTTGCGCGCCCGACTGATACCATTGGATGCGTACAGTCCTGAAAACATTGCCAGGAGTATCGAAATGGCCGACCGCCTCGAGGCCCTGTTCGAACGCTTTTCGGTCCGTGCCCAGGTATTTCAGGCCGGCGTGCTGTGCGGCATCAACGACCTGGCACCGGACGGCGACAGCGGCCAGCTGCATCTGATCCAACGCGGCCCGGTGGCCGTGTACCACGGCGACGGCGCGACCCCGGCGCTGCAGGTCGAACAGCCCAGCCTGCTGCTGTACCCGCGGCCGCTGCCGCACCGCTTCGTCAGCGACCCCCACACCGGCGCGCAGCTGACCTGCGCGCACCTGCGCTTCGACGGCGGCAGCGCGCACCCCATCGCCGCCGCCCTGCCCGACTACGCCTGCCTGCCGCTGGAGCAGGTGCCGGCGCTGCAGGGCACGCTCGCGCTGCTGTTCGAGGAAGCCTTCGACCAGCGCTGCGGGCGCCGCGCCCTGCTCGACCGCTTGTTCGAAGTGGTGCTGATCCAGGTGCTGCGGCACCTGATGGACCATGGCCAGACCCAGGCCGGCATGCTCGCCGGCCTGGGCCATCCGCGCCTGCGCCTGGCCCTGGTGGCCATGCACGAAGCGCCGGCGCGCGAGTGGACGCTGGACGCGCTGGCGGCCACCGCCGGCATGTCGCGCAGCGTGTTCGCCAACAGCTTCCGCGAGGCGGTGGGCAGCACGCCCGGCGCCTACCTGCAGCAGTGGCGCGTGGCGTTGGCGCAGCGCGCGCTGCGCCAGGGGCGGCCGCTCAAGCGCGTGGCCGAGGATGTGGGCTACGGCAGCGAGTCGACGCTGTCGCGCGCGTTCAAGGCGCAGTTGGGGGTGTCGCCGCGGGAGTGGAAGCAGGGTCTGGCCTGAAGCGAACCCCGAAAGGCCGCAGCGCGCGTCTCTTCGATGCTGCGTCGGCTACGCCGCGGCTTCGCGCGTGTACACGTACACCGTCGCCGGCGGCACGTTGCGCAGCACGAATTCGCCGCGGCGCACGTGCAGGCGCAGTTCGCGCATGACCGTGTCGGCCACCGGCGCGGCCGGGCCGTAGGTGAACTGCACGAAGGACCCGCCCGGGCGCAGGCATTCGAACGCGGCCGCCAGCAGGCTGCGCTGCAGCGGCGGCGGCATGGTCAGCAGGCCCAGGCCCGAGACCACCGCATCGGCCGGGCCCGCGTCCAGATAGCCGTTGGCGCGCGCCAGCGCCGGCAGCGAGCGCGCATCGCCCAGCAACACCTGCGCCTGCGGAAAGCGCCGGTGCAGGTGGGCGTGCAGTTCCTCGTTGAGCTCCAGCACCAGCAGGTCGCGGTCGGCGATGCCGGCGTCTAGCAGGGCGCGGGTGATCGCGCCGGTGCCGCCGCCCAGTTCGATGATCCGGCGCGCGTCGTCGGGCAACTCGGCGATCATCGCCGCCGCCAGCTCCGGGCCGGAAGGCGCCACCGCCGCGGTGCGCAGCGGGTTCTTCAGCCATTGGCGGAAGAAGGTCCAGGCGCCGGGCTTGCGGGGCTGCATGGCGTCGCTCACCGGGGCTGCAGCCGCCAGCAGCGATGGATGCGCGCATCGCGGGCGAAATCGGGCGGAATGGTCTCGGCGCTGATCTCCTGGCAGTCGGCGAACGCGGCCACGGCTTCGTCGTCCAGGCGGAAACGGCGGAAATTGTTGGAGAAATACAGCACGCCGTTGTCGGCCAGCCGCGCCACCGCCGCGCGCAGCAGGCGCACGTGCTCGCGCTGGATGTCGAAGTCGTCGGCGCGCGCCGAGTTGGAGAACGTGGGCGGGTCGCAGAAGATCAGGTCGTAGCGGCCGCGGTCGGCTTCCAGCCAGGCCACCGCATCGGCCTGGACCAGGCGGTGCTCGGCGCCGCCGATGCCGTTCTCGCGCAGGTTGTCCGAACACCACTGCAGGTAGGTCGCCGACAGGTCCACCGTGGTGGTCTGCGCCGCGCCGCCCACCGCCGCGTGCACGGTGGCCGCGCCGGTGTAGGCGAACAGGTTGAGGAAGCGGCGGCCGCGCGCCTCTTCGGCGATGCGCAGGCGCAGCGGACGGTGGTCCAGGAACAGGCCGGTGTCGAGGTAGTCGTGCAGGTTCACGCGCAGGCGCGCGGCGCCTTCGCGCACCACCAGGACTTCGCCGCGACGGTCGAAGCGGCCGTACTTGCTGCCGCCCTTGCCGCGCGCGCGGGTCTTCAGGGCGATGCGCTCGCGCGGCACCGCGAAGGCCTCGCGCGCGGCCGCCAGCAGTTCGTTCAAACGCCGGCGCTGGTCGGCTTCGGGGATCGATGCCGGCGCCGCGTATTCCTGCACATGCAGCCAGAGTTCCGCAGGCTCGCTCGCGGTTTCGTACACGTCGATGGCAGCCGCGTATTCGGGCAGGTCGGCGTCGTAGGCGCGGTAGCAGCTGACGCCTTCGCGCTGGCGCCAGCGCTTGAGCTTGTGCAGGTTCTTGCGCAGGCGGTTGGCCACCATCTGCGCGCCCTCGGACAGCGCGACCGGCTCAGCCTCGGTCTGCGCGCGCGTCGGCGGCGCGACCGGATCGCAGACGATCAGGCTGCACTCGATGGCGCCGTTGAACACCTGATATTTCTTCTGCGCGCGCAGGCCGGTGGCCTGGGCCAGATCGGCGTCGCCGCAGAGCAGGCTGGCGCGCCACTGCGGCACCAAGCGCTTGAGGCTGTTGCCCAGCGCGCGGTACAGCGCCGGATCGGCGGCCAGGCGCGCGTCGTAAGGCGGATTGCAGACCGCCACGCCGTTCGCGGGCAGCGCGTCCGCGGGCCATTGCAGTTGTTCGACCGCGGCGGCCTGCCACTGGATCACGCCGGCCAGGCCGGCCATGACTTCGTTGTCGCGCGCCGCGCGGATAGCGTGCGGGTCCAGATCGCTGCCGTAGAACACCGGGCGCAGCGCGGCGCGGCCGGCGTCTTCGCGCGCGCGCGCCTGCTCGCACAGCGTGCGCCAGAGCGCGGCGTCGAAACCGCGCCAGCGCGTCGGCGGCAAGCCCTCGTGGCGCAGCAGGCCGGGCGCGACGTCGGCGGCCATCAGCGCGCCTTCGATCAGCAAGGTGCCGCTGCCGCACATCGGGTCCAGCAACGCGCCACCCTCGGCGTAGACCGCGGGCCAGCCGCCGCGCAGCAGCACCGCCGCGGCCAGGTTCTCCTTCAGCGGCGCCTCGCCCTGCTTCTGCCGCCAGCCGCGCCGGTGCAGCGAGCCGCCGCCCAGGTCGATGGAAACGATCGCGCGGTTCTTGCGCACCACCAGGTTCAAACGCACGTCGGGCGCGTCCACGTCCACGTCCGGGCGCGCGCCGGTGCGCGCGCGCAGGGTGTCGACCACCGCATCCTTGACCCGCTGCGCGGCGTAGCGCGCGTGGGTGATCGCGGTGCCGGACACGTGCGCGTCCACGGCGATGGTGTCGTTGGCGGTGAGGTGCTCGGTCCAGTCGATCGCGGCCACGCCGGCGTAGAGCGCGTTCTCGTTGGGGCAGTCGAATTCGGCGATCGGCCACAGCACACGGCTGGCCAGGCGCGACCACAGCACCGCGCGCTGCGCATCGATCAGTTCGCCCTCGGCGTTGGCGCCGGCCAGCGCCGCAGTGGCGCGCGCGCAGCCCAGCGCGACCAACTCGTCGGCGAGCAGGTATTCCAGGCCCTTGCCGCAGCTGACGTAGAACTTCATCGCGCCGCTCCGTTGCAGGCGTTACGGACGGCGGCCGTCACAGGCGCACCAGCAATTCGGCGAAGGCCTCGGCGCTGGCCTCGACATGCGCGGACAGGCGATGACCGTCGTCGACCATCAGCAGGCGCGCGCGGCGCGGCTGCGCCCAGCCGACCACGTCCTGCGCCGGGATCAGTTCGTCGTCCCAGCCGTGGACGATGGCGGTGGGCACCTGCGCCGCCTGCAAACGCGGCGCAGGACCCATCTGCACCGGCGGCGCCATCAGGAACAAACCGGCCACCGGCACCTGCAACGAGACCAGGCCCGAGATATAGGCGCCCAGGCTGGAACCGGCCAGCACCAACGGCCCGCGCTGCGCGGCGGCCTGGGCCAGCGCCAGCAGGCGCTGCATGCGCTGCGGCACGTCGCCCAGTTCGCTGACCTCGCGGCGCGCATCCAGGTCGGTGTAATCCGGCCGCTCGTGGCTCCAGCCCAGGCGCTGCGCGGCCTGCGCCAGCGCCGCGACCTTGGTCGCGTCGGGGCCGCTTTCGAAGCCATGGGAAAGAATGCAGTGTCCGCGCGTGCTCATGCGTGTCCGGTAATTGCGAAGGAAGGCGCGCCGCTGCGGCGCGCGCGTTCAATCCGGCAGCACCACCAGCGCATCCAGGCGCCGGATCGTGCCGCTTTCGAGAATGCGTGCGCACAGGCCGCCGTGGCCGCGCATCGCGTTGTAACCGCCGGGACCGAGAGCGTCTTCCATGCGCGAGCAGGGGTCGCATTCCTCGGTGCCTTCCAGCAGCGCATCGCCCAAACGGAAGCGGCGGCCCTTGAGCGCGACCAGCGGCAGCCCGGAGACCACCACGTTGCGGCGCAGGGTGGCCGGCGCGACCTGGGCGTGGCCGCTGAGGGCGGCGATCGCCGGCAGGTGCTCGGCCTGGATCAGGGTTACCCCGCGCTTGCCGCTGCCGCCGGCGTAGCGGTCGCCGACCAGCCCCAGCCCGGCCTGGGCCAGCACGTGCTCGACTTCCTGCATCGGCACATCGCGCTTGGGGCGCAGGCCGATCCACTCCACCCGCCCGGGGCGCGGCAGCGTGGCCATCAGGCGGCCTAGCGCGGAGTCGGCGGGGGGCAGGGTCATGACGGGCTCCGGTACAGGGGCGAATGTTAGCATCCGGCCCCATGCCGCCCCCGCCCGACCTGCGCCTGGACCCCTTGCCTTACGAGGCCCTGCTGCAGCCGCGCGCGGCCGCAGACGTCGATCTGGTGGTGGTGCATTGCACCGAACTGCCGGACCTGGCGACCGCGCGCGAGTACGGCGAGCGCGTGCTCTACCCGGGCTCAGGCACCGGCAACAGCGGCCACTACTACATCGACCGCGACGGCGGCACCCACCGCTACGTGGACCCGCTGCGCGTGGCCCACCACACCCGCGGCTACAATCCGCGCTCGGTCGGCATCGAACTGGTCAACACCGGCCGCTACCCGCATTGGCTGGACTCGCGCCACCAGGCCATGGACGAGGACTACACGCCGGCGCAGATCCAGGCCCTGGTCGCGCTGCTGGCGCGTCTGCGGGAGGAATTGCCGGCGCTGCGCTGGATCGCCGGCCACGAGGACCTGGACACCACCCGGGTCGAGGCCAGCGACGATCCCGGGGTGCAGGTGCAGCGCAAGCTCGACCCGGGCCCGCGCTTCCCGTGGGCGCAGGTGCTGGCGGCGTGCGGGCTGCAGCGCCTGTGAGGCCAGCGCGGCCGGACTTGCGCATCGCCGCGACGCATATTTAGACTGAACTAGTACAGCTAGTACAGCTGTACATATGCAACGTCGCGGCCGCATGACCGCCGCCGCGCGCCGCCCCTTCCCGCTACAGAACACGGACGCTCTTCTATGTCGCTCAAAACCCTGCTCGCCGCCGCGGTGGCGATCGCTTTGCCGTCGCTGGCCCTGGCCCAAACCGGCACGCTGCGCTTGGTCAGCCACGCCTACAACAACAATCAGCTCGCCGCTCACGGCGCAGATCCGGTCATCAGCGCAAACGGCCGCTTCGTCGCGTTCCGCTCCACCGCAACCAATCTGGTCGGCCACGACGGCGCCCTCGAACCCGACACCAATAACCTTCCCGATGTTTTCGTCTACGACCTTGTGGAAGGCACCGCCGCACGCGTCAGCTTGACCAGCAGCGGCGCTGAGGCCAACGGCATCATCGAAGGGCGCCCGGCCATCAGCGGCGATGGTCGCTATGTGGCGTTCGCTACCCGGGCGCCCAACCTGGTGAATACGGGGCTCAGCTCCCCGGCGCCGGCCAACCACAACCAGATCGTGATGGTCGACCGCTTGACCAACAGCGTCACCCTGATCACCCGCACGCCCAACCGCACCCAAGCCGGCGACGGCACCAGTTCGAACCCGACGTTCAGCGCCGACGGGCGTTGGCTGAGCTTCGACTCCACCGCCAGGAACTTGGTGACCGACCCCAATCTGGGGATCCAGAACGTGTTCCGCTACAGAGTCGTCGGCGAGATCGGCGGCCAAAAGGGCAATGGGATCAGCTTGGCCAGTCGCGACTTTCAGGGCAATCCCCCGCTAGGCGACGGCGGCAGTTTCCCGGAGCTGAACGCCGATGGCAGTCGAATCGTGTTCCACGCAGGGTCTACCAGGATGATCGATCCACCGACGTTGTGGTCGGCCGCCCATGCCTACTCGCGCGACTTGGGGACGACAACCCCCGTTCAAGCCGCCAACCTCTTGCTCGACCGCGATAACGTCAGCGGCGACGTCGCCGTCTCCAGCGCGAACTACATCACTTCGATCAGCGGCAGCGGCCGCTTCAGCGCGTTCTCCACCGAGGCCAAGAACATCTGGCCGAACATGGAACCTGCCGTGTCGACGCCCTCCGAAGAATCTCCCCAAGTGGAACGCCGCAGGCATCTCTTCCTCCATGACTTGCACTCCAAGAGGATCAGCATCGTCAGTCTGTATCCGAACGGGCAAACCGGCCGGGTCGCCACGCACTATCCGGCATTGAGTCAAAATGACGGCTGGCTGGCCTTTGTCGCCCATCAATGGCCGTTGCCTTTGCAGCCCTCCGATCCGCCCGTCGGTGTCTACCGTCGAAATCTGTCGACCGGCGCCGATGAATGGTTGAATCAGCCCCTGGTCCCGCGCTCCATCAATGCCGACGACAGCGGCCGCCCCTCGATCAGCGGCGATGGACAGCGAGTGGTGTTCCATAGCGCCTACGGCGACCTGGTCGCCAATACCGTGCCGGTCAACGCAACCATGGTGTACTTGTCCGATTCCAGCGTGGTACAGCCGGACTAAGCACTGTGCTGAGGCTGTCGGAGAGCCTCCGGCGGCCAGTACTCGATGCCTGAAGCATGGGATGGTGTGCGCGTCCAACGCCGGCAGTCTGATCGCAGACTCCGGCGTTGCCGCCAACAAGGTCTACCCGATCGATTCGGATCCCTGCCGCATCGGGCTCCCTACCTGCCCATCGCTCCCTGCGCGCGCGATAAGCGCGCGACGGGCCGCCTCAGCGGCCTTCGAGCGCGCCCCTCGCCCGCCCGAACCCGCGGCACCGGTCCGCGGAGCTGCGGCATCGGCCGCGATCTGCCCTTCGCTATACTGACGGCTCAGTCACGCTTCGAATGCCTCGATGCCTTCCTCCCCCGTCTCCGAACTGATCGAACTGCTGTCGCTGGAGCGGCTGGAGGACAACCTGTTCCGCGGCCAGAGCCGCGACATCGGCACCAAGTACGTGTTCGGCGGCCAGGTGCTGGGGCAGGCGCTGTCGGCCGCGCAGGCCACCCTGGAAGCGCCGCGCACCGCGCATTCGCTGCACGCCTACTTCCTCAAGGCCGGCGACATCGAAGCGCCCATCGTCTACCAGGCCGACCGCACCCGCGACGGCGGCAGTTTCTCGGTGCGCCGGGTCACCGCGATCCAGCACGGCCAGCCGATCTTCTTCCTGGCCGCCTCGTTCCAGAAGGAGGAAGAAGGCGGCGAGCACCAGCTGTCGATGCCGGAAGTGCCCAAGCCCGAGGACCTGGACGCCGCGCCCGCGGTGCCGCCGGAAGTGATGGCCACGCTGCCGACCAAGATCCAGCGCTGGCTGACGCGGCAGGGCCCGTTCGAGTTCCGCCACGTCTACCCGCGCGACGAGCTCAACCCGCCCAAGCGCCCGCCCTATCAGCAGGTCTGGTTCCGGCTGAGCGAAACCGTGGGCGACGCGCCCGAGCTGCACCGCGCGCTGCTGGCCTACGCCTCGGACTTCCACCTGCTGGGCACGGCGACCTTCCCGCACGGCATCAGCTACTACCAGCCCAACGTGCAGATGGCCTCGCTGGACCACGCGCTGTGGTTCCACCGCCCGTTCCGCGCCGACGACTGGCTGCTGTATTCCATCGACAGCCCCAGCGCCCAGGGCGGGCGCGGCCTGGCGCGCGGGCAGATCTACGACCGCCACGGCCACCTGGTGGCCAGCACCGCCCAGGAAGGCCTGATCCGTGTAGTCAAGGACGCTGCCGCCGCCAAGCACGTGCCGTCCAAGGACTGAGATGAGACAGGTATTTTCCAGCGCGCGCCTTGAGAACGTCGAAGCCGTGGCCAAGATGCTGCGCGAGGCGCAGATCGAAGTGCGCATCAGCAACGACCGCTCCTACAAGGGCAAGCGCCGCAGCGGCTTCAGCTACAGCGACCAGGAATCGGCCAAGCCCGCGGTGTGGGTGGTGAAGTCCGACGACCAGGTGCGCGCGCGCGAAATCCTGCGCGAGGCCGGCCTGATCGATTCCACACGCGGCGGCGAAGGCTTCGCCGCGATGAGCTTCCGCCCGGCCGAACAACTCGCGCCCGCGCGCACGCCGGCGCAGAAGCGCGCGTTCCGGATCAAGCTGGCGCTGATCGGCGGCATCGCCGTGGTGCTGGCGCTGGCCATCGTGCGCTCGCTCAGCCAGGACCCGGCCAGCGCCGCGCTGGCCAAGCATCCGCTGGACGGCAGCACCGCGCCGATCCCGCAACCGCTGGCCGCGACCGTGTTCCTGCACGAACTGGCCAAGGCCGCGCCGATCGACACGGTGTGCCTGTCCATCGACGGCAAGGATCCGTCCAAGGCGTTGCTCGACGGGCTGCAGGCGCAGCTGCGCGGCCGTCGCCTGGCGCCGGCCTCCGAGTGCGTGCGCAACCCCGACGAGGAAACCGGCAGCGTGCATCGCGCCTCCGGCCACCCCGCTCTGCTGGCCGACGTACGCGCGTTCAAGCCCAGCGCCCGCGACGCCGGGACCATCCAGTACGAGGGCTACCACCACCGCATGTCGGCGTCCTACAAGACCCTGGAAGTGAAGTCGGTGGACGGCGACTGGCAGGTGGTGCGCACCGTGCGCCACGTGGCGATGTAGGCCGGCGGCGGTCGGTCACATCGGGCACGCCCGCGCGTCTGGGAGCAAGACCCCATCGCCGCCATCGCCATGACCGCCGACGCCCTCACCGCCGCCATCCACGCCGAACTGCCCGCCGCCGCGGCCGGCGACCGCGCCGCCTACTCGCGCATCGTCGCCCTGTGCCAGAACTCGGTCACCGCCATCGCCCTGGCGATCGTGCGCGACGTGCCGGCCAGCGAGGACATCGCCCAGGAAGCCTTCCTCAGCGCCTGGCAGAACCTGCGCCGGCTGCAGAGCCCGGCCAGCTTCCTGCCGTGGCTGCGCCAGATCACCCGCAACCTGGCCCGCGACCACCTGCGTGCGCGCAAGCGCGCGCCGCGCGGCGTGGACGACGTGGACGCGGCGATCGAAGCCGCGGCCGATCCGCAGCCCACGCCCTGCGAGCGCCTGCTCGACGACGAGCGCCAACGCGCCGCGGCCGAGTTGATCTCGGCCCTGCCCGACGACAGCCGCGAGGTGCTGCTGCTGTATTACCGCGAGGGCCAGAGTTCGCAACAGGTCGCCGCGCTGCTGGGCCTGAGCGACGCGGCGGTGCGCAAGCGCCTGTCGCGCGCGCGCGCCGCGGTGCGCGAGGAAATGCTCGCGCGCTTCGGCCGTTTCGCCCTGGACAGCGCGCCCTCGCTGGCCTTCACCAGTCTGGTCGCCACCGCGCTGACCGTGGCCAGCCCGCCGGCCGCGGCGGCGGGTCTGCTCGGCGCCGGCGCCGCGGCCGGCGGCAAGACCCTGGCGCAGGTGCTGCTGGGCGCGGCCGGCAGCATCGCCTTCGCCCTGGTCGCGGCGTTCGCCGGCATCTACCTGGGTTTGCGCAAGCAGCTCAAGGGCGCGATCGACGCCGCCGAGCGCTACGCGCTGATCCGCAGCGCGGTGATCTGCGCGCTGGTGTCCATCGCCTTCGTCGCCGCGCTGATGCTGATCGCGCACAGCGGCCGCGGCGGCTGGTGGCTGCCCACCGCGGCCACGCTGGCCTTCATCGGCGTGGTGATGTGGCAGACCCAAGTCACCCAGCCGCGCGCGCTGCGCCGGCGGCATGCGTTGGAAGCCGCGCGCGATCCGCTGGCGGCGGCACGGCAGCGGCGGCGCGAGCGCGTGCAGAGCTGGTTGGGATTGGTGGTCGGCGTGGGCTGCGGCCTGGGCGGTCTGGTGCTGGGCCTGATCGAATCCGGGCGCTTGTAGGTTCCCTCCCCGATCCGAATCCTGGTTCCGTCATTCCGACGAAAGCCGGAACCCATTTCGTTCCTGCTGGTCTTCCCCCTTTAAAAAAAATGGGGGGATTGAGGGGGATTTGCTCTTAGCTTCAAGCAACAGCAACAGCTTCCGTCCGCAAGCGGCCGGGTAACTTTCTTTTGATAAGCGTCAAAAGAAAGTTACCAAAGAAAAACGCTTCCCCAGAGCTCCCGTGCGAGAGCGTTGCGTGCGCGGGGATTTTCCGATCGGGCCTCCTGCCCGAGCGGAAAACGGTGCACGTCCTGTGCGCCGCCCTCTGGGTCTTCTATGTGCGTGGCTAGTTCGGTACCCGAGCGGGGATCAAGAGCATTCGCTGCGCTCATCCCCTCACCCTAGCCCTCTCCCGCAAGCGGGAGAGGGGATACATCCGACACCGCTTGCTGCTTTAGCCCCTCTCCCGTTTACGGGAGAGGGGTTGGGGTGAGGGCACGCGATACAACAAGTTGCGGCGCGATCGGCGCACAAATCCTTCGCGCAAAAAAAGACCCGTGCCGCGGGACGGCACGGGAATCTGGAGGGGCAAACTTTCCCTACCTGCTTACAACTGGGTGCAACGCCCGCCGGCCTGGCGACCGGCCAGAGATTCAGCGGCGCGACGGCTGACGCAGATCGTCGCGGGTCAGATAGCCGTCGCGGTCCTCGTCCATGAAGGCGAAGGCCTTGGCCAGATGCGGCATCTTTTCGCCCACTTCGGCCTTGCTGAGCTTGCCGTCGCGGTTGGCGTCGGCCTCGGCAAAGCGCTGGTCGAAACGCTTGGCGCGCTCGGCCTCGCGCTGCGGGCGCTGACTGTCGTGATAGGCGCGCAGTTCGCTGCGCACCAGGTAGCCGTCGCGGTTGCGGTCGATGGCGGCGAACTGGTCGCCCAGCTTGGGCAGCTTGGCCGCCTCGGCCATGCTCAGGCGGCCATCGCCGTCGGCATCGGCGCCGATCACGCCGCCCATGCCACCGTGGCGGCCGCCGTGGCCGCCGCGCTTGCCATGGCCGCCGCGCGCGGGGCGCTCATCGGCGCTGATCCGGCCGTCGCCGTTCTTGTCCAGGCGGTCGAAGGCCTGGGCCAGGCGCGGCGAGGCCGCGGCTTCGTTGCGGTCGATGGCGCCGTCCTGGTTGCTGTCCAGCGACGGGCGTCCGCCACGGCCTTCGCGGCCTTCGCCCTGCGGGGCGGCCAGGGCGGCGCCGGCAACGGCGGCCGCCAGCGCGGCCACGAGCAAGGTGGAACGTTTCATGCGTTGACTCCTGCGGGGGCGCCGGGGCGGCGCCGATGCAGGAATCAACGCCCGGGGCGGGCGGCGGTTGACACGCCCGTGGACGGAAACGTGAACGCCGCGCCAGCACCGCCGCGCGGAGACGGCGCTATGCTGCCCCCATGGGCACCCAACCGCAGCCGGACAGCGAGGACCTGCGCCTGTTCCACACCGGCGAGCACGCCTGCGGCTACTGGCCGGAGCGCGTGGCCCGCGACCTGGTGCTGGACCCGCGC
The DNA here is from genome assembly GCF_003382365.1 of Lysobacter silvisoli. NCBI lineage: Bacteria > Pseudomonadati > Pseudomonadota > Gammaproteobacteria > Lysobacterales > Lysobacteraceae > Lysobacter > Lysobacter silvisoli. The sequence goes on along the minus strand of NZ_QTSU01000001.1, from coordinate 268,449 downwards.
GATCCGCGCCTGCGCGCCTGGTACCCGCACGCCCTGGGCTGGGGTTTCCGCCGCTCCGGGGACATCGTCTACCGCCCGCACTGCGGCGCCTGCCGCGCCTGTGTCGCGGTGCGCATACCGGTGGACCGCTTCCGCCCCGACCGCAGCCAGCGCCGCTGCATGGCGCGCAACGCACGCGTGGAGATGCGCGTGCGTCCGGCCGAACGCAGCGAGGAACACCTGGCCCTGTACCGCCGCTACCTGGCCTCGCGCCACGCTGGCGGCGGCATGGACGGACACGGCGCGGCCGAGTTCGACCAGTTCCTGATCGGCAGCTGGAGCGAAGGCCGTTTCCTGGAATTGCGCGAAGACAAGCGCCTGCTCGCGGTGGCGGTGACCGACGTGGTCGAGACCGCGTTGTCGGCGGTGTACACCTTCTACGAACCCGAACTGGCCGATCGCGGCCTGGGCACGCTGGGCATCCTGCGTCAGATCGAATGGGCACGGCGCGAACGGCGCGAGCATCTGTACCTGGGTTACTGGATCGCCGGCCATCCGAAGATGGACTACAAGCGCCGCTACCGTCCGCTGGAAGCCTTCGATGGCCACCACTGGCGCGACATGGACGACGACTTCATCAATCTGTAACCGGCGTCGCATACAAAGACGGCGATTTCGGAACCGACGCGCGCGCAGCGATGGCCGGGCCGGATGCACGACGCGGCGACGGACCCCGCGCCCCTCGACTCCCTCCGAACCGACGCCATGACCTCCCACGCCTGGACCCTGGCCGCGCTCGCGGCCGCCTGCCTGACCCTGACCGCCTGCTCTTCCGCCAGCGGCAGCGGCGGCAAAGTCGACGACGCCATCGGCATCGTGCAGTGCGACGACTACCTGAGCAAAGTCGCCGCCTGCCTCAACGACAAGGTGCCCGAAGCGCAGCGCGCGGCGCTGCGCGCGAACATTTCGCAGCAGTACGACAGCTGGAAGGAAGCCACCGCCAACCCCACCCACCGCGCCGCGCTGCCGCAGGCCTGCGCCATCGCCCAGGAACAGGCGCGCGAGGAATACGCGGGTTTCGGCTGCGCGATGTAGCTCGCGCAAGACCGCACCGCAGCGCAGCATGCTGGCCGCGATCGGTCGGCAACGGGTGCCTTAGGAGGCCGGGCTTTACGAGGTGCTAACACGATCCGCGCCGGACTCGTGTACCTAGTGCCCGTCGCGTTCCACTGACGCGACGGAGTCGGCACTGTGTTCGGCATGGAGCCGCCGCCTACCACTCATCTCAACGGGGAATACCGATGAAGCACACCGCTCTGATCCTGGCCGCCGCCGCGACCCTGGCCCTGGCCGCCTGCACCAAGCCTGCGGACAAGCCGGCCGACGGCGCCGCTCCGGCCGCCACGACCGATGCGCCTGCCGCCACCACCGACGCACCCGCCGCTACCGATCCGGCCGCCGCCGCGCCGGCCGCCACCGATCCGGCCGCCGCTCCCGTGGCCGCCGCCGACAGCGTCGGCATCCCCGAGTGCGACGACTATCTGAACAAGGTCTCCGCCTGCCTCAACGACAAGGTCCCGGCCGACCAGCGCGCCATGTTCCAGAGCGGCTTGGACAGCAGCCGCGCCATGTGGAAGCAGGCGGCCGCCAACCCGGCCAGCAAGGCCAGCCTGGCCCAGGCCTGCAAGACCACGATGGAACAGGCCAAGGCCCAGTACACCTCGTTCGGCTGCGCGTTCTAAGCGCCTCCGCCGCGAGCCCCGACGCCCCGGTCCGCCGGGGCGTTTTCGTTTGCGCGGCCTGTCACTCGCGCATGCGATCATCGCGCGATGCGAACCTCCCTGACCTTGCTGGCCACCGCGCTGCTCGCCCTCACCGCCTGCGTGCGCGTGCAGGTGCACGGCGATCCGGCCGCGCTCGCCGCCGATACTCCCGTGCGCATCGCCACCTACAACACTTCGCTGTACGACGACGCCGACCAGGGCCTGATCCGGCGCCTGGAAGCCGGGGACGACGGCGCGCGCAAGATCGCCGCGGTGCTGCAGCGCGTGCGCCCGGACGTGGTGCTGCTCAACGAATTCGATTACGACGCCGACGGCCGCGCCGCCGAACTGTTCCAACGCCGCTATCTGGACGTGCCGCAGCACGGCGGCGAACCGCTGCGTTACGCGTATCGCTACTACGCCCCGGTCAACACCGGCGTGCCCAGCGGCCTGGACCTGGACCGCGACGGACGCGTCGGCGGCGAAGGCCGCGCGCGCGGCAACGACGCCTGGGGGTACGGCCTGCACCCGGGCCAGTACGGCATGTTGCTGCTGTCGCGCTACCCCATCGACGCGGCGCAGGTGCGCAGCTTCCAGCAGTTCAAATGGAGCGCCCTGCCCGGCGCGCGCGTACCGCGCGCTCCTAGCAAGCAAGACCCGGCCAGCGGCGCGGCCTGGTATCCGCCGGCGGTGTGGTCGCAGCTGCGGCTGTCGTCCAAGTCGCATTGGGACGTGCCGGTGCGCACGCCGCTGGGCGTGGTCCACATGCTGGTCTCGCATCCCACGCCGCCGGTGTTCGACGGCCCCGAAGACCGCAACGGCGCGCGCAACCACGACGAGATCCGCCTGTGGGCCGAGTATCTCTCGGCCGGCGAACGCCCCTGGCTGTGCGACGACGCCGGCCGCTGCGGCGGCCTGGCCGCCGACGCCGCCTTCGTGATCCTGGGCGACATGAACGCCGATCCGGTCGACGGCGACGGCGCGCCAGGCGCGATCGCGCAACTGCTGCAGCACCCGCGCGTGAACGACGCGCCGGCCCCGCGCAGCGCCGGCGCGCCGCAGCGCGCGGCCGACTACGGCCTGCCCCGCCGCGGCGACACCGCCACCCACACCGGCGACTTCGGCCCCAAGGCCGGCACCCTGCGCCTGGACTACGTGCTGCCCTCGCGCAACCTGCGCTTGCGCGACTCCGGAGTGTTCTGGCCGGCGCGCGAGAGCGCCGACGCGGCGATCGCCGATGGCAGCGACCATCATTTGGTGTGGGTGGACTTGGGCGGGGGTTGATGCGCGCCATCGCTGCGCACGCGCGCCGCGACTTGCGGCCCCGCGCGCCACCCCAACCCCTCTCCCGCAAGCGGGAGAGGGGCTAAAAGCACGAGCGGCGGCGTCGGATGTGTTCCCTCTCCCGCCTGCGGGAGAGGGCTAGGGTGAGGGGATGAGCGCAGCGCGCGAATGCTCTTGATCCTCGCTCGGGCATCGAACTCGCAGTCCGAATCGTAGACCCGTAGGGCGGCGCACAGGAGGTGCGCCGTTTTCCGCTGGCACAGGGATGTGCCATCGAAAAATCCCGGCGCACGCTCCGATCTCGCAGGGAAGCTCTGGGGAAGCGTTTTTCTTTGGTTACTTTCTTTTGACGCTTATCAAAAGAAAGTGACCCGGCCGCTTGCGGACGGAAGCTGTTGCTGTTGCTTCGACCAACACACCCAAACACCTTCGCGAGTTCGGAGCGGATCGCGTCTCACGCCGCTCCTACAGAAAGCGCATCCCACACAGACCGCAGCATTCGTCGTAGTTGCGGGTTCGCGGTCGCAGCTTGCGCAGCTCCTACAGGGGTGGGCGTGGCTTTCGTGGTGGATGAAGATCGCGGTCGCGGCCGACGCCGCTCCTAGCCCAAGGCGGGCGCTTGGGGCAACTGCGCGGGAAACGGGCACAATGCCCGCCATGACCCCGCGTACCCTCGCCAACGGCCACGCCCAAAGCCGCAACAACTTCAACCTGATCCGCCTGATCGCCGCCTGGCTGGTGATCTACGGCCATGCCTACCCCATCACCGGCAGCGGCGAACAGGACCTGTTGCTGCAGCTGGTGCACATCAAGTTCGCCGGCGGCATCGCCGTGGACATGTTCTTCGTCATCAGCGGCTTCCTGATCGCCGCCAGCCTGGAGCGCAACCGCCTGCCCGCCTACCTGGCCGCGCGCGCGCTGCGCATCTTCCCTGCCCTGCTGGTGTGCGTGCTGCTGTCGGTGTTCGTGCTCGGACCGCTGCTGACCACCGCCGCCGACTACTGGAACTCGCCGCAGACCTGGAAATACCTCAAGGCCAACGCCCTGCTCAGCCGCAACACCCAGTACTTCCTGCCGGGCATGTTCGAAGGCCAGCCCAGCCAGGCGATCAACGGCTCGCTGTGGTCGCTGCCGATCGAAGTGCGGCTGTACCTGTGGCTGGCCCTGTTCGCGCTGCTGCGGCTGTTCACCCCGCTGCGCTTCAACCTGGTGTGCGTGATCCTGCTGATCGCCGGCGTGGTGTCCTACGGCGGCAAGGAACTCACCCCGGAGAAGTCGAACTTCCTCTACTGCACCGCTTACTTCCTGGTCGGCAGCCTGGCCTGGCACAACCGCCAGCGCGTGCCGCTGCGCTGGTGGCTGCTGGGCCTGTTGCTGGCGGTGGCGGCGCTGATGCGCGACCGGCCCTACTACTTCCTGGCCTACTTCGCCGCGCTCAGCTACACCACCTTGTTCCTGGCCTTCGTGCCCAAGCTGCCGCAGATCCGCCACACCGACCTGTCGTACGGTCTGTACCTCTACGGCTGGCCGGCGCAGCAACTGGTGCAATACCTCGCGCCCGGCACCGGCCCGCTGGCGAACGTAGCCTGGGCCACCGCGCTGGCCGGCGCGCTGGCGGCGCTGTCGTGGTACCTGGTCGAACGCCCGGCGCTGCGCCTGAAGCCGCGCTTCGGCGCGCGCACCGATCCGCACGCACCGACCGCACCGGAGCCGCTGCCGGCGGCGCAAACGTCATGAGACGGGAACGACGCTGTCGTTGATCTCGATGCCTGCGCCGAACGTAGGGCTAACCGCAGTCGCTCAATCCTGCGAACGCTTGGTCTCGCTCTTCGCCGCGCCCGCCCAATCCGCGATCTTCCACAGGTACAGGCTCGCGTAGGTGCGGTACGGCCCCCAGCGCTCGCCGGTTTCGGCCAACACTTTGGGTGCGGGCATTTCCTCCAGCCGGTCCACCGCCTGCGCGCCCTTGCGGATGCCCAGGTCGTCCACCGGCAGCACATCGGCGCGGCCCAGGCGGAACATCAGCATCATCTCCACGGTCCAGCGGCCGATGCCGCGCACCGGCACCAGCGCGGCGATGATCGCGTCGTTGTCCATCGTGCTCATGCGGCGCAGGTCGGGGATCTCGCCGCGCGACTCGCGCGCGGCCAGGTCGCGCAGCGCCAGCAGCTTGTTGCCGGACACGCCGCAGGCGCGGATCGTGGCGTCGTCGCAGCGCGCCAGGGTGTCGCAGTGGAAACGGTCGCTGGCGATGGCGGTCTCGACCCGGCCGACGATGGTGGCCGCGGCCTTGCCGCTGAGCTGCTGGTACAGGATCGCGCGCGCCAGCGCGTCCACCGGGTCGAAGGACTTGCGCCAGCGCGGATCGGGCGCGATCCGGCCGATCTTCTTCATCCATGCGCCCAGCTTGCGGTCGCGCTGGCTCAGGTGCACGTAGGCGGCCTGGGTGTCGAAGCCGCGGGCGTGGCGCGGCATGCTCAGCGCCTCGCCGCGGCGGCCGCGTACAGCAGCCACGACAGGATCATCAGGCTGCCGCCGTAAGGCAGCAGGCGGGTGGAGGTGGCGAAGAAATGGGCCGAAGCCAATCCGCCGGAGAACAGCAGCACGCCCAGCAGCAGGCCGATCAGGGCGACGCGCGCCAACCGCCGCGCGGCCTGCGGCGCCAGCGCGGCCAGGGCCACGCCGTGGCCGAAGGCGAACACCGCGGCGGTCTGCAGGCGCGACTGCGCGAGCGCGTCGGCCACGTGCGCGGCGTACGCCGACAGCGCCACCGCGGCGGCGGCCAGGATCGCGCCGGCGACGGCCAATGCGCGCGCGGCGGGAGGATTCGGGGAAAGCGGCGTCATGGTCGGGTCCGATCGTGCGTGGCCGCACGATAACAGGCGCGCCGCGCGCCGCAAGCGCCGGTCGCGGGATTTCGCCGGCGCTCGAATCGCGGCTCACGCCGCTCCCACACCGGTCTTGCCGGTCGGCCGCTGTGGGAGCGGCGTGAGCCGCGATTGCCTCGGCCTTCTTGCGATGCGCAAAAAAAAACGCGCCGCGGAATCCGCGGCGCGTTTCGTAACGATCCTGTCTGGACGGCTTACTGCTTGATGGTCCAGTACACGTCGTAGTCGCCCTCTTCCGTGAAGCCCTTCTCGACGCCGGCCTTCCAGGTTTCGTACGGGCGGTCGATGGTCTCGGTGCCCTGGGTCATCGACCAGGCGCGCAGCGCGTCGCGGACCTTCGGCAGGTTGGCCATGTGGCCCTTGAACGGCACCGTGGCGACCTTGGCCGGGCCCAGGAACACGGCCTTGACCGGGCCCTCGAGCTTGACCTGCAGTTCGGTGGCCGGACCGGTCGCGCCGATCTTGCGCACCGGCTGGGCGACGTCGAACGAATAGGTCTCGGCGCCGAACTCGTTGGTGATGATGCGCATCGGACCGGCGGCTTCCAGGCCGTTGGCGGCCATCACCTTCTTGATCCACTCCATGTTGCTGTTCATCTGGCCCTGGACCTTGGCGTTGTCGCGGTCCACGGCGGCGGTGACGATCAGCAGGTTCTCGGCGTCGCGCTGGACGAACTTCGGCGCGTTGGCCGGGTTGTCCTTGCTCAGCTCGGCGTAGTCGTAGTTCGGCACCGAAGCCAGCATGGTCGACAGGCGCGCCAGGCCGAGCTTGATGTCCTCGCCCACGCTGCTGCTCACGTACAGGCCGGAGTAGCGGCCCAGCATGTTCCAGCCGTATTCGACGTCGTAGGTCTGGGTGACCTGGACGTTGCGGTTGTTGCGGCCGGTCGGACGCAGGGTGAACTCGGTGCGCTTGTTGCTGCCGCGCATCACGTCGTCGATCTTGTAGGCCACGCGCTTGCCCGGCTCGGACGCGGTGATCTCCCAGCTGCCGTCGCCCAGGCTCTTTTCCTTGGACGAGTACTCAAGACGCGCGCCGACGCCCGAGGTCGGGCCGACGAGCTTGAGCTGCATGTTGGGGTCCTTCATGACCAGCGGATTCCAATCCTTGAACCGCTGCAGGCTGTTCAAGGTGTCGAACACGATCGTCATCTTGCGGTTGGTCTCCACCGAGTGCGACAGGTGGCGGCTCGACGGCAGGACCACGCCGACGATCAGGAACAGCACGGCGACGATCGCCAAGGAAATCAAAAACTCGATAAGACGGGTCATTCAGGTTTCTCCAGGGCCGGGACCCGGGTCGGGCCGGGGCGCAGACCCACAATCGTATCAAGGAAGCCGCGGTCCGGGCAGTCATCCCGCGCAACCGACTTATCGTGGCAAGCGCCGGGGCTCGGAGGGGCGCAGACGCCCGCCGCATAAGGCTTTGCGGCACATACGGGCCGGTTCGGAGGACCGGGCATGGGCGGCAGCGCGGGGAAAATCGCAATTCGGGCCCATGGCGCAGCCCTGCCCCGCGAAAGTCCAAACCGTCGTTCCCGCGAACGCGGGAATGACGAGCACAAGGACCGGCACACGGACCTGCGCCGCGCGCCAATCGCCCCCCTGCCGCGAGCAGGTCGCGGCCCGGCGCGCGGCGCCAGGCCGGCCAGGCTCAGACCAGCTGCAGCTCGAAAGCCTTGAGCACCGCGCGGGTGCGGTCGCGCACGCCGAGCTTGGACAGGATGTTGGACACGTGGTTCTTGATCGTGCCCTCGGCCACGCCCAGCGAATTGGCGATCTCCTTGTTGGAGAAGCCGCCGGCCATGAGCCGCAGGATCTCGGTCTCGCGCTCGGTCAGCGGGTCCGGGCGGTCCAGGCTGACGAAATCGTTGCGCATGTGCTCCAGGCCCGACAGCAGCCGCTGGGTCACCGCCGGCTGCACCAGCGAGCCGCCGTCGGCCACGGTCTGGATCGCGCCCACCAGTTGCTCCAGCGACACGTCCTTGAGCAGATAGCCCTTGGCGCCGGCCTTGAGCCCGGCCAGCACCAGCTGATCGTCGTCGAAGGTGGTCAGGATGATGGTCGGCGGCAGGTTGCCGGCGCGGGCCAGCGCCTGCAGCGCTTCCAGGCCGGACATCACCGGCATGCGCATGTCCATCAGCACCACGTCCGGGCGCACCTGCGGCACGATTTCTACGGCCTGGCGGCCGTCGCCGGCCTCGGCCACCACTTCGATGCCTTCGGCCAGGGCCAGCAGCGAGCGCACGCCCTGGCGCACCAGGGTCTGGTCGTCGACCAGCAACACGCGGATCGCCTTGCCGGGCGGGGAATTGTCGGAGCTGGGGGTCATGCGGTGACTCCTTCACAAGCGGCGGCCGCGGCCGCCGAGGCCGGCAGGGTGAGGTGCAGGCAAAAGCCCGCGTCCGGCCGGGTTTCGATACGAAGATCGCCGCCGTGCTGGACCAGACGCTCGCGCATGCCGCGCAGTCCATTGCCGGAGACGGGATTGTCGGCGCCGCGGCCGTCGTCGCGCGCGTCCATCACGATGCAGTCGCGGTCGCGCCGGATCTGGATCTCGAGATGGCGCGCGCCGGCGTGGCGCACGGCGTTGGTGATGATTTCCTGGGTGCAGCGCATCAGCACGTGGGCGCGCTCGGGGTCGTCCAGGGTCAGCGGCGACTCGATGTCCATGCGGATGTCCAGCGCCGGCACGTTCTCGGCCAGCGGGCGCAGGGCCACGCCCAGGTCGATGGCGCCGTTCTCGCGCAGCTGGCTCACCGCCTCGCGCACGTCGGTCAGCAGCAGCCGGGCCAGGGTGTGGGCCTGCTGCACGTGCTCCTTGGCGCGGCCGTCGGAGAGGTGGCCGGCCACCTCCAGGTTCAGGCTCAGCGCGGTCAGGTGATGGCCGAGCAGGTCGTGCAGCTCGCGCGAGATGCGGGTGCGCTCGTTGATGCGCGCGCTCTCGGCCAGCAGCGCGCGGGTGGCGCGCAGTTCGGCGTTGAGCCGGCGCTGCTCCTCGCGCGCCTGGGTCTGCTGCAGCGCCACCAGCGCGGTCACGAACACGAAGCTGGAAAAGCCCATGTACAGCAGCGACTGCAGCACCGCCACCAGCGGCGGTATGTCCAGCGCCTGCACGAACACCGGGGTGATCGCCAGGTTGCCCACCAGCAGCCAGACGATGCCCACCCGCAGCGGCAGCATCCACGGCAGCAGGCCGGCGATGACCATGAACAGCACGCTGCCCAGGCCGGTGTTGGAGTAGTAGCTGACGCCGATCGCGCAGCCGGTCAGCACCAGCAGCAGCAGATGGTCGAAGGCGCCGGTCTGGCGCTCGCCCAGCGAGCGGGTGATCCACCAATAGACCACGCCGAAGGTCAGGTAGACCGCGACCCAGCGCAGCACCTGCAGGTAGACCGGCATCGGCGACTGGCCGGGCTCGAGCTGGAAATAGCTCGGATCCAGCCAGATCGACAGCAGCCAGCAGCCCAGCAGCGCCCAGGTGAACAGGCCCGCGTAACGCAGCAGTCGGGTATGGGTGAGGCGCGCCAGCATGAACGCATGCTAACGGCTGCACCGGGCCACCGGAGCCGTCCGAAAGTCATGGCCCCTGGCCGGGCGCTTTGCCGAACCTGGACAAATCCGTCCTGGTCTTGCCCGATCCCCGCACCGGCGGACCCGGCGCAACGCCGCGGCCTGCGCCCCCGAGCGGTCCAGCGCGGCGGTTTTTGGCCGGTCGCCCGGCGGGGGCGTCCATGCGATAATCGGCGATGCCGGCCACCGATTTCGTGGCCGGTTTGCGAATATTGGAGCCCGGAATGTCGATCGTCGTCCGCGACGTGCGCGAGCACGAGCTGGATTCCGTCCTTGCACTGAACAACGCCGCGGGCCCTGCGATCCTGCCGTTGGATGCGGCGCGACTGCGCCACTTCTACGACAGCGCCGAATATTTCCGCGTCGCCGAGCGCGACGGCACCATGGCCGGTTTCCTGATCGGCCTGGGCAGCCATTGCGAGCACGACAGCAGCAATTTCCGCTGGTTCCGCGAGCGCTATCCCGACTTCTTCTATATCGACCGCATCGTGGTCGCCAGCCGCCGCCGCGGCGGCGGCGTGGGCCGCGCGTTCTATGCCGACGCCCAGAGCTATGCCGAGCTGCGCTATCCGCAGCTGGCCTGCGAGGTGTTCCTGGAAGGCGGCAACGATCCGGCGCTGCTGTTCCACGGCAGCTTCGGCTTCCGCGAAGTGGGCCAGCACGTGATGGCCGAGGCCGACGTGCGCGCGGCCATGCTGATGAAACCGCTGTGCAGCTACCCCTGGGTGCGCGACACCTACGGCGAGCGCCTGCCCGACGAGCCCTGGCTCGCGCGTCCGCGCGTGGCCACGCCCGCGCACGGCACGCTGGCGCCGCGCCCGACGGGTACCTGCCCGTGAGCGTGGCGGTGGATTACGAACAGGCGGGCGAACTCAAGATCGGCCAGGTCGGCATCGCCAACCTGCGCGTGCGCAGCCTGGACGTGCCGCGTCTGGTCGAGGAAATGCGCGGCCGCGTGCAGCGCGCGCCCAAGCTGTTCGCGCGCGCCGCGGTGGTCATCGACTTCGGCGGCCTCAGCCGCACGCCCGACGCCAACGTCGCCCAGGCCCTGATCGACGGCCTGCGCGAAGCCGGCGTGCTGCCGGTGGCGCTGGCCTACGGCAGCAGCGAGACCGAACGCCTGGCCGAGGCCCTGGGCCTGCCCCTGCTGGCCAAGTTCCGCGCCCAGTACGAACGCGACGACGAAGCGCCGCCGGCGCCCGCCGCCGCGCCGCGCCGGGAAGCGCCCGCACCGGCCGCGGCCGCCGCGCCCGCCAAAACCGCCTCGCCCGGCCTGATCCAGTCCGCGCCGGTGCGCTCGGGCCAGCAGATCTACGCCGACAACCGCGACCTGACCGTGCTGACCGCGGTCGGCGCCGGCGCCGAGGTGATCGCCGACGGCTCGGTGCACATCTACGGCCCGCTGCGCGGACGCGCGCTGGCCGGTGCCCAGGGCAATGCCCAGGCGCGCATTTTCTGCCGCGAGTTCCATGCCGAACTCGTGGCCATCGCCGGCCACTACAAAGTGCTGGAAGACATCCCCAAGACCCTGCGCGGCAAGGCCGTGCAGGTCTGGCTCGAAGACGAACAGATCATGATCGCGGCCCTGGAGTGAGGGCCGCTCTTTAGGAGGAACACAACTTGGCCGAAATCATCGTAGTCACCTCGGGCAAGGGCGGCGTCGGCAAGACCACCACCAGCGCCAGCGTCGCCTGCGGGCTCGCACGCCGCGGCCACAAGGTCGCCGTCATCGACTTCGACGTCGGCTTGCGCAACCTGGACCTGATCATGGGTTGCGAACGCCGTGTGGTGTACGACTTCGTCAACGTCGTCAACGGCGAAGCCACGCTCAAGCAGTCGCTGATCAAGGACAAGCGCTTCGAAAACCTGTACGTGCTGGCTGCCTCGCAGACCCGCGACAAGGACGCGCTGACCAAGGAAGGCGTGCAGAAGGTGCTCGAAGACCTGGCCGCCGACGGCTTCGACTACATCGTGTGCGATTCCCCGGCCGGCATCGAGAAGGGCGCGTTCCTGGCCATGTACTTCGCCGACCAGGCGATCGTGGTGGTGAACCCGGAAGTGTCCTCGGTGCGCGACTCCGACCGCATCCTGGGCCTGCTGGCGTCCAAGACCCGCCGCGCCGAGAACGGCGAGCGCGTCAAGGAACATCTGCTGCTGACCCGCTACAGCCCCAAGCGCGTGGAAACCGGCGAGATGCTCAGCATCGGCGACGTCGAGGAAATCCTGGGCCTGAAGACCGTGGGCGTGATCCCCGAATCCAGCGATGTGCTCAACGCCTCCAACAAGGGCGAGCCGGTGATCCTGGAAACCGAGTCCGACGCCGCCCAGGCCTACGACGACGCGGTCGCGCGGCTGCTCGGCGACACCCGCCCGATGCGCTTCACGCAGGTGGAAAAGAAGGGCTTCTTCAGCAAGATCTTCGGAGGCTGAGCATGGGACTGTTCGACTTCCTGCTGGCCAAGAAGCAGACCGCGGCGGTGGCCAAGGACCGTCTGCGCATCATCGTCGCCCACGAGCGCGCCGGCCGCGGCGGCCCGGAGTACCTGCCGATGCTGCAGCGCGAGCTGCTCGAGGTGATCCGCAAGTACGTCAACGTCGACGTGGAAGCGGTCAAGGTGGACGTGGTCAAGGAAGGCGAGCACGACGTGCTCGATATTTCCGTGGCCCTGCCGGACCGCCCCAGTCCGGCTTGAGGCGTGGGGCTCAGGAGTTAGCGGTCAGGAGTTAGGAGCTAGCGAAAGCCGCTCTCGCTAACTCCTATTTCCTATCTTCCATCTCCAGCTCCTCCCATGCTCACCCTGGCCGACATCGATCATGCCGCGGTCGCGGCGCTGCTCGCCCGCTACGGGCTGGCGCTGGCGCGCGTGGCCGACGGCGAGCCGATTCCCGGCAGTTACTGGGGCGACAGCGAGGCCGGACTGATCGGCAGCACGGTGTATGCGCGCGGCGACACGCCGCTGCATTCGCTGCTGCACGAGGCCGCGCACCTGATCGTATTGCCCGACGAGCGCCGCGCGGCGGTGCACACCGACGCCACCGATTCGGTCGAGGAAGAGGACGCGGTGTGCGTGCTGCAATGCCTGCTCGGCGATGCCCTGCCCGGCGTGGGCCGCGAACGCGTGTACGCGGACATGGACGCCTGGGGCTACACCTTCCGCCTGGGCTCGGCCCGCGCCTACGTCGAATCCGACGCCGACAGCGCCTGGCAATGGCTGCACGACCGCGGCCTGGCCGACGCCGCCGCGCGCAGCCTGCGCCTGCCCTAACCGACCTGCGCCGCCCCCCGTAGGAACGGCGCCATGTGCGACCGCGACCCCGCAACTACGACGTGGGACCTGCTCTAGCGCCTTGGGGTAGGAGCGGCGTAAGCCGCGACCGCGTCCCACAGCTACGACGAACGCCGCGCCCACCCCTGTAGGAGCTGCGCAAGCTGCGACCGCGAACCCGCAACGACGACGTGGGACCTGCCCTAGCGCCTTGGGGTAGGAGCGGCGTGAGCCGCGACCACAAATCCACCACTATGACGAACGCCGCGATCGCCCCCGTAGGAGCTGCGCAAGCTGCGACCGCGAATCCACACCTACGCCGCAACCTTCGTTTCCCCTGCTTCCGCCCTGCTTGTCTTCCCCCTTTGGAAAAGGGGGATTGAGGGGGATTTGCTTTGGCTCTTGCTTGAGGAGCAACAGCAACAGCTTCCGTCCGCAAGCGGCCGGGTAACTTTCTTTTGATAAGCGTCAAAAGAAAGTAACCAAAGAAAAACGCTGCCCCAGAGCTCCCTTGCGAGATCGGAGTTGGCGCGGGGATTTTCCGATCGGGCCTCCTGCCCGAGCGGAAAACGGCGCACGTCCTGTGCGCCGCCCTTTGGGTCTTCTATTGGTGCTGCGAGTTCGGGGGCCGGGCAAAGATCAAGAGCATTCGCTGCGCTCATCCCCTCACCCCAACCCTCTCCCGCAAGCGGGAGAGGGGATGCATCCGACGCCGCTTGCTGCTTTAGCCCCTCTCCCGCTTGCGGGAGAGGGGTTGGGGTGAGGGCAGACCCAAGCCGCGAACTCGCGGCGCAGCCCACGCTGGGCAGACGGACCCGGCCGGCCTGCACCCATAAGCACAGAATAAAGTTCGGCGTTCGCGACGCCGCCGCGCGGTGCGCCCGCAAGCGCCTCCGCCCGGCGGCCCCGCGGCCGCCACGCCCGTCCGCTGGACGCGCGCATTGGGGCTCGCTACAGCCCCGAATTCGATACCGTCCCTGGCACGTCGATCCGATGGGTTCCCGCGCCCGGCACCCGGCCTTGCGGCCCGTGCCCCGGCGTGCGATCCGTCGCTGCGGCTGCCGTCGTCCAGACGTAGCCGCCGAGTCCGATAACTCCAACCCCCATCACCACCGCCGCTGACGTCCCGTCGGCCTCCCTGGCCGCCGGCGACCGGTCCAGCTCCTACCTCGCGCCCGGCGGCCGTGACCGCGGACGAGCATCCATGGCTCGACGCGGCCGTCCAGGCGCACGCCGACGAGCATTCACACCACTCCCTAAACCCCTTGCACGGTGACCGTAGCCGCGTGTCCTGGCGCCCTCCCCGGCGCCGGACCGCCCGACCTGCGTGGCGCTGTGCGCCTGCGCGGAATCAGACCTTCCGTGGCGTACCGGGCGACCACCGCGAACCTGTCCCGGAGCGTCACCTTTCCCGCTTTTGGGTCACAAATCAAATGATTCTTTTATGACTGAGTCCGGTTGTAATGGATGCGTTCAGCCGCGGCAAGGGGTCTGCGCATTTGGAGAACTAAGCGAGTTTTATCCGAATTTATCGTCACTTAGCGGCATTAGATCGCATGAATCGCGGCGATGCCGGCATAGGCCTCACCCATAATTCACCCAAACATGAACGATAGATAAATATCATTGGCATGCTCGTTGCCGCCCTACGTCACCCTTTGCGTTATGCGGCCCCACTCGCCCGCGCCCATTGCGCGAAAACCGCGCCACGACCCGACCCGCAACGCCTGCCGCCAGACCCGGCCAAGCCTGCCCCACCCGCGACTTTGCGGCCTTGCGCCCCGCCGGATCGGCCTCTAGCCTCGGTGCACCCCGCGCCCCGGCGCGGTGCATTCGTCCTGGAGAGAACCGCCTCATGAAGCCCTTACGCGCCCTGCTCGCGCTCAGCATCGCCGCCGCCGTCATCGGCGTGGCCGGTTGCAAGAAAGAACCGACCCCCGTCACCGGCCCGGTAGCGACCACCGCGCCCAAGGGCGAGACCGCCGACGAGTTCATCGCCCGCGTCAACGCCGAATACAAGGCCCTGTACCCCGAGATGAGCTCGGCGCAGTGGCTGTCGGCGACCTACATCAACGACGACAGCGCGCTGATCGCGGCCAAGAACAACGAGCGCTGGCTGCAGCAGCTCAACAGCTGGATCGAGCAGTCCAAGCGCTTCGAAGGCCAGCAGATGTCGCCGCAAACCGCGCGTTCGATCCAGCTGCTGAAGCTGATGACCGCGATGCCCGCGCCCAAGGACCCGGCCAAGCTGGCCGAGCTGACCAAGATCGCGGTCAAGATGGACGGCATGTACGGCGCCGGCCGCTACTGCAAGGGCGAAGGCGAGCAGAACTGCCGCCAGCTCGGCGACCTGGAAGAAGTGCTGCGCAACAGCCGCGACTACGACGCCCAGCTCGACGCCTGGCAGGGCTGGCACAGCATCGCCCAGCCGATGCGCAAGGACTACGTGCGTTTCGTCGAACTGGTCAACGAAGGCGCCCGCGACATGGGCTACGCCGACACCGGCGAGATGTGGCGCTCGGGCTACGACATGAGCCCGGCCGAGATCGCCGCCGAGACCGACCGCCTGTGGGGCCAGGTCAAGCCGCTGTACGAACAGCTCCACTGCTATGCGCGCACCCAGCTCGACGCCAAGTACGGCACCGACAAGGGCCACGTCGCCGGCAACATGCTGCCCGCGCACCTGATGGGCAACATGTGGCAGCAGGATTGGGGCAACCTCTGGGACATCCTGCAGCCGTACAAGGACGCCGGCAGCCTGGACATCACCAGCGCCCTGGCCGCGCAGTACCAGCAGCAGCTGGACGCGCAGATGGCCAAGAACCCGGATTCGCAGGAGCCGCAGCAGCAGGCCCAGCTGGAAGTCGACGCGGCCACCGCCACGGCCAAGCTGATGACCGAGCGCGCGCAGGACTTCTACGTCTCGCTGGGCATGCCCAAGCTGCCGGAGAGCTACTGGAGCAAGACCCAGTTCGTGAAGCCGCGCGACCGCGACGTGGTCTGCCACGCCAGCGCCTGGGACATGAACATGGCCGGCGACGTGCGCACCAAGATGTGCATCAAGCCCAACGAGGAAGACTTCACCACCATCTACCACGAGCTGGGCCATGTCTATTACTACATGGCCTACAACCAGCAGCCGCCGCTGTTCCAGGGCGGCGCGCACGACGGCTTCCACGAGGCCATCGGCGACACCATCGTGCTGGCGATGACGCCCAAATACCTGCAGTCGATCGGCCTGGTCGGCGACCAGCAGCAGAGCCAGGAAGCGCTGATCAACGCGCAGATGCGCATGGCCCTGGCCAAGGTTTCGTTCCTGCCGTTCGGCCTGATGATCGACCGCTGGCGCTGGGGCGTGTTCGACGGCTCGATCAAGCCGGCCGACTACAACAAGGCCTGGTGGCAGCTCAAGGCCAAGTACCAGGGCGTTGCTCCGGCCAGCGCGCGCGGCGAGGAATTCTTCGACCCGGGCGCGAAGTACCACGTGCCGGGCAACACCCCGTACACCCGCTACTTCCTCTCGCACGTGCTGCAGTTCCAGTTCTACAAGTCGCTGTGCGACGCGGCCGGCTACAAGAGCCCGCTGTACGAGTGCAGCTTCTACGGCAACAAGGAAGCCGGCAAGCGCTTCCAGGCCATGCTGAGCAAGGGCCAGAGCCAGCCCTGGCAGCAGACGCTGAAGGAGCTGACCGGCGGCGAGAAGATGGACGCCTCGGCGGTGCTGGAATACTTCGCGCCGCTGCAGACCTGGCTGAAGCAGCAGAACGAAGGCAAGACCTGCGGCTGGCAAGCCGATGGAAAGGTCGCCGTCGCGGCCAAGCCGGCGGCCGGCAAGGGCTGAGTTCCGCGCAGCCGCATGCGGTTGGAGCAAGGCCGGCGCAAGCCGGCCTTGTTCGTTTTGCTTCCCGTATCGCGCTGCCCTCACCCCAACCCCTCTCCCGCAAGCGGGAGAGGGGCTAAAAGCAGCAAGCGGAATCTGATGTATCCCCTCTCCCGCTAGCGGGAGAGGGCTAGGGTGAGGGGGTGAGCGCAAAGCGCGAATGCTCTTGACCCTCGCTCGGACACCGAACTCGCAGCGCCAATAGAAGACCCGAAGGGCGGCGCACAGGATGTGCGCCGTTTTTCGCTGGCACAGGATGTGCCATCGAAAAATCCCCGCGCCCACTCCGCTCTCGCACGGGAGCTCTGGGGAAGCGCTTTTCTTTGGTTACTTTCTTTTGACGCTTATCAAAAGAAAGTGACCCGGCCGCTTGCGGACGGAAGCTGTTGCTGTTGCTCCTAAGCAAGAGCAACAGCCAAAGCAAATCCCCCTCAATCCCCCTTTTCCAAAGGGGGAAGACAGGCAAAGGCGGAAGCAGAGGGAACGAGGGTTACGACGTAGGTGCGGATTCGCGGTCGCAGCTTGCGCAGCTCCTACACGGGGCGCGCGTGGCTCTCGTCGCAGGTGAGGATTCGCGGTCGCGGCTTACGCCGCTCCTACCCCAAAAGCAGGCGTCGCTGTCGGCGACGATTTCCCGACTTTGAAACTGTCGAAAACTTCGTTGCCGCGCGAGCAAGCGCTCGCCATCGCCACCGCTCGCATCGCCTCGATGTGAGCCTCGTCAAGTTATGCATCGGCGCGCGCTGCTACGGTCGCCTCCATGTCGACGCCCCCACCTAAGGACAGCCGGGCCGCCTCGCGCAGCACCGTGGCGATATTGCTGATCGCCCTCGCGCTGGCCACCGCCCTGGTGGTGACGCTGGGCTGGCAATTGCACAACGCGCGCGAGAACCAGCGCTGGCTGGCCAAGCGCGCTACCCAGCCCTACATCGGCATGTACGTGCCGCGCATCGCCGCCACCACCCTCGACGGCGCCGCGCGAACCCTGGGCCAGCCCGCGGCCGACTACCAGGTGCTGTACTTCTTCACCACCGGCTGTCCCTACTGCCGCGCGTCCGCGCCGCTGGTGAAATCCATCGCCGGCCAGCTCGACAGCGCCTCCGGCGGCCGCGCCGAACTCATCGGCGTGGCCCTGGATCCGGCCGATGCGGCCGGCGCCTACGCGCGCGAGCACGGCTTCGCATTCCCCATCGTCGCCACCCAGGACCGGCGCAGCGCCATGCTGTTCCGCGCGCGCAGCGTGCCGCTGCTGCTGGTGGTCGGACGCGACGGCCGCGTGCGCTATGCGCGCGTGGGCGCGATCAATACCAAGGACGGCGTCAATGGCGTACTGACCGCGGTGCGGCGCACGGAGGCGTCGGCGGCGGGTCCCACCACCAAGGAGAGTTGAAATGAAGCATCGGACACGCAGTGTGCGCATCGCTCTGGCTGCCTTGCTGTTTTCCACCGCGATGAGCTTCGGCGCCTTCCAGGTCGTCGCCGGCGACGGCGTCGGCGTGCAGGCCGACAGCGAAGCCTGCAGCGCCTGGGCCTGCCGGCAGGAATGCCAGGGCTTCGGCGGCGACCTCGGCCCCGGCGGCCCGGGCCAGCCGCTGCAGTGCTATTGCTGCGGCTGATCCCGCAGGCGATACCGCGCGCGGCCGGCGTCCCCCTTACGCCGGCCGCGCGTTCTTCCACCGCTCAGCGCCCTTCTGGCGCCCGCCGCCGCGCTGGCGCGATACTGCGGCGATGACGCCGCCCCCCGCCCCGACCGACGAACTGGCCGCGCAGCCGCTGACCCACGCCATCGCCCTGCCGGCGCGCTACTACGCGCAGGCCGGCATGGCCGCGCTGGACCGGCGCGCGGTGTTCGACCCCGGCTGGCAGCTGCTCGCCCACGTCTGCCAGCTGCAGGAGGCCGGCGACCACGTGATCGGCGACTTCGCCGGCCTGCCGGTGATCGCGGTGCGCGGCGGCGACGGCGAGATCCGCGTGTTCCACAACGTCTGCCGCCACCGCGCCGGCCCCATCGCCAGCTGCGACGGCCTGGCCGCGCGCTCGCTGCGCTGCCGCTACCACGGCTGGACCTACGGCCTGGACGGCGTGCTGCGCTCGGCGCCGGAAATGGGCCAGGCGCCGGACTTCGCGCCCGAGGACGTGCGCCTGCCGCAGCTGCGCGTGCGCGTGTGGCAGGGCCTGGTGTTCGCCAGCGTCGATGTGCCGGCGATGGACTTCGACGAACTCGTCGCCGGCATCGATGCGCGCATCGGCGCCGAACGCGGCCTGGCCGATTACGGCCATCACCACCGGGAAAGCTACGACGTGGCCTGCAACTGGAAGGTCTACGTCGACAACTACCTGGAGGGCTATCACGTCCCGCACATCCATCCCGGCCTCAACCGCCTGCTCGATTACCGCAGCTACGTGACCGAAACCGCGCGCTGGTACTCCTACCAGTGGAGCCCGCTGGAAAGCGGCGACGGCCTCTACGGCGACGGCGACGCGCTGTACTACTGGCTGTGGCCCAACACCATGCTCAACATCCTGCCCGGCCGGCTGCAGACCAACCGGGTGGTGCCGCTGGGCGTGGACCGCTGCCGGGTGGTGTTCGACTTCTACTACCGCCGCGACGACTCGGAGCAGGCGCAGGCGCGGCGCGAAGCCGACCTGCGTTTCAGCGACGAAGTGCAGGTGGAAGACCTGACCATCTGCGAGGACGTGCAGCGCGGCCTGGCCTCGGGTTCCTACGTCGCCGGGCGGCTCAACCCGCTGCGCGAGAACGCGGTCCACCACTTCCACGAACTGCTGCGCGCGACCTACCGCGACGCCGCCGCGCGCGGCGCATGAGCGAAGCCGGCCGGCCCCTGGGGTTCTGGTCGGCCGCAGCCCTGGTCGCCGGCAGCATGATCGGCAGCGGCGCTTTCCTGCTGCCGTCTTCGCTCGCGCCTTATGGACGCGCCAGCCTGATCGGCTGGGCGCTGACCCTGTGCGGCGCGCTGCTGCTGGCGGCGACCTTCGCCCGCCTGTCGGCGCGCTGGCCGCACAGCGGCGGGCCTTATGTGTACGCGCGCGCGGCCTTCGGCGACAGCGCCGGCTTCGTGGTGGCCTGGAGCTATTGGATTTCGATCTGGTGCGCGAACGCGGCCATCGCGATCGCTTTCGCCGGCAGCCTGGGCGCGCTGTTTCCCGCCGCCATCGCCAGCCCCGCGCGCGCGGCCGGCTGCGCGCTGGCGGCGCTGTGGGCCTGCAGCGCGATCAATCTGGCCGGACTGCGCGAAGCCGGCCGGGTGCAGTTGCTGACCACCGCACTGAAGCTGCTGCCGCTGCTGCTGTTCGCCGCGGCCGCACTGTGGTTCGCCGGCGACGCGCGGCCGCAGGCGCCGTTCAATCCCAGCGGCCTGCCGCTGCCGCAGGTCGCCCACGCCACCGCGGCGCTGGCGCTGTGGGCGCTGCTGGGCCTGGAAGCGGCGACGGTGCCGGCCGGCGCGGTTCGCGATGCGCCGCGCACGGTGCCGCGCGCGACCCTGCTCGGCACCCTGGTCGCCGGCGTCGCCACGGTGCTGGCCTGCACCGCCGTGCTGGACGCGGTGCCGGCATCGACGCTGCAGAATTCCTCCGCGCCCATGGCCGACGCCGCGCGTGCGCTTTGGGGCCCCACCGCCGGTACGCTGCTGGCGCTGACCGCGGCGGTGTCCTGCTTCGGCGCGCTCAACGGCTGGGTGCTGCTGTCGGCGCAGCTGCCGCTGGCGGCGGCCCGCGACGGCCTGTTCCCCGCGCTGTTCGCGCGCGTGGACGCGCACGGCACGCCGCAGGCCGGGGTGCTGTTGTCCTCGGCGCTGGCATCGGCCCTGGTGCTGGCCAACTACAGCCGCTCGCTGGTGCAGGTGTTCACCTTCGCCATCCTGCTGTCCACCGCGGCCACGTTGCTGCCCTACGTGGCCGGCAGCCTGGCCTGGCTGCTGCGCGGCGAGCGCGGCCGCACGGTAGCGGCACTGGCCTTGCTGTACAGCCTGTATGCGCTGGCCGGCATCGGCGCGCAGGCGCTGCTATGGGGCACGGCGCTGATCGTGGCCGGGCTGCCGCTGCATTGGTGGCGGCGGCGGCGCCGCGTCGTCACGCGCCAATAGACGCCCAGCGCCCTATTCGCCGTTGAGCTCGCGCAGCTGCAGCGCCCGCTCGGCGTTGAGCTGCATCGGGCAGTAGCCGTACATCGGCGATCCGATGTAGGAACCGGCCAGCTCGCAATGCGCGTTGCGGTACTTCAGCCAGGCCTGCTGCGACGCTTCGAACTTGGCCGCATCATCCGCATTGGCTTCGCTCAGGCGCGCATGGATGGCCTTGTACTGGCGCGTGATCTCGGCCTTGGCCCGATCCGAGACCTCGCCGGAGCAGGCCTCGACCACGGCATTGTTGATCGGGCCGTGCTTGTCGACACAGGCGCCGTAGAGCCGGTCGTACTCCGAGGCGCTGGCGGCCATCGCCTGCAAGGGCAGGACCAGCAACAGCGGCGCGATGCGCCATGCGATCGTCTTCATAGCCGGGAACCCCCTGTTGCGCGCAGCCGGCGCATGCGTTGAACGAAGCTGCGCGCCATTGTGCCCGAGCGCAGGGGCGAACTCGCGCCCGGCCGGGCGCAGCCCCGGCCCGCGTCAGCGCGCGGGGGCGGCCGGGTAGACCCAGTTCGCGAAGAAGGCCGACAGATCGCGGCCGCTGGCCTGCTCCATCGCGCGCTGGAAATCCTGGCTGGTTACCGACGCGCCGCGATGGGCACGGGTGTATTCGCGCAGGCCGTTCCAGAACGCGGCCTCGCCCAGGTCCTCGCGCAACAGGTGCAGCACGTAGGCGCCCTTCTGGTAGACCACCGCGCGGTCGTCGCCGCTGGGCTTGTCCCAGTCCGGGAACACCAGCGGCTTGTCCTTGCCGGCCTCCTTGAGCCTCTCGTAGCGGCGGCGCCAGCCGTCGACCTGCTTGAGGTATTCGTCGCGGCCGAAGCGCTGCTCCATGTAGCTGGCGGCGAGGAAGTTGGCGAAGCCCTCGTTGAGCCAGAACTGGGTCCAGTCGCGGCAGGTGACCAGGTTGCCCCACCACTGGTGCGCGGTCTCGTGCGCGATCAGCGATTCGTCGCGGCGGTCGCCGAGCACGCCGCGGCCGTATTCCTCCGACAGCAGGGCGAAGCCGGCGTGCTCCTGGCCGATGGTGCGCGCGACCAGGGCCTGGGTATAAACGCCGCCGGGATAAGGCACGCCGGCGCGGCGCTCGAAGTAGCGCAGCATGTCGCCGGTGTCGGCGAACAGCTTGCGCAGGTCGTTCTGGCTGTAGCCGGCGCCCAGGTAGCGCAGGCGCACGCGGCTGCCGCGGTCGCTGGCCTCCTCGAACGGGCCGGCGGCGAAGCCGTAGGTGTAGGCCGGCATCGGCACGGTCTGGCGCCAGCGGTGCAGTTCCTTGCCCTTGCCCAGACTGCGGCGGCCGACCAGGTAGCCGTTGCCCACCGCCTTGAGCCCGGCCGGCAGCACCACGCTCAGGTCCAGCGAGGCGCGCTCGTCCGGCGCGTCCACGCCGACCAGCCACTGCGTGGTCGCGAACAGGGTGTAGACCTGGCGCTTGTCGGGATGGAACTGCAGGCCGAAGCGCGGCGTGCCGTGGTAGCTCACGCTGATCTCGCGCAGCTGCCCGCGCAGCGCCGGCCGCGGCAGACGCACCTTGAGCACGCGCCCGGTCTGGTCGAAGGACAGCGAACGCTCGCCCTCGCGCACCCGGTCGATGTCCAGGCCGTCGCGGTCGAGCACGATCAGATCGGTGGAGTCGACGGTGGCGGCGAAGCGGATCGAGACCTCGCCCTTGACGCTGCGGGTCTGCAGGTCGGGCTCGATCCGGGCCATGTAGTGGCGCACGTCGAAGTCGCGCGCCATCGCCGGCATCGCGTACGCCAGAACCGCGGCCAAGGCCCAGCCGATCGGCCGGCGCCAGCGCGCTTGGGTCGCGTTCGTTTCCCTGCCCTGAGCCATTCGTTCCGTCATGCCGCCGTGATCGAGCGAAGTCTAGCGTCCCCGGCCGCGGTCCGTTTGAACGAGCGCGTACCGGCGCCGGGACCGCGGCTCATACCAGCGACGCGCCGTCCCCCAGCGTCGCGCGCACGGCCAAGGCCAAGCCCTGGAGGTCGCCCTCGCGCTCCGGCGCGGGCAAATACACCACCGCGGCCATGACCCTGCGCAGATCGCCGGCACCCGCCGGCACCGCGCCCGGCACGGCGTACAGGCTGGACGCGCCACAGGTCGCATCGAAGCCGCGCGCGTACAGGCCGGCGATCAGCCGCGCCGGGTCCGGGCTGAGCACCGGCAGCACCCAATGGCTGGCGCCGGTGGCGGCACGGCCCGGCCGCGCCAGCGGCAAGGCCGCCAGCAGGCGTTCGCCGCGCTGCGCGCGCAAGGCCGCACGCGCCCGCGGATAACCGCGCAGGCGCCGCAGCAACAGCCGCGACTGTGCCGCGCACGGCCGCTGGCGAACGCGTTGGAACAGTTCGCCACCGGCGAAGCTGCGCACCGAACGGTTGATCAAGCCGTCGTGGTCGATCCCGAGCACGCGGCAGGCGCCGCAGACCAGGCCGTAGGCGACGCGTCCGGTCAGGGCCTTGAGCAAGGCGTACTTGCCGACCCGCCGCGCGAACGCCGTGCCGGCCTGCAGCGGCTGCAAGGCCTGTGCCGCACGCACGCGCCCGCACAGTCGCGGATCGGCGAAGCGCAGCACGGCACCGCCCAGCGCGGTGGCGGTCTTGATCGGACCGAAGCTGAGCAGGCTGACATCGCAGCCCGGTTCGCCGAACCAGCCATCGCCGGTGTAGGCCTGGGCACCGTCTTCGACCAGCAGCAGGCCGTGCCGGCGCGCGAAGGCCAGCGCAGCCTGCAGGGGCATGCGGCTGCCGAACAGATGCGCCACCAGCAGCATGCGGCTGCGCGGCGTGAGCGCCGCGGCCAGCGCGGTTTCGTCCAGGGCCAGGGTCTCGGCATCCAGGTCCACCGGCACCGCGCGCAGGCCGTGATGCTCGATCACCGCGACCATGTCGCGGATGGTCACCGCCGACACCAGCACCTCGCTGCCCGGCGGCAAGGCCAGGGTCGCGAGCAGGCGATCGAAACCGCTGCGCACCGACAGGCTGACCAGCGCATGGCGGCCGTCGCCGGCGAGCTCGTCGGCAGCGGCCTCGGCCTGGGCCTGGGCGCGTGCGCTGTCGCCTCCGCGCAAGGTGTAGGCCGCGGCGCAGGCGAGATCGAGCCAACCGATATCGGGACGCTGTCGCGGCACCATCGTCGATGCGCCTACAGCGTTTCCGGCGGCTCGATCGCGGGCGTGTCCGGGGTGGGCGGGCCCTGCCGCGTGCGCGCCGATTCCCAGCGCCAGAAACCCCAGCCGGCGACCACGAAGGCCAGCGCCGCCAGGGCCAGGTTCAGGCCGCTGCCGCTGACCAGCGGCGACAGCACGCCGGCGATCAGGGCGTTGAGGACCAGACCGGTGAAGGCCTGCAGCGACGAGGCCGAACCGCGCTGGCGCGGGTACATGTCCAGGATGGCCAGGGTCACGATCGGGAACACCAGGGCCACGCCGAAGGAGCACAGCGAGATCGGGATCACCGCCCACGGCACCTGAGGGGTGGCGTCGAACAGGTTGTAGGCCACGTTCAAGAGCATGGCCGCGATGCTGCAGGCGAAGCCGATGCGAACCATGCGCTGGCCGCCGACCTTGCCCGCGGTACGCCCGGACACGAACGCGCCGGCGACCATGCCGCCGATCATGGGCACGAAGAACCAGGCGAACTCGCGCTCGTTGAGCCGCAGCAGTTCCAGCACGAACGCCGGCGCCGAGGAGATGTACAGGAACAGCGCGCCGAAGTTGAGCGCGCTGGCCGCGGTCAGGCGCTGGAAGCGCGGGTTGACGAAGATCGCGAAGTAGTCGCGCAGCAGTCGCCGCGGCACCAGCGGCAGGCGCGAGGCCGGCGGATGGGTTTCCGGCAGCACCCGCAGCGTGGCCACCAGCAGCAGCACCGAGAACGCGACCAGGAACCAGAAGATCGCCGGCCAGTGGCTCCAGCCCAGGATCCAGCCGCCGATGATGGGCGCGATCGCCGGGGCGATGCCGAAGATCATCGACACCTGGCTCATCAGCCGCTGCGCATCGTCGCCCTGCAGCACGTCGCGGATCACCGCGCGCCCCACGATCAGGCCCACGCCCGCCGACAGGCCCTGCACCGCGCGGAACGCCAGCAGGGTGCCCAGGTCGCGCGACAGCGCGCAGCCCACCGAGGCCAGGGTGAACACCACCAGCCCGCCGATGATGACGCGGCGCCGTCCGATCGCGTCCGACAGCGGCCCGTGGACCACGCTCATCAGCGCGTAGGCGATGAGGTAGACGCTGATGGTCTGCTGCATCGCCAGCTTGTCGGCGCCCAGCTCGGCGCCCATCGCCGGGAACGCCGGAAAGATGGTGTCGATCGAGAACGGGCCGAACATGGCCAGGCCCGCCAGCAGCGGCGCCAGGTAACGCGCCGGTTTGGCGGCGCCGCGCGGTGTCGCCGGTTCGCTCATCAGGTGGCGGCCGTGGCCGCGCCGGTGTCGATCGGCACTTCGTCGGGCGGGCCCTTGAGTTCGACCAGGTTGCCCTCGGGGTCGAACAGGTATTGCGACGGCCCCTCGCCCTCGGCGCCGTAGCGCGAGCCGAAATCGCCGATGCGCGCGCCATGCGCCTGCAGGTGGGCGACGATGGCGTCGCGGTCGAAGGGATCGGCGCGCAGGCACAGGTGGTCCATGTTGCGCCCTTCCGCGCCGGGGCCGGCGCCGCCCATGCGGCCGAGCTTGCCGTCCAGGTCGACCAGGTCGATCAGCGACAGGCCCGCGCGCAACTGGATCAGGCCGATCGCGTCCTGGCGGCGCTCCACGCTGCAGCCCAACACGTCGCAGTAGAACGCGACCATGGCTTCGGGATCGCGCACCCGCAGGACCACGTGGTCCAGGTGCAACAACTGGAACGGAGGAGCGCTCATGCGGTGTGGGATCGCGGGGGCCGTGGTGGTCGTCACAGCATACAACCGCGCCGCCGCGGCAGCGTCATGCGCGCCTGTCGCAACCGGTCGTTTCGCATGCTCGCCATCGCCACGCGTTCAAGGCGCGGCAGCCGGCGCACGCGACGCCGGTGCCGGCTCGCGCTTGCGCGAAGGCAGCGCCTGCAAGCGGCCCAGGCTCTCGATCGGCACCGCCTCGGCGCGGCGCGCATCCGGCCACCACAGGAACACATAGGCGCTGCTGGTGCCGAGCAGGCGCGCGGTGCCGGGCAACGGCGCCGATTCGCCGGCCAGGGTCACCTGCACCACGGAGCCGCTGCCCTGATCGCGGATCAGCCTGGCCTTGCTGATCACATAGGAACAGGTGGTCATGGCCATGCCCATGAACACCACCAGGGCGATGCCGGTTTCCGGCTTGAGCCGCAGCAGCGTCCAGCGGAACCAGTCCGAGCTGGGAAACACCAGGCGTCCCCACCAGCGCCGCTGGTAGGCGGCCGCGCGCTGCGGGTGGCGCGCACGGTAGATCTCCGGCCAGCTGACCAGCCAGGACATCAGCACCGACAGCGCCAGCACCAGCGCGTAGCTGGGATCGCGCAGGCCGGCCACCAGGTAGTCGCCGGCCTGCATGTACTCCAGCACCGGCAGGTCGAACTGGCGGTAGAACCAGTAATTGGCCCACAGGCCGATCATCGACACCAGCACATAGGCCGCGCTCAGGCCCAGGCTGGGTTCGCGGACCAGCCGGCGCCAGGCGCGCAGGGCCAGGGATACGTCGGCGCCGCTCGCGTCGGCTACGGCCGGCGGCGCAGGCGGTGCCTGCCGCTCGGCCGGCGCGGCGACGGCCGCGGCCTGGGCGCGTTGGCGCTTGCGTTTGCCGCGCTGCGACGGCGGCGCGCCGGAACCGTCGCTCATGGCCGCGCCCCGCTGCGCTGCACGGCGGCGCTCGCCCGGTACGAGCGGGCGGGACATACGGCCGGTCGATCCCCCTGGATCCCCTCGACTTGGCGTGTAGGCATGAGACGGCGCAGGGCCCCTGGCGGCGGAGCCCCATGGTACGGCCTGGACTCGCAAACTGAACCGGCCGCACCCTGACCCCGGCGGCGCCATGCGGCTATAATCCCGGGCTTGAAACACGCGGTGGGAGAAGCCGGCCGGCCCCGCAAGGGAACGTCCGCTGCCGAAGGCGCAACGCCCGTAATCGCTCAGGCCCCATACCGCCGCGTGTACAAAACTCTGGAGAGACCGCCCGCCCGGACCATCGGACGGAACCGGCGCCGAAGGGGCACGAAGCGAGCCGTACAGGAGCATTCCCGAACGGGAATCCCTCCCCCAGCTGCCTGTATGCAGCGGCGCTTCCAAACTCTCAGGCAAAAGGACAGAGGGGCGCCTCGCGTGCGGCACCGCACGCTGCCTACGGACGCCCCCTGCCATGACTTCAGCTGTCAATCGCGCCTCCCTGCGCGACCTCGAGCACCACGACGCCTTCCTCGAGCGCCACATCGGCCCCAACGACGCCGAGATCGCGCACATGCTGCGCGTGGTCGGCCACGACTCGCTGGAAGCGCTGACCGACGCCATCGTGCCGACCCGGATCAAGTCGCCCGCGCCGCTGGCGCTGCCGGCGCCGATGACCGAAGTGGAGGCACTGGCCAAGATCCGCGTCCTGGCCGACAAGAACCAGGTGTTCCGCAGCTACATCGGCCAGGGCTACTACGGCACCCTGACCCCGAACGTGATCCTGCGCAACATCCTCGAGAACCCGGCCTGGTACACGGCCTATACGCCCTATCAGGCGGAAATCTCGCAGGGCCGCATGGAAGCGCTCATCAACTTCCAGACCATGGTCGCCGACCTGACCGGGATGGAGATCGCCAACGCCTCGCTGCTGGACGAAGCCACCGCCGCGGCCGAGGCCATGACCCTGGCCAAGCGTTCGGCCAAGTCCAAATCCAACCTGTTCTTCGTCTCCCAGGACGTGCACCCGCAGACCCTGGAAGTGCTGCACACCCGCGCCGAGGCCATGGGCATCGACCTGCAGGTGGGCGACGACAGCCAGGCGCTCAACGTCGACAGCTTCGGCGTGCTGCTGCAGTACCCCAACACCCGCGGCCAGATCGGCGACCACAAGGCCCTGGCCGACGCCGTGCACGCGCGCGGCGGCCTGGTCGCGGTGGCCACCGACCTGCTCGCCCTGACCCTGATCGCCGCGCCCGGCGAGTGGGGCGCCGACATCGTGGTCGGCAACAGCCAGCGCTTCGGCGTGCCGTTCGGCTTCGGCGGCCCGCACGCGGCCTTCATGGCCTGCCGCGACGCCTACAAGCGCTCCATGCCCGGCCGCCTGATCGGCGTGTCGATCGACGCCGAAGGCAAGCCCGCCTACCGCCTGACCCTGCAGACCCGCGAACAGCACATCCGCCGCGAGAAGGCCACGTCCAACATCTGCACCGCGCAGGTGCTGCTGGCGGTGATGGCCTCGATGTACGCCGTCTACCACGGCCCCGAAGGCCTGACCCGCATCGCCCGCCGCGTGCACCGCCTGGCCGCGATCCTGGCCGCCGCGCTGCGCCAGGCCGGCCTGACCGTGGGCCCGGACTTCTTCGACACCCTGGACGTGGTCGGCGTGGACGCCGACGCGCTGCGCGCCAAGGCCGTGGCCGCGCGCATCAACCTCAACTACTGCGGCGACCCGGGCCGCGTCGGCATCAGCCTGGACGAGACCGTCACCCGCGACGAGATCGTGCAGCTGGCCGCGCTGTTCGGCGCGCGCATCGACGACATCGACGCGCTCGACGCCGCCACCGAAGACGCCCTGCCCGCCGGCCTGCGCCGCGACAGCGCCTTCCTGCAGCACCCGGTGTTCAACACCCACCACAGCGAGCACGAACTGCTGCGCTACCTGCGCCAGCTGGCCGACAAGGACCTGGCCATGGATCGCACCATGATCCCGCTGGGCAGCTGCACCATGAAGCTCAACGCCACCGCCGAGATGATCCCGGTGACCTGGCCGGAGTTCGGCAACATCCATCCGCTGGCTCCCGCAGACCAGACCACCGGTTACCGGGAACTCATCGACGGCCTGGAAGCGATGCTGGTCGAATGCACCGGCTACGACGCGGTCAGCCTGCAGCCCAACTCCGGCGCGCAGGGCGAATACGCCGGCCTGCTGGCGATCCGCGCCTACCACCGCTCGCGCGGCCAGAGCCACCGCGACATCTGCCTGATCCCGGAATCCGCGCACGGCACCAACCCGGCCTCGGCGCAGATGTGCGGCATGCAGGTGGTGGTGACCAAGTGCGACGGCAACGGCAACGTCGATGTCGAGGACATCCGCCGCAACGCCGAGAAGTACAGCGACCGCCTGGCCGCGATCATGATGACCTACCCGTCCACGCACGGCGTGTTCGAGGAGGACGTGGTCGAGATCTGCGAGATCGTCCATAACCACGGCGGCCAGGTCTACACCGACGGCGCCAACATGAACGCCCTGGTCGGCGTGGCCAAGCCCGGTCATTGGGGCTCGGACGTGTCGCACCTCAACCTGCACAAGACCTTCTGCATTCCGCACGGCGGCGGCGGCCCCGGCGTCGGCCCCTGCGCGGTCAAGTCGCACCTGGCGCCGTTCCTGCCGCGCACCCTGGGCGGCGAAGGCGCGGTGGGCATGGTCAGCGCGGCCAGCTACGGCTCGGCTTCGATCCTGCCGATCAGCTGGATGTACATCACCATGATGGGCGCGGCCGGCCTGCGCAAGGCGACCCAGGTCGCCCTGCTCAACGCCAACTACATCGCCCGGCGCCTGGCCCCGCACTACGAGACCCTGTACACCGGCCGCAACGGTCTGGTCGCGCACGAGTGCATCCTGGACCTGCGCCCGATCAAGGACGCCACCGGCATCGGCGCCGAGGACGTGGCCAAGCGCCTGATCGACTTCGGCTTCCATGCCCCGACCCTGAGCTTCCCGGTCGCCGGCACGCTGATGGTGGAGCCGACCGAAAGCGAATCGCAGCACGAGCTGGACCGCTTCATCGACGCCATGATCCAGATCCGCGAAGAGATCCGCGCGGTCGAGGACGGCAAGCTGGACCGCGAGGACAACCCGCTCAAGCACGCCCCGCACACCGCCACCGCGGTCTCGGCCAGCGAGTGGACCCACGCTTACCCGCGCGAGCTGGCCGCGTTCCCGCTGCCCGGCCTGAAGCTGGTCAAGTACTGGCCGCCGGTGGCGCGCGTGGACAACGTCTACGGCGACAAGAACGTGATGTGCGCCTGCATCCCGGTCGACGCCTACAAGGAAGACGCCGAGGCGTAAGCTGCGAACCGCGGCCGGCCTCAGGGCCGGCCGCAACGCGGCGCTCGCGCCGCGCCATGGCGAACGGACTCGCGAACGATTCGGTCCGGGGGCGGCGCACCGCTCGCACTGCCATGAAAACGACACAATATTTGCGCATCAAATGCGTGCGAACCGCAGGGACGCCGGTTCCGCCTGCAACGCCGCGAGGTTTGCCGGCTATCCTCGCCCCCACTCCCCGCCGGAGCCGGCCATGAGCGCCGTCGAACTGCCCGCCACCGACGACGCCTCGCGCCTGCTCCAGGTCATCCAGACCCAGACCGAGATCGCACGCCTGGGCCTGGACCTGGGCGGAGTGATGGACCTGGTCACCCGCCGTGCGCAGACCCTGACCCACGCGGTCGGCGCCGTGGTCGAACTGGCCGAAGGCGAGCAGATGGTCTACCGCGCCGCCTCCGGCATCGCCGAGCCCAGCCTGGGCCTGCGCCTGAGCCGCGCGGCCAGCCTGTCCGGCGCCTGCGTCGCGGTCGGCGCGCCGCTGAGCTGCGAGGATTCGGAAACCGATCCGCGCGTGGATCGCGAGGCCTGCCGCGCGGTCGGCCTGCGCTCGATGATCGTGGTGCCGCTCAAGCACCACGAAGCGGTGGTCGGCGTGCTCAAGGTCATGGGTGCCGCGCCGGCGGCGTTCGACGCCGAGGACCTGCGCATGCTCGACCTGATGTCGGGCCTGATCGGCGCGGCCATGTACCACGCCGCCCGCTACGAAACCGACGAGCTGTTCCACCAGGCCACCCACGACGCGCTCACCGGCCTGCCCAACCGCGCGCTGTTCTACGACCGCCTGCGCCACTGCCTGGCCCAGGCCCAGCGCGACCACCGCCGCATCGGCATCCTCAATCTGGACATGGACGGGCTCAAGCCGGTCAACGACCGCATGGGCCACCGCGCCGGCGACGCCGCGCTGGTGGAATTCGCCACGCGCATGAAGCGCAGCGCGCGCAGCGGCGACACCGTGGCCCGCGTCGGCGGCGACGAGTTCGGCGTGATCCTGCCCGGCATCGAGCACCGCGACGGCGCCATCGCCCAGGCCCAGCGCCTGGCCGAATCGCTGGACCCGCCCTTCGCCTTCGACGACAGCGCCATTCCGCTGCAGGCCAGCATCGGCTGCGCCATTTACCCCGACGACGGCCACGACCTGGGCGAGTTGCTGCACAAGGCCGACCAGGCCATGTACAGCGCCAAGCGGCGCAAGAAGGGCGAGCCGGGCTGAGCCTCTCCCCGGCGGCCCTCACAGGTCGAAATAATGTGCGCTTTGTCACACATGGGTGACAGTGCTAGGCTGCCCGCGAGGCCCGGGATAGGCCCAGGCGCCAAGGGGACGCGCCGCGCAATGCGGCGCAGGACAAGGAGTTCGGCCATGCCGGAGTTCGACATCAACGCCTCGGCCGACCAGGTCGCCGCCCTGTTCAAGCAGGGACGCGGCACCGATGCCCTGGCCCGCCTGGACACCCTGCGCCACGGCCAGCCGCCGGTGGTGCAGGAAGCCCTGGACCGCTACGTCGCCCGGCGCGCGACCGCCGAGGTCAACGCCATGTACGCCCTGAGCCTGCTGCCGATGCCGGGCATGGACGCGGTGGCGCCGAGCGAACCGCTGGGACGGCTGATCGCGGCCAACTACACCGCGCCGCGCTTCCCCGCCGACAGCGAGACCGCGCGCCTGTCGCAGGCGCAGCAGTACGACATCTACGCCAGCGTGATCGGCGTGCGCGGCGACCAGGCCGCGCGGGCTGCGCTGAACACGCAGGACCGCGTGATCCTGGGCATGCGCAACGACACCCGCACCACCGCCAACCACGGCGCCGGCGTCTACGACGACCGCATCGTGGTGGTGTGGAAGGACGACAAGGGCGTCCGCCACGCGCGCGAGTTCAACCATTCCAACACCGAGCCCAGCGCCCAGTACGACCACCACGCCGGCAGCGACGGCACCCGCGTGATCGCCGAAAGCGGCGGCCAGGTCGCGCCGCGCCTGAAGCCGTCGCGCGGCTACGAGCACGTCGACACGCGCAAGATCGAAGGCGAGGACGTCAACAACGACCGCATCCGCGACATGGGGCGCCTGGGCGAAGGCACCACCGAGATGCGCGCCGATGCGCACCCCACCTACGGCGCGAATCCGGGCGAGGAATTCGCCCTGCGCCCGACCGCGGCGGCGGTGGGCGCCGGCGCGAACCGCGTGCAGCGCGACACCAACGCCGACGGCTGGTTCAACGCGCGCGACGTGAACGGCCTGCAGGCCTTGAACGACACCTTCAAGATCCACCGCGGCGGCAGCAGCAACACCGACTCGGCCGGCTGCCAGACCATCGGCGGCGGCGAGTACGACGACTTCATCACCGCCGTCGGCGGCAACCAGCAGCAGACGCGCTGGCAGTACGTACTGACCTCGGTGGCGCCGGCGCAGACCCAGCAGCGCGCGCAGCCCGCCGGCGGCGCGGGTCCGCGCGCCGACGCGGGCACGCCCGAGGGCGCCGACCCGCGCCATCCTGCGAACCCGCCCCATGCCGACCATCGCCTGCATGGCCAGATCGACGGCCACTTGCGCGCGCTCGGCGGCGAGTACGCACGCAACGCCGACGCGATCGGCCTGAGCCTGCTGGCCGCGGCCAAGGCCGGCCAGATCACCCAGGCCGACAGCCTGGTGCCCAACCGCGCCGACAACGGCCTGCAGGCCGACGAAACCCTGTTCCTGATCCAGGGCCGCCCCGGCGACCCGGCCGCGCGACGGGTGGCGCTGTCGGTGGAACTGGCCGCCAGCACGCCGGTGCAGGCCAGCCTGGCGCGGCTGGACGCCCTCAACCAGGCAGACGCCAACCCGGCCGCGCCGCAGGCAGCGGAGCAGGCGCCAGGCCAGGACGCCGCGCCGCGCCGCATGGGCTGAGGCCGGCTGGGCCCTGAGGGCGCATTCACGGTGCCGCGGCGCGCGCCGGCGCCGCCGCTTCGTGCGCAAACCGTTCGCTGGCCGCGCGCGGCCTTGCCTGCGATTCACACGCCAATGCTACGCTCGCTCCGACGGCGGCACGGATCGCCCACGCGCGAGCCCGGCGTTGGCCGGCGCGTACGCCCAACCGGAAAGGAATTCCCATGCCCGAACTCGACATCAACGCCTCCGCCGACGAAGTCGTCGCCCTGCTCAACCGCGGCCAGAACCGCGAAGCCGCGGCCCGGCTGGACGCGCTGCGCCAGGACCAGAGCGTGGTGGTGCAGGAAGCGCTGGACCGCTACGTGGCCGTGCGCGGCCAGGACCGGCTGACCGCCCTGCGCGCGCCCAATGCGCTGACCGGCGACGACGCCACCGCGCTCAACCCCACCCTGGACCGATTGCGCACCGCGACCGCGGCGCCGCGCTTCCCCGCCGAGAACGAAACCGCGACCCTGTCGCAGGCGCAGCAGTACGACGTCTACGCCAGCGTGATCGCCGCGCGCGGCACCCAGGCCGCGCGCGACGCGCTAGGCGGCCAGGACCGGGTGATCCTGGGCATGCGCAACGAAACCCAGACCACCCAGAACAGCGGACGCGGCCAGTACGACGACCGCATGGTGGTGGTCTGGCGCGACGCCGACGGCGGCCGCCACGCGCGCGAATTCAATCAGGTGACCACCGAGCCCACCGCGCAGTACGACCACCACGCCGGCAGCGACGGCAACCGCATCTACGCCGATACCCAGCGCCAGGCGCCGCGGCTGGCGGCCTCGCCCGGCTACGAGAACGTGCGCACGCGCAAGATCGAAGGCGACGACGTCAACGGCGACCGCGTGCGCGACATGGGCCGCCTGTCCGAAGGCACGGTCGAGATGGTGGAGACCGTGCACGCCAGCAACGGCCACACCCGCAACGGCCGCGAGTTCTCGCTGCGCCCCTCCGATGAGGCCGTGCGCAACGGCGCCAACCGGGTCGAGCGCGACACCAACGCCGACGGCTGGTTCGACTCGCGCGACGTCAACGGCGTGCAGGACCTCAACAACACCTTCAAGATCCACCGCGGCAGCAACACCAACACCGATTCCGCGGGCTGCCAGACCATCGGCGGCGGCGAGCACACCGACTTCATCAACACCGTGCGCGGCAATCCCAACCAGGACCGCTGGCAGTACGTGCTGACCTCGGTCGCGCCCGGCCAGCAGCAGGAGCGCAACCAGGCCACGCCGGCGCAGGACGGTCAAGCCCGCCCGCCGGCCGACCCGCGCAATGCCGACCATCCGGATCACCGCCTCTACACCCAGATCGACGGCCACGTGCGCGGCCTGGGCACCGCCTACGAGCGCAATCACGAAGCCGTCAGCCTGCACCTGCTGGCCGAGGCCAAGCGCGGCAACCTGACCCAGGTCGACGCGATCGCCACCAACAACGCCACCGCCAACCTGCGCGCGGGCGAAACCCTGTTCCTGGTCCAGGGCCGCCCCGGCGATCCGGCGGCCGCGCGCGTGTCGGTCTCGGCCGACGCCGCCACCCATGCCACGCCGGAGGCCAGCCTGAATCGGCTGGACGCGATCAACCGTACCCAGGCCGCGAACCAGCCGACGATGGAGGAACCGCAGCGCGTGCAGCAGCAGGAACCGCTGCAGCGTCGCGCGCAGTAATCCACGACCCCACAGGAGTACCCCCGTGCCCCTACGCTCCAAGTACCTGCTCGCCGGCTTGCTGCTGACCGGCTGCGCCAGCGCCGGCAGCGCGCCGCCCAAAGCCGCGGCTGCCGCCCTGCCCGGTTTCTCGCCGGTCAGCGGGCCGGTGGTCCGCGACGGCCGCTACACGCAGGCGCCCGCTTCGGTCGTGGCCTTCGTCGCCGCGCTGCCCACGCAGTCGGTGTTGCTGCCGGTGTCGCTGCGGCAGAAACTGCTGTCGGGCCAGGTCTACCTGCGTACCCTGCCCGGCACCGGCGGCCGCAGCGATTACCTGCTGGCCGATCAGAACGGCGCGCGCTACAGCCTGTGGCTGCGCAGCTTCCAGGGCCGCGAGCCGGGCACCACCGGCTACCTGCTGCAGATGCGCATGGCCTGCAGCGCGATCGATGCGGCGCAGGCGCAAGCCGAGGAAGAAGACCTCAGTGCCGCGCGCCGCGCCTGCGCGCAGGCGCATGCCGAGTACGCCGACACCGGACTGCGCGCCTACCGCATCGCCGACGGTCAGGCGCCGGAGGACGTGAGCGCGAGCCTGAAGGCACCCGAGCGGGCCTTGGGACGCGCGCGCCTGGACCGCTACGACGCCCAGGGCGCCGATCCCATCGCCGTCGACGACAGCCGAATCGACGCGGCGCCTACGCTGCGCTGGGTGGTCAACGCCGATCCCGAACAGCCGCTGCCCGCCAAGGACGAGCGCGTGTTCCAGGGCGGCTACAAGTCGCATGCCGGTTTCGTGATCTGGAACGGCGACGGCTTCGAAGTGCGCGACAGCGTGCCGCGCGCGCTGTGGCCCTGCCCGGCGTCGGCCGACGCGCCCTGCCCGGACCCGCAGGACCGCTACGTAAGCGGCGCGAAATAGGCCGGTAGCCAGCTCCGGATAGGCGCCGCCGCTCTGGGGTAGGAGCGGCGTAAGCCGCGACCGCGAACCTGCAATTTCCTCGAAAGCCGCGGCTCCCATGTAGGAGCTGCGCAAGCTGCGACCGCGAACCCGCAACTACTGCGACGGCCTCGGTCTGCGTGTGATCTGCTTTCTGTAGGAGTGGCGTGAGCCGCGATCCGCTCCGAACTCGCGAAGGTGTTTGGGTGTGTTGGTTGAAGCAACAGCAACAGCTTCCGTCCGCAAGCGGCCGGGTCACTTTCTTTTGATAAGCGTCAAAAGAAAGTAACCAAAGAAAAACGCTGCCCCAGAGCTCCCGTGCGAGAGCGGAGTGGGCGCGGGGATTTTTCGATGGCACATCCTGTGCCAGCGAAAAACGGCGCACATCCTGTGCGCCGCCCTACGGGTCTTCATTTCGGACTGCGAGTTCGGGGCCCGAGCGAAGATCAAGGGCATTCGCGCGTTGCGCTCACCCCCTCACCCTAGCCCTCTCCCGCCAGCGGGAGAGGGAACACATCCGACGCCGCCGCTTTTGCTTTAGCCCCTCTCCCGCTTGCGGGGTGAGAGGCAGCGCTTGCGAGCCATCGGCTCGCGCTGCATCGAACGCCCGACCGCTATGCGGTCGGGCCGGGGTGTGGGTTGGGGTGAGGGCAGGCACCCCCTCCCCCCCACACCGCCCCATTTCGTCGCCCCAAACCCCATTTCGTCGCCCGCCCCCTAGCCCGGTGGCCGCTCGTGGCTATGCTTCGCTGCACTGACGCCCGCCGGATCGGACCGTGATCAAGAGCCTGTTCTTCCTAGCCCGCATCGCCGCCGCCTGGACGGCGCTGTTCTTCATGCTGGCCCTGCTGTGGACGGTGTTGCCCACGATCGATGGCTCACCCGACAGCGACCCCGCGCCGGTGTTCCTGCTCGGCCTGGTGGTCGGCGCCTTCGTCCTCACCGGCGCGTTTTCGCACCTGCGCCGGGTGCGCCTGATCGCTGGCCATATCGACGGCGGCACCCTGGCCAACCGCCAGCGCCGCCAAATCGAAGTGCCGTTCGAGGCCGGCGAAGCCTTCGACCTGCTCGATGCCGCGATCCGCGAACTGCCGCGCAGCGAGGAGATCGAAAGCGCGCGCGACAGCCTGCAGATCCGCGCCAAGGTGCGCCGTCCCGACACCTACGGCCGCCGTCCCTGGGGCCGCTACAACCCGCTCAACTGGTTCGGCACCCCGCGCAACCAGATCCTGGCCACGGTCACCCCCGGCGACGACAGCGGCAGCGTGACCCTGGTATGCGAACCCGAAAGCGGCGCCTGGAGCGACTGGTTCCGGGTCGACGACGGCACCAACCTGGAGAACGCCGAGGCGATCTCGCGCGCGATCACCCGCCGCGTCGCCGAACGCCGCCGCAACGAACGCGCGGTGAGCGCGCGCACCGCCACCGACAAGGAACTGGCGGTGGCCAAGCTCAACCTGCTGCACGCCCAGGTCGAACCGCACTTCCTCTACAACACCCTGGCCAGCGCGCAATACCTCACCCGTACCGATGCGGCGCGCGCCGACGAGATGCTCGGGCATCTGATCCAGTACCTGCGCCGCTCGCTGCCGCGCACCGAGGACGCGCTGTCCAGCCTGGGCGAGGAACTCGAACGCGCCCAGGCCTACCTGGAAATCCTGCGCATCCGCATGGGCCCGCGCCTGGCCGTGCAGATCGACGTGCCCGAGTCGCTGCGCGAAACCGCGCTGCCGCCGATGATGCTGCAGACCCTGGTCGAGAACGCGATCAAGCACGGCCTGGAACCGCGCAGCGGCGGCGGTACGGTGTGGATCCTGGCGCGCCGCGATGGCGAGCGCGTGGCGGTGACCGTGGCCGACGACGGCGAAGGCTTCGGCAGTCAGCCCAGCGGCACCGGCATCGGCCTGAAGAACGTGCGCGAACGCCTGCGCCTGGTTTACGGCGACGAGGCGTCGCTGGCCGTGGTCGCCAACTTCCCCAACGGCGTGGCCGCCACCTTGAGCGTGCCCGCCGCTTTTCATCGAGAGTCCCGCCATGGCTAAGGCCGTCATCGCCGAAGACGAAGCGCTGCTGCGGCAGGCGCTGCTGGACCTGCTGACCACGGCCTGGCCGCAGCTGGACGTGGTGGCTTCCTGCGAGGACGGCGCCGAGGCGCTGGAAGCCATCGCCGCGCACCAGCCCGAGGTCGCGTTCCTGGACATCCGCATGCCCGGCCTGAGCGGCCTGGACGTGGCCGCCGCCGCGGCCGAGGCCAGCCCGCGCACCCACGTGGTGTTCGTCACCGCCTACGACCAGTACGCGATCGACGCCTTCGAGCGCGGCGCGGTGGACTACCTGCTCAAGCCGATCGCGCCCGAACGCATGGCCGCCACGGTGCAGCGCCTGCAGGCGCGCATCGCCGACGGCGGCGGCGACGCGCAAGCGCTGGCCGGCCTGCTGCGCCAGCTCGGCGCCGGCCTGCCGCGCCAGGACGCCAGGCCGCCGCTGACCTGGATCACCGCCAGCGCCGGGCGCGAAACGCGGCTGATCCTGGTCGACGACGTCGCCTATTTCCGCGCCGACCAGAAATACACCACCGTCGTCACCGCCGACGGCGAAGCGCTGCTGCGCACGCCGATCCGCGAATTGGTGGCCGCGCTGGACCCGAACGTGTTCAAGCAGATCCACCGCTCCACCATCGTCAACCTCAAGGCGGTGGCCGCCGTGGTCCGCGACGAAAGCGGCCGCGGCAGCCTGCGCCTGAAGCAGCGGCCGGAAACGCTGAGCGTGAGCCAGCCGTTCATGGCCCTGTTCCGCAACATGTGATCCGACTGCCACGCGACCGACGAGTCCTGCATTTATGAGTTCCGCCATGCGCAACCTGCTCGCCCTGGTGTACTTCCTGCTGGCCCTGATCGGCTGCGACGGCGGCGGCACCACCTGGATCGCGCGCGCCAGCCAGGACGGGCGCGACACCCTGCACGCGCGCACCCGCCTGCACGCGGGCGTGGCCCGCTTCGAATGCATCGCCAGCGCCAGCGGTCGCTGCCATTACGCGCTGTTCGCCCAGGCCTGCGCGCCCCAGCCCGCCGCCTGCCAGGCCGCGCCGTTCGAGCGCTTCAGCCTGGCCGTGGGCGAAAGCCGCGAAGTGGTGGGCCTGCCCGACCGCTTTCAGCCCTGTGCCGGCACCAGCGATGCGATAGCGCACGCCGACTGCCGCGAGGACGCCGCCGCGCAAGCGCACTGATCGGCTTCCATCGACAGCGACCAGCATCGCTGGTCCGATCTCACGATTCGTCATCCCCGCGAAGGCGGGGATCCAGCGCTCCACCCAGGCATGACTCCGAAGTCTTTGCGCTTCTCGCATTCGCAGGATGTCGAACAAGGACGCATGCAGCCGCCATCCGAGATTCGTCGCCTGCACTAGCCTGAGGCCATTGCCGGTCCCTCAGCCGCCCGTCGGCTGCCCTCCCGAATCGACGCACAAGGCATTGACGCGTTGTAGCGCAACCTGTATATAACCCAAAAGTTATGTAACTTTACGGTTATATGCAGAACCAGACCCACCGCCTCGACGCCACCTTCGCCGCCCTCGCCGACCCCACCCGGCGCGCGATCCTCGCGCGCCTGGCCAGCGGCGAAGCCACCGTCACCGAGCTGGCCGAGCCCTTCGCCATGAGCCAGCCGGCGATCTCCAAGCATCTCAAGGTGCTGGAGCACGCTGGCCTGATCAGCCGCGGCCGCGACGCCCAGCGCCGGCCCTGCCGGATCGAAGCGCAACCGCTGGCCGAGGCCAACGTCTGGATCGAGCACTACCGCCGCATCTGGGAACGCAACTACCAGCGGCTAGACGCGCTGCTGGACGAATTGCAGACACAGCAGCGTCCCACCCCTGCCAAAAAACGCTAAAGGAGCCAGCGCCATGCACCGTTCCGCCAACATCCTCACCGTGACCGCCCCCGGCGAGCGCGAGATCGTCATCACCCGCGCCTTCGATGCGCCGCGCGAACTGGTGTTCGACGCGCTCACCCGGCCCGAGCTGCTGCTGCGCTGGTTCCACGGCCCGGACGGCTGGACCCTGGTCGTGTGCGAAGTCGACCTGAGCGTGGGCGGCGCCTACCGCTTCGTCTGGCGCGGGCCCGACGGCGTGGAGATGGGCATGGGCGGCGTGCACCGCGACATCCTGCGGCCCGAACGCATCGTGCGCACCGAACGCTACGACATGGACTGGACCGGCGGCGAAACCGTGGGCACCGCGGTGCTCAGCGAACGCGACGGCAAGACCACGCTGACGACGACCGTGGTCTACGCCTCGCGAGAGGCGCGCGATGGCGCCCTGGCCACCAACATGGAACAGGGCATCGCCGCCGGCTACGACCGCCTCGAAGCCTTCCTTGCCGACACCTCCACCGCCGCCGGCTGACGGCGCCCTTCCCTCGCACGCGCGCGAGCGCGGAGTTCGCCCATGAACGCATCCATCGCAACGCCGGCGCCGCAGCGGCGCCGCCTGGGCCGCAGCCTGCTGGCCGTGCTGGCCGGCCTGCTGGTCACGGTGATCCTGTCCACCCTCACCGATCTGGCCCTGCATGCCAGCGGCGTGTATCCGCCGACGATGCAGCCCATGGCCACGGAGCTGTGGCTGTTGGCCCTGAGCTATCGCGCCCTCTACACCTTGCTCGGCGGCTACCTCGCCGCGCGGCTGGCGCCGTACCGGCCGATGGCGCACGTGTGGACGCTGGCGGGGATCGGCGCCGTACTGGGCATCGCCGGCGTGGTCGCCACCTGGGGCCGCGGCCCCGAATTCGGGCCGGCCTGGTACGCCATCGGCGTGGCCGTGACCGGCCCGCCGTGCTGCCTGCTCGGCGGCTGGTGGCTCCGCCGCTGATCCCTCGCCCGTCCACCCCTCCAGGACCCAGACCATGCTGCGCAAAGTCGCTTTCACCCTATACCCGATCCACGACGTGGCCCGCGCCCGCGCGTTCTACGAACAAACCCTGGGCCTGAGCCTGAGCTCGCACGGCAATCGCGGCGACCAGTGGTGGCTGGAGTACGACCTGCCCGAAGGCGGCTGCCTGGCGCTGACCAACTTCGTGCCCGACGCGCCCAGCGACACCGCCGGCGGCACCATCGCCCTGGAAGTGGCCGACCTGGACGCGCTGATCGCCGACCTCAAGGGCAAGGGCGTGCAGTTCAAGAGCGACGTCATCCACAGCCCGGTCTGCCGCATGGCCGTGTGCCTGGACAGCGAAGGCAACTCGATCCTGCTGCACCAGCTCAAGCCCAAGGCCTGAGCGATCAGGGCGAGGCCGCGCGGCGCGCGAGCTGGGCGGCGAATTCGTCCAGGTCGGCGCTGCCGGCGTTGCTCAGGATCACCACCGTGACCCACGGTTCGATCACCCGCAGCAGTTGCGTGCGCGCGCCCATGATCTGCCCCGGCCGCTTGGCCACCCAGCGCTTGCGGTCGCCCACGCGCATCTCGTAACTCCACAGCCCGTAGCCGTAGTCGTCCAGGCCCGGCCGCAGCAGACGCTGCAACGAATCGGCGCTGAGCAGGCGCCCGCCGTACAGCGCATCGGCGAATACGGCCAGGTCGCGCGCGGTCGAATACATCGCTCCGGCCGCATACCAGTTCTCGGCATACACCGGCAGATCCGGCGTCATCCGCGGCGACCCGTCGCGGGCGAAATAGGTGGCCGCCAGACGCTCGACGATGCGGTCCTGGCGCAGCACGCCGGTATCGCGCAGTCCCAGCGGTTGCAGGATTCGCTGCTGCAGCGCCTGCGCATACTCCTGCCCGGTCAGCCGTTCGATCAGCTTGCCCAGCACGATGTAGTCGCAATTGTTGTAGTCGAAGGCCTGTCCGGGCGCGCGCACCAGCTTGCCGCCGCAGTAATCGCGCAGCAGCGCATCGCTGCTGCGCGGCAGCTGGTACAGCGGCAAGCCGTCGCGGATCGCGCGGGCCGCATCGACCGCGGCATCGGGATTGGCCAGGCCCGAGGTGTGGTTGAGCAGCTGGTGCACGCTGCTGCGGCGCGCGGCCTCGCCGGCGTAGTCCGGCAGGTAATCGCCGATGGGCCGGTCCAGCGCCAGCTTGCCCTCGTCGCGCAGCTGCAGCACCAGCACGGCGGTGAACAGCTTGGTGATCGAGGCGATCTTGTAGCGCGTGTCGGTGGTGTTGGCGATGTGGAAGCCCAGGTCGGCCTCGCCGTAGCTGCGCAGCACTTCGGTGCGGCCTTCGCGCGCGACCAGCACGGTGCCGCTGAAATCGTGGCGGGCCGCATAGTCGGCGACATAAGCGTCCAAGCCGGCTGGCACGGGCGACGCGGTGGGCGCAGTCGGCGCGGCGGCCAGCGCCGGCCCGCTCAGAATCAGGCCCAGGATCAGGCCCGGGAGGATCGGCGATTGCATGCGGCGGCTCCGTCGGCGCCCGGCCGGCGGCCGGGATCGCAGCAGGGGATACCGCTGGCGCCGCCGCGGTTGCGGCGGCCGGCTCAGGCCGCGGCGGCGACCGCGGTCCGCGGAACGGCGACCTCTCGGTACGGCAGCGACAGCCGCACCTCGTAGCCGCCGTTGCCACGCGCGCCGGCGTCGAAGGAATGCGCCTGCGGGTACAGCGCGCGCAGCCGCTCGGCCACGTTGCGCAGTCCCACCGCGCCGGCGCGGCGCTCGGCCGTCTCGCTGAGCGTGGGCTTGGCGGGGCCGTCGTTGTACACGCTCAGGTGCAGGCGGTCGCCGTCGTGTTCGATATGGATGTCCAGGCTGCCGGGCTGGCTGCGCTGGGCGATCCCGTGGCGCACCGCGTTCTCCACCAGCGGCTGCAGCAACAGCGCCGGCACCCGCGCGCGCAACACGTCGGGACCGATCCGCCACTTCAGCTGCAGCCGATCGCCCAGGCGCGCACGCTCGATCTCCAGGTAGGTTTCGGTCAGCGCCAGTTCCTCGGCCAGGCTGACCTCGGGACGGTCGCTGTCGGCCAAAGTCGCGCGCAGGAACTCGGCCAGGCGGCCGATCATCTGCCGCGCGTCGCCGTTGCGCTGATCGTCGACCAGCGACGAGATCGCGCCCAGGGTGTTGAACAGGAAATGCGGATGCAGCTGGTAACGCAGCGCGCGCAACTCGGCGTCGCGGGCCAGCGCCAGCGCGCGCTGCTGGCGCAGCTGCGCCTGTTGCAGGTCGCTGTAGTACGCGACCACGGCGTGGACGGCGCAATACATCGACAACACCATCCAGCTGCTGTCCACGCCGATGAATATCATCCTTATCAGCGTGAGCCTGTAGGACCACCCCAAATACTGGCCCATCGCATAAGCGAACGCATTGTTGGCCGACGACATCAGGTAGGTCGCCAGTAGCAGCGCGATCACGGTGGTCCAGGTCCCGGTACCGCGCTGGCGCAGCCACCGCTGGAACAGCGTCAGTGGCCACAGCCAGGCCATGTTGACGATCATGCTCATCGCGAAGTAGATCACCGCGCGACCTTGATCGATCACCGGCAGCACCATCATCAGCGTGCAAAGACCGATCGGCACGCAGGCCATCACCGGCAGCCAGTACGGCGATGCCGCCTTGGGCAGCGACTGCGGCGGCTCAGGGTAAAGAGCGGCGTACGAGTCTTCGGGCGGATGCTCGGGCGCGTTCATGTCGCCTGCCGGCGCTGGCTGCGATGCGGAAGCCCGATTCTGCTGCCTCGCGCGCCGCCGGACCAGCCCCGGCTTCAGCCGCCGAAGCCCGGCCGCCCGTGCAGGCGCGCCAGCAGCGGTTCGATGTAGGTGCGGCTGGCGCGCACCGGCGTGCCGTCGCGCAGGCGCAGCATGGCGTCGCGGTTGGACAGCGGCTGCAGTTCGGCCACGCAGTCGATGCGCACGATGGTGGAGCGGTGCACGCGCACGAACTGGGCCGGATCGAGCTGACGCGACAAGCGGCCCATGGACTCGCGCAGCAGGTAGGCGCGATCGCCCACGTGCAAGGTCGCGTAGTCGCCGTCGGCCTGGATCCATTCGACCTCGGCCGCCTCGACGAAGGCCACGCGCCGCCCCACCCGCACCACGAAACGGTTGAGCCAGCTGGCGTCCTCGCCGTTGGCGGCGGCGACCTGCGCGGACGCGGCCGGCGCGGCGCTGCGGCGGTAGGGCTGGGCCTGGCGCGCACGCTCCAGCGCCTCGGCGAAACGCTCGTCGTCGATAGGCTTGAGCAGATAGTCCACCGCCTGCAGTTCGAACGCGCGCACGGCGAAGTTCTCGTACGCGGTCAGCAGCACCGCCATCGGCCGCTGCGCCGGCGGCAATGCGGCCAGCGCCTCCAGCCCGGTCATGCCCGGCATCTGCACGTCGATGAACACCAGGTCCGGCGCCAGGGCGGCAATGCCCTCCAGGGCCGAGGGCCCGTCGGCGAACTCGCCCACCACTTCCACGTCGGCATGCGCCGCCAGCCGGGTGATTACCCCGCTGCGCGCCAGGGGCTCGTCGTCTATGACCGCTACTCGCATCCTCATATCTCCCTCTCCCATTCCCTAGGCGCCGCC
Source organism: Lysobacter silvisoli (assembly GCF_003382365.1). Lineage (NCBI taxonomy): Bacteria > Pseudomonadati > Pseudomonadota > Gammaproteobacteria > Lysobacterales > Lysobacteraceae > Lysobacter > Lysobacter silvisoli. The sequence continues at coordinate 224,447 of NZ_QTSU01000001.1, read as the reverse complement.
TCCGACTCGCGGAACGGCAGCGTCAGCCTGACCTCGTAACCCCCGTCGCCGCGCGCGCCCGATTCGATCGCGTGCTGCCCCGGATACAACGCCTGAAGGCGCTCGGCGGTGTTGCGCAGGCCGATCGAGGCGCCGTTGCGCTGGATCGCCTCGCCGCCGCGCACCGGTTCGGGCACGCCGTCGTTGGCCACGCGCAACTGCAAACGCTCGCCGTCGCGCTCGATGCGGATCTCCAGCTGCCCCGGTTCGGTGCGTTGCGAGATGCCGTGGCGGATCGCGTTCTCGACCAAAGGCTGTAACAGCAGCATGGGCACGCGCGCGCGCAGGGTGTCCGGGCCGATGTGCCACTTCAGCAGCAGGCGCTTGTCCAGGCGCGCGCGCTCGATTTCCAGGTAGGTGTCGGTCAGCGCCAGCTCCTCGGCCAGCGCCACCTCGTGGCCCTCGCTGCCGTCCAGAGTCGCGCGCAGGAACTCGGCCAGGCGCGCGATCATCTGCTGGGCCTGGGCGCTGCGGCCGTCGGCGACCAGGGCCGAGATCGCATTGAGGGTGTTGAACAGGAAGTGCGGATTGAGCTGATAGCGCAGCGCGCGCAGTTCGGCGTCCTGGGCCAGCGCCATCGCCCGGCGGTTGCGCTCGCGCGCGAACTGCAGGTCGGCGTAATAGATGATCACCGACTGGATCGCGCAGTAGGCCACCAGCACCAGCCAGCAGCCGGCGGTGCCGCTGAAGATCTGGGTCCAATCGCCGGACAGGCGGGTCTCCCAGCCGGCGGTGTTGGCCATCCAGTGCGCGGCCACGTTGCTGGTCACCGACATGGCGTAGGTGATCGCCAGCAGCGCCACCACCACCGTCCACTTCGGCGTGCCGCGACGCCAGAACAGGTGCTGGATCGCGGTCAGCGGGGACATCCAGAACAGGTTGGCCAGCAGGAAGGTCGCCCAATAGACCGTCTCGTCCCGGTTCTCCACCGAGGGCAGCGCGATCAGCAGGGTGCAGCCGGCCAGGAACAGCCGCGCCAGTACCGACAGCCACAGCCAGCGCCCTCGATGCGGCGCCGGCAGCGGGGCGGCGGCGGGAACGGCAGGGGCGGTCGGAATCATGCGGCGGCGAGACTGGAGTAAGGCAAGCCGAATTCTCCGATGCCGACGCCCTGCGACCAAGTCCGGCGCGCGGCATCCCGGAGGGACGACGGGCCTTGGAGCCGCAAAAAGCGTCGCCGTCCCTGGCAACTCACGAAAGAGGGTGCTCGAAACGGTGCCGACGTGCCGAGGACGCGGAACGGTCGGCGGCCCCGCTTCGAGCTACCGACATTGGAGCGCGCGGCGACGCCTGCAGCCAGTTGGCGGGGGCGTTATTGCGGCGAACCGGTAGTCCGCTGCGGCGGGACGTGGGCCGCTCTTATCCGATTGCGCCGGACTGATCGCACCTAGTCCGCTGCGCCGTCGCGTGCCAGCGTGCGACACAACTGCGTCGTGGCGTCGTCGACCGGAAAGCAACATTCGATGTGCAGCTCGTCGATGGTCACGTCGCGCGGCGTGCCGAAGGTGGTGATGGTGGAAAAGAAGCGCAGCACCTGGCCGTCGCGGCGCAGCGCCGTGGTCAGCAGCGGCGTGGGCGCGGCGCCCAGCTCGCGCCGGCGCCAGCGCGCGGGCACGCCCGGGTAGGCCAGGGCCTCGTCCAGCAGCGCGCGCGTGGCGGTGTCGCCGGGCGTGGCCGCCACCGCGTCGTGCAGATGGCGGATCAGGTCGCCGGCCACCTCCTCCCAGTTGGCCACCGCCGGACGCAGATCCTGCGGATCGAAGATCTGCCGGATCATGTTGGCGTGGCGATTGGGGCGGCCGTCCATCACGTAGGCGTTGACCCGGGCCGCGGCGGCGTTGGCCATCAGGATGTCCCAGCGCCGGTTGAGCACGAAGGCCGGATACGGCTCCTGCTGGGCCAGGATGAATTCGATCGCGCGGCGCACCTGCGACAGTTCGGGCGTGTCCAGCGCGGTCTCGGGATACTGCGGCGCATAGCCAGCCGCCACCAGCAGGGCATTGCGCTCGCGCAGCGGCATTTCCAGCGCATCGGCCAGGCGCACGATCAGCTCGCGGCTGGCGTGCGACTTGCCGGTCTCCACGCAGCTCAGGTGCCGCGCCGACAGGCCGGCGTCCAGCGCCAGGTCCAGCTGGCTCAGACGTCGCGCCGCACGCCATTCGCGCAACAGCACGCCCACTTGGGCAGGGGCGGGAACGGAACGGGCAGCGGTATCCATGGGCCGGATCTTACGCAGCGCCTTGCCGCGAAACCATGACCTGCCAGGTCATGCATGCATGACCTGCGACGACATTGAGCGCATGACCTGCCGGGCCAATCATTTGCGCCAACGAAGGACGGTCCTTCGATGGAGATCGCGATATGAACCGCAGGCGCTTCCTCACCGCTACCGCCACCACCCTGGCCGCCGGCGCCTTCGCCGGTCTGGCCGGCGCTGCCGCTCCCGCCAGCGCCTCCGCACGCGAAGCCGCCGTGTTCCACGGTGCGCGCCGTTACCTGAGCACCCGCCACGGCCGCATCGCCTACGTCGAACGCGGCCGCGGCGCGGCGGCGCTGTTCCTGCATGGCTTCCCGCTCAACGGCTACCAGTGGCGCGGCGCGATCGAACGCCTGGCGCCGCAGCGACGCTGCATCGCGCCGGACTTCCTCGGCCTGGGCCACACCGAAGTCGCGCCGGGCCAGAGCGTGGCGCCCGATGCCCAGGTGGACATGCTGCTGGCCCTGCTCGATGGATTGAAGGTGGACCGCGCCGACGTGATCGCCAGCGACAGCGGCGGCGCGGTCGCGCAGTTGTTGCTGGCGCGTCACCCTGAGCGCGTGCGCAGCCTGCTGCTGGCCAATTGCGACACCGAGATCGAATGCCCGCCCCCGGCGATGCTGCCGGTGATCGCGCTCGCGCGCGAAGGCAAGTTCGTCGACCAGTGGCTGGCGCCGTGGCTGGCCGACAAGGCGCTGGCGCGCTCCAAGGACGGCATCGGCGGCATGTGCTACCTGGATCCCAACCAGCCCACCGACGAAGCGCTGGACGCCTATTTCTCGCCGATGGTGGTCTCGGCCGCGAGCAAGCAGCGCGTGCACGACTACGCCACGGCCTTGGACCACAACGTGCTGGCCGGCGTGGCCGCGGGTCTGGCCGGCAGCCGCGCGCCGGTGCGCGTCGTCTGGGGCATGGGCGACACCATCTTTTCGCCGGCCGGCCTGGCGCACCTGCAAGGCGCGTTCGGCAACCTGCACGGCGTGCGCCGGCTCGAGGGCAGCAAGCTGTTCTGGCCGGAGGAACGCCCCGACGTGGTCGCCGAGGAGGCGCAGCGCTTGTGGGCGGCGGCGGAATGAGCGCCGCCCGCGCGGCTCAGGCCAGCGGCTGCCAGCGGTACCAGCGATGGTGCGCCAACGCCAACAGCTCCCGATCTTCGCGAGTGTCGCCGTAGGCGTGGATCTGCGCGTAGCGCGAGAGCTGGTAGCGCTCGCGCACGCGCCGCGGTTTCTCGGCGCCCACGCATTGGGCGCCGTGGTAGCGCCCAGTCAGCACGCCGTCGCGCGCCTCCAGCGACGAACACAGCCAGTCCAGGCCCTGCGCCTGGCACCAGTGACGCAGGTAGACGTCGAACGCGCCCGACACCACCGCCACCGTGTCGCCGCGTTCGCGGTGCCAGGCGATGCGCGCCATCGCCTCCGGCCGCAGCGCGGTGGGAATCACCTGCTCGGCGAAACGGCGACCGGCCTCTTCCAGTTGCGCCTGCGGCAGATCGCGGAAGCCCAGGCGCGCGACCTGGGCGCGGATGGTCGAGCCCGACACCAGCCCGAGCTTGTAGCCCAGCCAGGTCGGCAACACGCGCAACCGCCCCGCCCGCATGCGCGAGGGCGGCATGACCGAAGCTACGAACTCGACGAACAGTTCGCGCTGCGTGATGGTGCCGTCGAAATCGAATAGCGCCAGATCCAACGCTGGCTCCTGGGGTAGCGGGAGTGGCGCGCAGCATAGCGGCCACCGCCGCCAGCGAAAACGCCGCCCTGCTTTGGGGCAGGAGCGGCATAAGCCGCGACCACGCCTCCTCAACCACGACGGCCCCGCGCCTGCCCCTGTAGGAGCTGCGCAAGCTGCGACCGCGCCTCCAAAGGCAGAACACCTCAAGGCCTCCCTGCACCGCCGCCCCTGTGGGAGCGGCGTAAGCCGCGATTGGCTCCGCGCCGGATGGTGATTGGTGCGCCTGACAAACCAAAAGAAGGACGCACCTAGCCCACCGCCCTGCGCAAGAGCGAAAACGCACTGCGATCTCCAGCCGCGCGCCGCCCCTTATCCCAGGTTGGTGAACCGATCCACCGCCCATTGACCGTTGTTGAAATAGGTCCAGCTGGTCCAGCTGGTGGCCTTGCCCACGCCGGGCTTGAAGGTGATCGAGGCAACCGTCTTGAACTTGGTGAAGTCCAGCTTGGTCGGATAGTCCTTGCCGCCCTTGGTGACGTCGACGTAGTTGTCTTCGGCCGTGTAGGTGGCTTGATAAGGGCCGCAGACCTTGCCGGACTTGAGGGTGAAGGTGACTTCGCCGGAAACGGACATGAGCTTGCTCCTGAGGCTGGGCCGAAGCGCAACGGCGCGCGCGAGCGGAGCCCGCTCGCCGGTGGGGCGATCCGGCGCGCGGCCCTTGCCCCTATCGCTCAGGAACGCGGCCGCGCCGCGCGCGTGAAGACGCGCTCAGCGGCGGGCGCGGTACCACTGCAGCAGCGCATCCGGCAGGCGGCCGTCCAAGCGCAGGTCCAGGGCCGGATAGGCATCCAGGGAGTCGAGCACGCGGCGGCGCAGGTCGGCCAGCGGCGCCGCGTCCAGTTGCTCGGGCTCGCCGCTCAGCGCGTCCAGCACGGTCGAGGCCCAGGCGTAGAGCGCGTCGCTGCGCGCATCCAACTGCGCCGCCACCCAGCCGCGCAGCGGCGCATGCAGGCGATGCCCGCCCTCGCCCAGCGCTTGCGCACGCGCCTGCAAGGTCGCATAGGCGCCGCGATACCACTCGGTGTGGCCGGCCGCCTCGCGCCGGATCGTCAGCGGCGCCGGCGCCTGGTGCGCGGCCAGCACGCGTTGCAGTTGCAGTTCCAGGGCGCGCGCGTCGCGCACGGTCTCGGTTTCGACCAGGAAGGCGCGCTGCAGGTCGAAGCTTTCGTAGTAGCGCGACTGCAACTCGTGCAGCCGGCGCAGTGGGTCGCGCGAGAAGCCCAGCTTGAGCAGATCCTCGTAGGCGCAAGGCAACACGTACAGATAGCAGCGCCCGGTGCTGGGGCTGTGCAGGGAATCCGGATCGCCGCTGGTCAACCAGGTCATGGCCGCAGCCGGGATTCCGAAGGGCGGCGCGTGCGCGCACGCGGCTGGCCGGCGGCTGCGTGGCTCATGCGTGGCCGATCACACGGTCCAGCAAGGCCAGCATGGCCGCGGTGACCGCGTAGGTATCGGTGCCCGCGTCGATTTCCAGCGCCGCGCGGTCGAACGCGGCCGACAGCAACCGCGCCAATACGTCGACATCTTCCGGACTGCGCCCCATGGCCGCGGCCAGACCTTCGCGCAGGGACTGCGCCGCGTGCGCCCGATCGATTGCCAGCAGCTCGCTCAGCCCCAGCACCGCCGGCCCGTCGATCAGCAGCAGGCGCGTGCGCCCGGGTGCCGCCATGGCGCGCAGATAGGCGTGGCTGCCCGCGGCCAGGGCCTCGCGCGGCGCCATCGCCGGTGGCGTGGCGTAGGCGATCTCGGCGGCCACGGCCGCGGCGTCGCGCTCCAGCACGTGCCGGAACAGGTCGCGCTTATCGGCGAAGTGGTGATAGAGGGCGCCGCGGGTGATCCCGGCCGCCGCACAGATGTCGGGGGTCGAGGTGTCGGCATAACCGCGATCCATGAACAGCGCGCGGGCCGCGTCTAGCAGGGCGCTGCGGGTGGCCTCGGTGCGCTCGCGATTGGTCCTAGCCTGGTCTATTGACATACATACAGCCTGTATTTTAATTTAGATCCACATACAGACTGTATGTCAGCCCCCGCCAGGAGACCAGCCGTGAAAGTCACCAGCTACTACCCCGTGGTCATGACCGCCGACGTCGCCGGCACGGCCGCGTTCTACCGCGAGCATTTCGGCTTCATCGAGCTGTTCACCGCCGACTGGTACGTGCACCTGCAGCTGCAGGACGACCCTGCCGTAAACCTGGCCGTGCTGGACGGCAGCCACGAAACCATTCCCGAATCCGGCCGCGGCCGCGTTTCCGGCCTGCTGCTGAATTTCGAGGTCGAGGACGTGGACGCGGTGCACGAGCGCCTGCAGGCCGCCGGCCTGCCGATCCTGCGCTCGCTGCGCGACGAGGACTTCGGCCAGCGCCACTTCATCACCGCCGACCCCAACGGCGTGCTGATCGACGTGATCAAGCCGATCCCGCCCAGCGCGGAGTACGCGCAGAACTACGACGCCGGCGCCCTGCCCGCCTGAGCGCGCTCCCGCGGCCGGGCGGCGATCCTGCGCCGCCCACTGCGCGCCGCTCAGAACGGCAGCAACGGCCCGCCCAGCCAGAGCCAGCGCGACAGCCACGCCACCGTCACGGCGATCAGGCTGGTCAGCGGCACGCCCACGCGCAGGAAATCGCCGAACGTGTATTGGCCGGGATTGAGGATCAGCAGATTGCCGTGGTGGCCGATGGGAGTGAGGAACGACGCCACCGCCCCCATCGCCGTGCACACCACGAACGGCAGCGGCGACAAGCCCAGGCTCTGCGCCAGCGCCAATGCGATGGGCGCCAGCAGCACCGTGGTCGCCGCGTCCGACAGGATCTGGGTCAGCAGCGCCGCGGCGGCGAACATCAGCAACAGCAAGCCCAGCACCGGCAGCCCCTGCGCATGCCGCGCCAACAGGTCCGCGATCAGATCCGCGGTACCGGTCTTGTCCATCGCGATGCCCAACGGAATCACGCCGGCGATCATCACGAAGATGCGCACGTCGATGGCCTCGTAGGCGCGCTCCACGCTGACGCAGCGCGACAGCACCATCGCCACCGCGCCCAGCAGGAAGGCGATCTGCGGCGCCAGCAACTCGCTGGCCGCCAGCGCGATCGAGCCGGCCATGATCGCCAGCGCCACCGGTGCGCGCCGGCGCGCATGGCCGCGCGCGTCGAACGGCATCAGCATCAGGAAGGCGCGGTGCGCGGCCAGTTGCTCCAGGCGCGGCTGCGCGCCCCAAAGCACCAGCAGGTCGCCTTCCTCCAGGCGCTGCTCGGACAACTCGCCGCGCAGCCAACCCTCCTTGCGCCACAGGCCCACCACCACCACGCCCAGCGTGCTGAGGAAATCGATCTCCGACACGCTGCGCCCCAGGAATTCCGAGCGCGGCGCGACCACCGCCTGCACCAGCCGTTCCTCGCCCAAGGTCTCGGGCGCGGCGCCTTCACGCGGCTGCTCGCCGTACTTGACCACCGCATGCAGCGACAGACCGGGCTCGTCTCGCACCGAAGCGATCTCCTCCGGCGAGGCGCGCACCAGCAACACATCGCCGGCCGCCAGCGGGCTGTCCCAGCTCTGCTCGCGCCGGCGCAGGCCGTAGCGCAGCCAGTCCACCACCTGCAAACGCCCCTTGAAGGCCTTGTCGAACGCGGCCAGGGTCTTGCCGTCCCAGGGCGACTCGGCGTCCACCACCAACTCGGTGTAGTAACGGTCCAGCTTGAGATAGTCGACGTTGCCGCTTTCGCCCTGGCGGCGCGGCAGCAGCCAACGCCCGGCCAGCATGTAGACCGCGCCGATCAGCACCAGCGCCGCGCCGATGGGCGTGATCGCGAACAGGTCCAGGCTGCCCACGCCCGCGCGCCGCAGCAGATCGTTGGCGAGCAGGAAGGCCGGCGCGCTGATCAGGGTCAGGGTGGTGCCGAGCGAAGCGGCCAGCGACATCGGCATCAGCAGGCGCGAGGCCGCGAGTTTCTTTTCCTGCGCCAGCCGCATCAGGATCGGCAGCATCATCGCCGTGACCATCAGATGGTGCGAGAACGCGGCCATGGCCGCGGTCGCGGGCATCACCACCGCGATCGCGCGCGCCTCGCTGCCGCCGGCGGCGCGGCCGATGGCGGCGCCGATGCGGTCGGTGATGCCCGTGGCCGACAGGCCCGCCGACAGCACGAACACCGCCGCGACGATGATCGCCGGTTCGCTGGAAAAACCCGACAACGCTTCCTTCGGCGACAGCACGCCGGTCAGGGCCAGCGCCAGCATCGACAGCATCGCCACCAGGTCGACCCGCAGCTTCTCGCTGACGAACAGCGCCAGCGTGGCGACGAGAATCAATAGGAAAACGATCTGCTGCGGATCCATCCCGCCCCCTGTGTGCGTCCGCGCTTACCTTAGCGCAGGCGCATGAAGGGTCCGTTCAGATGCCGGCACCAAGCCGGCACCGATGCAACGGCATCAAGGGCGATCGTTGCCGGCTTGCGCGGACTCCAGGCCCACGTTGGTCGGCGCCGCCTCGTACACCGCGCGATCCAGCAAGCCGGTTTCCTTGGCCACCAGCACCGGCACCAGCATCTGCCCAGTCACGTTGGTCATGGTGCGCATCATGTCCAGCACGCGGTCGATCGCGTACAGATAACCGATGGTTTCCAGCGGCAGGCCGGCGGCGCTGAGCACCACCGTGGCCATCACCACCGCGGTGCCGGGCACGCCGGCGGTGCCGAAACTGCCCAGCACCGAAGCCAGCATGATCACCACGTACTGGGTCAGCGACAGGTCCAGGCCCGCGTACTGGGCGATGAACACCGCCGCCATCGCCGGATAGATCGCGCCGCAGCCATCCATCTTGATCGTCGCGCCCAGCGGCACCGCGAACGCGGCGTAGTTCTTGTCCACGCCCAGGTTGTGGGTGACGCTGCGCAGCGACACCGGCAGCGCGGCGAAGCTGGACGAGGCCACGAACGCCACCTGCATGCCCGGGAACGCGCCCCGGAAAAATTTCAGCGGATTCAAGCCGTGTGCCAGCAGCAGCGCGCTGTAGACCACGGCGATGTGCAGGCCGCAGGCCAGGTACAGCGCGATCACGAACTTGCCCAGCGGCAGCAGCTTCTCGAAACCGTAGCCGCCGATCAGCGCGGCGATCAGGCCGAAGGTGCCCAGCGGCGTGAACTCCAGCACGAAGCGGGTGATCTGGATCATGGTGTCGCTGGCCTCGCCGGCCAGCTTGCGCAGCCCCGCCACGCGGTCGCCGAGCTTGACCAGGGCGAAACCGACCAGGCCAGCGAAGAAGATCACCTGCAGCACCTTGCCTTCGGCCATGGCCTGGAACGGGTTGGACGGCACCACGCTCAGCAGCACCTCGGTCCAATGCGGCACGTCCTTGGGCTTGTAGTCGCCGGCGATCTGCAGCGTGCCCACGCCCTCGCCCGGCGACACCAGGTGCGCGACCAGCAGGCCCACGCCCACCGCCAGCATCGCGGTGAAGGCGAACCAGGCGAACGTGCGCCCGCCCAGCGCGGCCACCGATTTCTGCCCGTGCAGCGAAGCCACGGCGTTGATCACCGCGAACAGCACCAGCGGCACCGCGATCATCTTGATCAGGGTCACGTAGAGCTTGCCCAGCGGGCCGAACCAGGTCTCCGCGGCCGGCCCCATCAGCCAGCCGGCCAGGGCGCCGAGCACGAAGCCGCCCAGCACCCGTTGCCAGAACGGGATCTTGAACCAGGCAGACACCAGGGCCATGCGCGCACCTCGCTACGATCGTCCCGCACCTTAGACCAGCGGCGCGGCGCCCGCGACCCCCGCCGCTGCAACACCGGTATCCCATTCCAGCAACAACCCCAGGGCATAATCGCGGTTTCGTCCCGATTCCGACCCCACGATGCCCGCAACGCGCACCGCCTGTCTGGCCCTCGCCGTCACCCTGTCCCTGGCCGCCTGCGCCAGCTCCGCGCCCACGCGCACCGATTCTGGCGCTGCAGGTCCCGGCCCCGCTCCGCTTTCCAACGCCGCGATCCAGGTCGATGTCCCCAACATCGCCCACCCGCAGAACGAAACCGCGCAGTGGTGGTTCCGCGACGGCGCCAGCCAGGCCGCCGCGCGCGGCGCAATGGGCGGCAAGGCCAAGAACGTGATCCTGTTCGTCGGCGACGGCATGAGCCTGACCACGGTGGCCGCCGCGCGCATCTTCGAAGGCCAGCTCAAGGGCGGCCCGGGCGAAGAGAACCGCCTGAGCTGGGAGCGCTTTCCGTCCACCGCGCTGAGCAAGACCTACAACACCGATTCGCAGACCCCGGACTCGGCCGGCACCATGAGCGCCATGGCCACCGGCGTGAAGACCCGCGCCGGCGTGCTCAGCATCGGCCAGATCGCACCGCGCGGCAGCTGCGTCGGCGCGCTGGCCGCGCCGGTGCTGAGCCTGTGGGAACTGGCCGCGAGCAGCGGCCTGGCCACCGGCGTAGTCACCACCACCCGCGTCACCCACGCCACGCCCGGCGCCACCTTCAGCCATTCGGCCGACCGCAACTGGGAGAACGACGCCGACCTGCCCGAAGACGCCAAGTCCGCCGGCTGCGCCGACATCGCCCGGCAAATGGTCGAATCGCCCTACGGCACCGGCCCCGACGTGCTCATGGGCGGCGGCCGCACCAACTTCATGCCGGTCACCCAGCGCGACCCCGAGTACGACGACAAGGTCGGCCAGCGCCTGGACGGCCGCGACCTGATCGCCACCTGGAAGCAGCGCCACCCCGGCGGCGCCTACGTCTGGAACGCCAAGCAGCTGGCCGCCGCACCCGCGGGCAAGCCGCTGCTGGGCCTGTTCGAGCCCGACCACATGCAGTTCTCGCACGACCGCCCGCAGGACGGCGCCGGCGAGCCGACCCTGGCCGAGATGACCCGCGCGGCGATCGCACGCCTGAACCGCCTCAGCGCCGAAAAGGGCGACAGCGGCTGGGTGCTGCTGGTCGAGGGCGGCCGCATCGATCACGCGCACCACTACGGCAACGCCTACCGCGCGCTGACCGAAACCGTGGCCCTCAGCGACGCGGTGCGCGCGGCCAGCGAAGCGACCTCGGCCGACGACACCCTGATCCTGGTCACCGCCGACCACTCGCACACGCTCAGCTTCGTCGGCTACCCGGTTCGCGGCAATCCCATCCTGGGCAAGGTGCGCGGCACCAGCGGCGAAGACGGCGACGCCGCCGACTACGCGCGCGACGCGCTGGGCATGCCCTACACCACCCTGAGCTACAGCAACGGCCCCGGCTACGTCGGCGCCAGCGCCCAGCAGCCCGAGGGCCCCAAGCGCTTCCTGCACACCGCCAGCGGCACCCAGCAGGCCGAACACGGCCGCCCCAACCTGGCCGACGTCGACACCCAGCACCCCGACTATCTGCAAGAAGCCCTGGTGCCCACCAGCAACGAATCCCACGGCGGCGACGACGTCGGCATCTGGGCGCGCGGCCCCGGCAGCGACGCCGTGCGCGGCAGCGTGGAACAGAACACCATCTTCCACTTCATGCTGCAGTCCATGCCCAAACTGCGCGCCGCGCTGTGCGCCAAACGCAGCTGCGACGCGAACGGCGTGCCGGTGGAACTGCCGAAGCCGGAAGCGTTCCGCACGCCGTAAGTGCGGCTGCGCGTGCCCTCACCCCAACCCCTCTCCCGTAAACGGGAGAGGGGCTAAAGCAAAGCGGCGTCGGATGCATCCCCTCTCCCGCTTGCGGGAGAGGGTTAGGGTGAGGGTGAGGGGATGAGCGCAGCGAATGCTCTTGCTCCTCGCTCGGGCACCGAACTCGCCGCTCCAATAGAAGACCCGGAGGGCGGCGCACAGGAGGTGCGCCGTTTTTCGCTGGCACAGGGATGTGCCATCGAAAAATCCCCGCGCCAACTCCGCTCTCGCACGGGAGCTCTGGCGAAGCGTTTTTCTTTGGTTACTTTCCTTTGACGCTTATCAAAAGAAAGTTACCCGGCCGCTTGCGGACGGAAGCTGTTGCTGTTGCTTCGACCAACACACCCAAACACCTTCGCGCGTTCGGAGCTGGTCGCGGCTCACGCCGCTCCTACCCCAAGGCCCCAGAGGAGACCCCACGCCGACCGAGGGCTTGGTAATAGGCGGGGATTCGCGGTCGCAGCTTGCGCAGCTCCTACACCGGGCATGCGCAGCACTCGTCGTAGCGGTGGGTTCGCGGTCGCGGCTTACGCCGCTCCTACCCCGAAGCGGAGCGGCGGGTGCTCAGAACGGCTTGGCCAGCACCAGATAGACCACACCCACCAGCAACAGCACCGGCAGCTCGTTGAACCAGCGCAACGTCGTCGCGCCAGGCAGAGCGCGTCCTTTTTCCACGCCCTTGAGCCAGCGCCCCGACATCACGTAGTGCCCCAGCATCAGCACCACCAGCGTCAGCTTCGCGTGCAGCCACTCACCGCTCATGCCGAAGTGCAGCCACAGCGTCAGCCCCAGGATCGCCGCCAAGCCGAACATGACGTGGCCGAAGCGGTACAGCCGCCGCCCCATCAGCACCAGCCGCGCCCGCACCGCCGGCTCGTCGCCGGCCTCGGCCAGATTGACCAGGATCCGCGGCAGGTAGAACACCCCGCCCATCCAGGCCATCACGAACACGAGGTGGGCGGTCTTGGTCCAAAGGTAGGCGTTCATCGCGGGCTTCCTGAGCGGTGGCGGCAGTCAACGGAGATGCAGTGGCCGCGTTAGGATGCCACGCCGCCGCCGGCCGCCGCCCCCTTCGGACACGATGAGCAAACAGTACGACCGCGATTACTTCCAGCGCTGGTACCGCGATCCCGAGATCGGCGGCCGCGCGCGGCTGCAGCGCAAGGTCGCGCTGGCCGTGGCCAGCGCCGAATACCACCTGGAGCGACCGATCCGCAGCGTGCTCGACGTGGGCTGCGGCGAAGGCGCATGGCGCGCGCCGTTGCTGAAGCTGCGCCCCAAGCTGCGCTATCTGGGCTTCGACAGCAGCCAATACGCGGTGGCCCGCTACGGCGCGCGCCGCAACTTGCACTACGCCCGCTTCGGCGATTTCGAAGCGCTGCGCCCCTGCCCGCCGGTGGACCTGCTGGTGTGCAGCGACGTGCTGCATTACCTGGAGTCCCGCGAACTCGAGCGCGGCCTGCCCGGCCTGGCCGAACTGACCGGCGGCGTCGCCTTCCTGGAAACCTTCGCCCGCGAGGACGGCGTGGACGGCGACACCGTCGGCTTCAAGCGCCGCCCGGCCCGCTGGTACCGCGAGCGCTTCGCCGCCGCCGGCTTCGCCCCGCTGGGCTCGCACCTGTGGCTGGGCCCGGCCCTGCGCGCCGACGCCGCGGCCCTGGAAACCGGGGCCTGAACGCCCCGGCCGGCTTAACGCCGCCGGCCCGCCGATCCGTTATGCTGCGCCGCAGCAAGAACCGCCGGGCGGGGCCTCCCCGCGTCCGCGGCCTTGAAACGCACGCAGGATGCGGGCTTTCAACCACCTGCTAGGGGATCCGTCCGCATGCTGCTGTATCAGATGCACGAACTCGGCCGCGCCTGGCTGGCGCCGATGACCTACTGGGCCGACGCCGGCGCCAAGATGTTCGCCGCCCCCGGCAGCTGGCTGTCCAGCGTTCCCGGCGCCTCGCGCCTGGCCGCCGGCTACGAGCTGATGTACCGCATCGGCAAGGATTACGAAAAGCCCGAGTTCGGCATCCACTCCATCGAGATCGACGGCGAGACCTACCCGGTGATCGAGCGCGAGATGAAGCGCAAGCCGTTCTGCCGTCTGCTGCGCTTCAAGCGCTACGCCGACGACGCCGGCAACATCGCCGAACTCAAGGACGATCCGCCGGTGCTGGTGGTGGCGCCGCTGTCCGGCCACCACGCCACCCTGCTGCGCGACACCGTGCGCACCTTGCTGCGCGACCACAAGGTCTACATCACCGACTGGATCGACGCGCGCATGGTGCCGGCGTGCGAGGGCGCCTTCACCCTGGACGACTACGTCGGCTACATCCAGGAATTCATCCGCCAGATCGGCGCAGACAAGCTGCACGTGATCAGCGTCTGCCAGCCCACCGTGCCGGTGCTGGCCGCGGTCTCGCTGATGGCGGCGCGCGGCGAAACCACGCCGCGTTCGCTGGTGATGATGGGCGGCCCGATCGACACCCGCGAAAGCCCCACCCAGGTCAACGACCTGGCCGTGCACAAGCCGCTGTGGTGGTTCGAAGGCAACCTGATCCACCACGTGCCCGTGAACTATCCCGGCAGCGGGCGCCGCGTGTATCCGGGCTTCCTGCAGCACGGCGGCTTCGTCGCCATGAACCCGGAACGCCATTTCCAGTCGCACTGGGATTTCTACCAGGACCTGGTCAAGGGCGACCTGGAAGACGCGGCCTCGCACCGCCGCTTCTACGACGAGTACAACGCGGTGCTGGACATGCCAGCCGAGTACTACCTGGACACCATCCGCGTGGTGTTCCAGGAACACCTGCTGCCGCGCGGCCTGTGGGACGTGGCCGGCGAGCGGGTCAACCCCGGCGCCATCGCCGACACCGCCCTGCTTACCGTGGAAGGCGAACTGGACGACATCTCCGGCTCGGGCCAGACCCGCGCCGCGCACCGCCTGTGCACCGGCATCGCCGAGGCCGACCGCGCCCATATCGAAGTCCAGGGCGCCGGCCACTACGGCATCTTCAGCGGCCGCCGCTGGCGCGAGCAGGTGTATCCGCAGGTGCGGGAGTTCATCGCCAAGTACGCGGGCTGAGGTTGGGTGGTTTGCGCCGCGATTTGCGGCCCCGGGTGCCCTCACCCCAACCCCTCTCCCGTGAACGGGAGAGGGGCTAAAGCAGCAAGCTGCGGCGTTTGGCTTCCCTCTCCCGCTTGCGGGAGAGGGTCAGGGTGAGGGGATGAGCGCGAAGCGCGAATGCCTTTGATGTTCGCTGCAAAAAAGCACAAGGCCCGACTCACGCCGGGCCTTGCTCATTCTCCAGCGCTAACGCCCTCAGCTGTACTGCGCCGACTTCACCAGCAAATGCTTGGCCAGCATCCCGTGCAACGTGCCCACCCAGCGCGCGATGTGCAGCGTCAGGAACAGCAGCGCCACGCCCGCCCCGATCGCCAGCGGCCAGGTCCAGGGCTGGCTGCTCGACGCCAGATCGACCCCGTCCACCAACACCGTACCGCTCAGCATCAGCGCCACCGGCGCGGCGATCAGCGACAAGGACAGCGTCAGGCCCGTCACCGCGATGGTGAAGTACACGATACCCAGCGGCATCATCAGCAGCATGTACAGCAGCGTGCCCCAGGTGCGCGGATCGGTGAACATCTCCTTAATCCGCTCCAGCCAGGGCTTGCCGCGGCTGGCGTACAGCGGCCGGCGCGGCATGCGCTCGCCCAGCATCACCTCGACCAGGCGGCCTTCCACCAGCGACAGGATCCGCACCGAGCCCAGGAACAGGATCACGAACGGGATGCCGATGATCAGGACCGCCAGGCCCGCCGACAGCGAAGCGCCGGTCACCACCCAGGTGAAGTAGAAGATGCCCGTGGCCAGCGACAGCAGCATGTAGAACAGCGAAGCGTAGGTGCGCGGCTCGGCGATCACGCCGAAGAACTGGCCCCACGGCGACTTGCGCGGCTTCGGCGCCGGCGGCCGCAGCGCGGTCTGCACCTTCACCTCGGTGTCGCGGTAGATGTCGGCGACCTCGTCGGGCGCGCCGTAGCTGCCGGCCACCGAGGCGATCACCTCGGCCTCGCTCTTGCCGGGGTTTTCGGCCATTTCGGCGCGCAGGTACTCCTCGGCGTCGTACAGCGCGTCCTGGACCAGCGCCGGGTCGGCCCCGGCCAGGGACTCGCGCAGTCGCTCCAGGTACTCGGGGATCGAGCGGGGCAGCGGGGTGTCGTGGGTGGCGTTCATGCGGACGGCCCTTCAAGGACGGAATCGACGGAATCACGGGTGGCGCGCCAGGCGGCGGCCCATTCGCGCAGCACATCGCGGCCTGCGTCGGTAATGCGGTAGTAGCGGCGCGGCGGGCCCGACACCGAAGGCTCGACATGGCTGTCGAGCAGACCCGCCGCGCCCAGGTTGCGCAGCACCGGATACAGCGCGCTCTGCTTGCCGCTGAGCACGCCCTCGCCTTCGCGCTCCAGGCGCTTGGCGATCTGGTAGCCGTACATGGGCTCGCTGGCGGCACCCAGCACCGCCAGCAGCGCCAGCGACACGGTGCCGGCGCTGAGCTCTTTCTGGAATTTGCGTAGGTGGAGTTCCAGGTCGGTCATGGCCGCCCCCCCTTTTGGCCCTATGGCCACTAGCTTGGGGTTCACAGTAGTGCGAAGTTCGGTATACCGCGCATGCCATTAGTCATTGGGTCTTACTAGCTAGGCCGCGCCGCCATCGAAGCCGGCCGCCAAGCGGCCACCTCGGGGCGAACGCGAGAGGCGGACACCGCCACCTCCAACGAACGCGCAAGCACGACGCGCTCGCATCGCCGCTTCGTGATCGATCACCGCTTTCGCGCGCGTAACGACTTCACCGATTTCACGCGCGCGCACTACACTCGCCCGACCTGAAGGGGAGAATTGCCGATGAAGCTGCACGCCCGGTCGCGCACCGCACGTCCGTCGAACACCCGGCTGTCGCCGCTGCTGGCCGCCGCGCTGGCCGTGGGCCTGGCCCTGCCCTTGAGCGCCGGCGCCGCCGATTCGGCCAAGCCGCGTTCCATGCAGGAAATCCTGGACGCGACCAAGCCCGGCGACTGGCGCGCGCTCGACCCGCGCGACACCCTCTATCTGGACCTGCCGCGCGGCCGCGTGGTCATCGAGCTGGCGCCCGAGTTCGCGCCGCAGCACGCGACCAACATCCGCGCGCTGGCGCGCAACGGCTACTGGAACAAACTCAGCATCAACCGCTCGCAGGACAACTTCGTCGTGCAGTGGGGCGACCCGGCCGAGGACGACAAGAGCCGCAAGCCGCTGGGCAAGGGCACCAAGGCCAAGCTGCCGGCCGAGTTCGAGC
The DNA here is from genome assembly GCF_003382365.1 of Lysobacter silvisoli. Lineage (NCBI taxonomy): Bacteria > Pseudomonadati > Pseudomonadota > Gammaproteobacteria > Lysobacterales > Lysobacteraceae > Lysobacter > Lysobacter silvisoli. Next base: position 207,464 of record NZ_QTSU01000001.1, on the reverse strand, counting down.
GCAGCAGCGACAAGCTGCCCTTCCACGTGCTGCCCGACCCGGACGGCTGGGCGCCGCAGGTCGGTTTCGCCGACGGCTTCCCGGCCGCGCGCGACACCGGCGCCAAGCGCGCCTGGCTCGCGCATTGCTACGGCATGGTCGGCGCCGGCCGCGACGTGGCCGCCGATTCCAGCAACGGCACCGAACTGTATGTGGTGATCGGCCAGTCGCCGCGCCAGCTCGATCGCAACATCACCGTGGTCGGCCGCGTGGTCCAGGGCATGGAGCTGCTGTCGGTGCTGCCGCGCGGCACCGGCCCGCTGGGCTTCTACGAGAACCCGGCCCAGCGCGTGCCGATCACCTCCATCCGCCTGGCCGCCGACGTGGCCAAGAAGGACCGCGTGGCGATCGAGGTGCTGCGCACCGACAGCGCCGCCTTCGACGAGATCATCGAATCGCGCCGCAACCGCCGCGACGAGTGGTACAAGCACCCGGCCGGCCACATCGACCTGTGCAACGTGCCGCTGCCGACGCGCGAAACCCCGGCCGCGGCGCCCGCTCCGGCCAAGGGCAAATCCAAGTCCAAATAAACACACGCGCTCCGCGGCGTTCGCGCCGCGGAGCCGCGCTGGCGGCTCAGGCGTCCGCCAGCGCCTCGTGCTGGAACAGGCGCATGCGCACCACGCTGCGGTAGCGCCCGTCGCTGAAGAACTCGTCCACCAGCACGCCTTCGCGCTGGAAGCCCACGCCCTCGTAGATCGCGATGGCGCGCGCATTGTCCACGTCCACCAGCAGGTACAGCTTGTACAGGTTCAGCACCCGGAAGGCGTAGCTGATCGCCAGCCGCGTGGCCGCGCGCGCGTAGCCGCGGCCCTGGCGCTCGGGCGAGATCATGATCAGGAACTCGGCGCGCCGGTGCAGGTGGTCGATTTCGACCAGTTCCACCAGCCCCACCCGCTCGCCATCGGCGTCCTCGACGATGAAGCGGCGCTCGGACTGGTCGTGGATGTGCTTGCGGAACAGCTCCTCCAGTTCGACGAAGGACTCGTAAGGCTCCTCGAACCAGTAGCTCATCACGCTGCGGTTGTTGTTGAGCTGATGGACGAAATGCAGGTCGCCGCGCTCCAGCGGGCGCAGCCTCACGGTGGGGGTGGCACGTTCGGGGTTCATGCCGCCTAGCCTACGCCGGCGCGGCGCCGTGCGGATGACAGCGCGCCTAACGAATACCGCGCCGTCACACTGCCTTGCGCGCACCGCGCTAGCCTCGTTCGCGGTCCACACGGAACGACTCGCCATGCCTTTGCTGCGCTTGCGCCTGACCGGTAGCGACGACGATGCCCGCGCCATCGGCAACCTCCTGTCCAGCTTGGACGGTATCGAACACGTCGAGGAAGTGGCCGACCTGATGCCGCGCATGGACGACGACGATTCCAGTTCGGCCGGCCTGCCCGACGACCAGGGCCCGGGCACCCACGAGATCGAGATCGACGCGCCCAACCGCGCCACCGCCGACAAGGTGCGCGAGGCGGTGGAGGCGCTGGCCTTCGACCTGGACGTGCTGGTCGAGTTCGAGACCGACGAAGAACGCTGAGCCGCGGCGCGCCTAGCGCGGCGCTTTCAGGGTAGCGACCACGCCGGGCGGCACGGCGCGCGCACAAGCCGCAGGCAGGGGCGCGGCCGGGTCGCGCCGCCACGCCGGCAAGGCCGCGAACCGAGTGCCATTGCGTCCGGTAGCGGCCACCGCGGCGTGCCTCAGGCGGCCTTGCGCCGGCGCCGCCACAGCCGCGCCAACCAGACGATCGCGACCACCACCACGCCCAGCGGTAGCAGCACCGCGAACGCACGGATCATCCACGCCACTACGCCGGTGACGATGCTGCCGAAGTCGGACAGCGCCTGGCCGATCTCGCTGCGGTTGGCCTGCGACTGCGGCGCATTGAAGCGCAGGGTCAGCAGTTGGGTATCGACCCGGCGTTGGTGCTGCGCGCCTTCCTGCTGCGCCTGCTGCAACTGCGCCTCGATCTGGGCGATCTGGTTGGACAGCAGCATCATGTCCTGAATCTTCAGGTCGCTGCGGCCCTGGAATTCGAGCAGGCGGGCGTGCTCCTTGCGCAGGCGGTCCTGCAGCAAGGTGTTGTCGCGCATGGCCACGGCCAGGTCTTCGGCGCGGGTGTTGCGGCTGGCGATCTCGTCGCCCTGCCCGGCCAGGGCGATCAGCTGGTCCACCCCGGCCGGCACCACCCGCACCATCAGGCTGGCGCTGGGGGTGTCGCCGCCCTGCTGCTGCAGGCCCAGCACCGCGCAGGGGCCGAACTTGCCGGAGGTGCAGGCGTCCTGGGCGGCGCGCACGCGCTTGGGCATTTCGGCCGTTTCGACCTTGAGCTCGACGTCGTGTTCGTAGGCCAGCTTGACGCCCAGGTCGGCGTCGCCCGCGCGCGCGTTGCCGGCGCTGGGGGCCGTGTCGGCCGCGGCCACTGGCGCCGAGGCGGTCATCTCCTCGCTTTGCTGGTGCCTGCTGCAGGCGGCCAAGGCCACCAGGGTCGCGGCCAGCACGGCCGCGGTGCAAACGCTGCGCATCGAAGATCCCCCGTCGCTAAGGCCCCATGGGCCGGCCGACTATGGCACCGCCCCGCCGGCGTTCGCCAGCGGGGCGGGCAAGGGGCATTCAGCGCGGCGCAAGCCATCGCCAGCGGTGTAAGGCGCACGGGTACCAAGCCCCGCGCGCTCCACTCCCATCAAAACCGGTGCTTCACCCCCAAAGTCACGAACCTGCCCAGCCCGTCGTACTGGGTGATGTCGTAAGGCAGCGCACCGCCGGCGGGATCGAACGGCGGATCGCGATCGCTGAGGTTCTGCACGCTCAGGTACAGCGTGGTGTCGCGCACGCCTTCGTAGGCCAGGTGCAGGTCGAAGGTATGACTGCCCTCGACCTTGGCGCGCAGGCCCGGATTGCTGCGCGCGTCCACCACCTGCTGCGCGTAGCCGCCGATGTAGCGCCAGCTCAGTTGCGCGTTCCAATCGCCGCGCGCCACGCCCAGCGAGGTCAGGCCGCGCCACTTGGGCAGCGCGCCGAAGCGGTTGCCGCCCGCGCCTTCCAGCGCGCGCTCGCCGGCCACCTGCGGCTGCTCGTAGCTCAACAACCGGGTCCAGCTGCCGTCCAGGGTCCACTCGGTGTCGCCGGCATGCCAAACCTGGCGGCCTTCGATGTCGAAACCGGTAGTGGTCAGCGTGCCCTGGTTGGCGTAGTGGTTCTCGATCAGCTGCAGGCGGCCCTGCGCATCGCGGGTTACCCGGCCCGGGTACGCGGCCGGGTTGGAGACGATGGTCTGCAGATTGTCCGGCGCGATCAGGTCGCGCTGGCGGATGCGGTAGACGTCGATACCCAGGCTGCTGTCCGCGCTGGGCGACCACAGCACGCCCAGGTTGAGATTGCTGGAGCGCTCGGCATCCAGGTCCGGGTTGCCGGCGCGCAGGATGGTCACGCCGCGCGAGGCGCCGGGCTGCACCGGATCGAACGGATCGATGACGCTGCCGTAGCTGATCGTGGTGCTCTGCGCGATCTCCGGCAGCGACGGCGCGCGGAAGCCGCGCGAAGCGTTGAAACGCAGCAGCCAGTCTTCGGCCGGCTGCCAGCGCAGGCCGAGCTTGGGCGAGAACGCGCTGCCGAAGTCGCTGTAGTGGTCGCCGCGTCCGGCCAGCTGCACCTCCATCGTCTCGAACGGCTTGAGGCTCAACTCGAAGAACGCCGCCGACACCCGGCGCTGGCCGTCGATCAGGTTGATCGCCGGACGCAGTTCGGTGCCCGACAGCACCTGCGGACTGGTGCGCGCGTCCTGGCTCTCGTCGCGGAACTCCACGCCCGCGGCCACGCCCACGTCGCCCGCGCGCCACTGCCAGGGGAAGCCGGACACCTTGGCGTTGAGCGTGGCCAGGCGGTAGGTGCCAGGGCGGCGTGTGGACAGACGCAACGCTTCCAGCGCCTGCGGCGTGCGCGAAGGATGGAGGAAGTCGTAGCTGCCGTCGTTGAGCACGCGCTGGAACGCATAGCGGTCGACGAAGTTGCGCACGTATTCGCGCTGCTCGCTGGCCGAATAGTTCGCCGCCAGCTCCCAGTCCCAAACCTCGCCGCGGCCGCGCAGGCCCAGCAAGGTGCGCTGGAAGCGCGACTTGTTGATCTTGTAGCGCGGGCCCAGGTCCAGGAAGGTGGTTTCGAACGGCGTGGGCACGCCGAAGGGATTGTTCGGATGCCCCACCGGCAGCACCACCGGGATGTCGACCAGGCGGCCGGTGTTGCGGTCGTAGGCGCGCAGGCCTGCGCCCACCGACAGCGGCGCGCCGAAGTACGTGCCGTTGTGGCTGGCGCTGTAGAGAATCTCGGCAAAGCCCTGCACGCGCTCGTTGAACCAGTAGTCGCCGGCCAGCGAGGCCTGGTAGCGCTCGGCATCGGGCAGCAGGGTGCGATAGGGCTGGGTGTTGAAGGCGCAAGCCTCGCCGGGCAGCGGGCTGCCGAAATCGGCGTAAGGCCGCGCCTGGGTGCCGGGCTGGCAGACCGCGAAACGCTGCGGCGCGCGCGGATTGCTCAGGTAGGCGCCGCCCTGGGTCGACCAGCCGGCCAGACGGCCGCCGGGCTGGTCGCGGTAGTCGCCGTCGCGGGTCAGGTCGCGCTCGTCGGCGTCCAGTCGGCCGCGATCGAGCACGTCCAGGCTGAAGCGCAGGCTGTAGCCGTCCTTATCCGGTTCGCCCAGCCCCGCGCGCAGCCCGAGGCTGCGCTGGTCGATGCCGCCCTCGGTGGCCGCGCCGTAAGCCGCGTCCAGTTCCACGCCCTCGATCTTGCGGCGCAGGAGGATGTTGACCACGCCGGCGATCGCGTCGGAACCGTACAGCGCCGACGCGCCGTCCTTCAGCACCTCGATGCGCTCCACTGCGCCCAGCGGCAGCGCGTTGAGGTCGACGAAGTTGTCCTGCGTGTTCTGGGCGAAACCGTAGGCGGCCACGCGATAACCGTTGACCAGCACCAGGGTGTTCTTCTGGCTCAGGCCGCGCAGCGATACGCCGGCCGAGCCGTTGGCGAAGCTGCCGGTGTACTGCTCGTTGAAGCTGTTGCCGCTGTTGGCGGTCAGGCTGCGCAGCAGGTCGGACACGGTGACCTTGCCGCTGCGTTCGATCTGCGCGCGGTCCAGCACCAGCACCGGGTTGACCCCGGCCTCGTCGCTGCGGCGCAGATTGGTGCCGGTGACTTGGACGGTGTCGAGGGTGACGCCGGCATCGGCGGCGGCTTCGTCGGCCTGCGCCAGCGGCGCAGCCAGGGCGATGGCCAAGGCCAGCGTCAGACGTCGGTAACGGCTGCGCGCGGGAAGGGACGGGTAAGGCATGGCGACGGCTCCAGTAGCAAGGAAAGGCAAGCGAAGAAAAAGGCCGGCCGCAGCGGCACGCCGCACCCGCGTCGCCGCCGAAGCGGCAAACCTGGGAGAGGGAGAGAAGCGCCGCGGGTCTGAATTCGCGGGCGCGCCGCTGCGGGCGGCGAAAAGTCGGCAGGCTCAGCCGGTGTGGGGCATGGCCTGCGGTCTACACGGCGGGCAGCGGTATGCCGCGGCGCGGCGATGGCGCGAAGGTTTCGCGCGGAGCATCGTTAACAGAGAGGAAGACGGGCGGATCATGCGGAACTCGAAACCTAGAGCACTGTCGGGGTACAGCCTGGGCAACGCCGATTCAGCGGCGACAGGTCTGCATTCGACAGCGACGCGCCGGCGGGCGGCGGTGGTTCGATAGTCCGATGGCGATCACGGCGTGGGGTCTGGCTAGAACCGCAACGGTGCGGCGATGGCGAATTTGTTGCATTGCGGCAGGCGCGCGTCAAGCGCCGCTTCGCAGCGCAATGCGTGTCGCGATTCGGTGTCATGCGCTAATCCGAACGAACACTGAATACGAGCGATCGTGCACACCGCAGATGCCACGCGCATGGCGGCTTGCAATCGCCGGGCCGACAGCCTTGGTAGCGCGACGATCGCGGTAAAGCACGCAGAGTCGCCTGACGCAGCAATGCTCCATGGCTCCATAAGCGATGGTTATGTACGCATTGAGCCAGACCCGCCCGCCGCGTCGCCCAGGCGACGACGTCTGCGCCGATCCGGGCACCGCGCCCACGCGCATTCCCACGGGAGAAAAGGCACCCGGATAGGCGATGGCGCCCGACCAGCCGCGACCAACGGCCTATGCGGCCGGCCATACCGCCGCGATATCCTGGGCGGATCGCGGCCGCCGGCCGCTCTTTAGAGACCCCGTATGCGCCTGCGTAAGTCGCCGCTAGCCCTGGCCCTGCTGACCGTCACCCTGGCCGCCTGCCAGCCCAAGGCGACCGATGCGCCGCAGGCGCCGGCCGCGGCCGCCGCTGCGGCGGCACCGGCTTCGGACGCCGCGGTGGACGCGCGCTTCGCCGAATTGTCCAAGCAGTGGCTGGATGGCTGGCTCAAGCTCAACCCGGTTTCGGCCACCCAGATCGGCGAGCACCGCTACGACAGCGAGGTCGACGATCTCAGCGAGGCCGGCCGCAAGGCCCAGGTCGACTTCGCGCGCAAACTGCTGACCGAGCTGGACACGCTGGACCTGAGCAAGCTCTCGCGCGAGAACCAGATCGACGCGGCGATCCTGCGCAACCAGCTGCGCTCGGACGTGTGGGGCATCGAGACACTGCAGAGCTGGGCCTGGGATCCGCAGGCCTACAGCGGCCTGGCCGGCGGCGCGATCTACAACCTGATGGCGCGCGAATTCGCGCCGATGCCGCAGCGGCTGAAGTCGGCGACCGCGCGCATGGAGAAGATCCCGCAGATCTTCGCCCAGGCGCGCGCCAACCTCGACCCCAACCGCGTGCCCAAGATCCACGCCGAGACCGTGGCCAAGCAGAACGCCGGCGTGCTCAGCCTGGTCGACACCTTCATCACCCCCAACGCCGGCCAGCTCAAGGGCGAGGACCGCAAGCGCCTGGACGCGGCGGTGGCCGGCCTGCGCGCGGCCGTGGCCGAGCAGCAGAAGTGGCTGGACGGCACCCTGGTCCCCAATGCCAAGGGCAATTTCCGCATCGGCCAGACCCTGTACGACGAAAAGCTGCAGTACTCGCTGAACTCGTCGCTGTCGCGTGCCGAGATCAAGCAGCGCGCCGAATCCGAACTGGCGCGCGTGCGCGGCGAGATGTACGCCATCGCCCAGCAGGTGCTCAAGGACAAACCCAAGGCGCCGGCGCTGCCGGACAAGCCCGACGCGGCGCAGCAGCAGAAGGCGATCGAGGCCGCGCTGGAGCTGGCCTACGCCGAGAAGCCCAAGCGCGAGCAGGTGGTGGAGTTCGCCAAGCAGACCCTGGCCCAGGCCACCGAGTTCACCCGCGCCAAGGATCTGGTCACCGTGCCCAGCGATCCGGTCAAGATCATCCTGATGCCGGAATTCCAGCGCGGCGTGGCGGTGGCCTACTGCGACTCGCCGGGCCCGCTGGACCGCGGCCTGGACACCTACTACGCGATCTCGCCGATTCCGGAGGACTGGAGCGACAAGCAGGTCGACTCGTTCCTGCGTGAATACAACAACCGCATGATCCACCTGCTGTCGATCCACGAGGCGATGCCGGGCCACTATCTGGAAGGCGCGCATTCGGCCAAGGCCAAGTCGACCCTGCGCGCGGTGCTGCGTTCGGGCCTGTTCGCCGAAGGCTGGGCGGTCTACACCGAAGACGTGATGGCCGACGCCGGCTACCTGGACAACGACCCGCTGTTCCGCCTGGTCCAGCTGAAGTTCTACCTGCGCACCATCGCCAACGCGATCCTCGACCAGGGCGTGCAGGTCGACAACTGGAGCAAGGAACAGGCGATGGCGCTGATGACCCAGCAGGCCTTCCAGCAGGCCAGCGAGGCTGAAGGCAAGTGGGTGCGCGCGCAGCTGACCTCGGCGCAGCTGCCGACCTACTTCGTCGGCGCGCAGGAGCACTTCGACATGCGCAAGGCGGTGGAGGCCAAGCTCGGCGCGCAGTTCAACGCCAAGGCCTATCACGACCAGGTCCTGTCCTACGGCGCCCCGCCGGTGCGGTTCGTGCGGCAGATGATGTTGGATGAGCCGATTAAGTGACGATCCGGCCCGTGCGCTGTGCGCACGGCTTTGCCGGATCGTCATCCCGCGAAAGCGGGGATCCAGTAGCTTCAGCGCGAAGCTACGGGACATCGCTAGCTAGCCCAAGACCGGCGCCACAAGCGCCGGTCCTTTTTCTGCGAAGCATCGCAACCCGCCACCACGCACCAGGTCGCTGGATTCCCGCCTTCGCGGGAATGACGGTTGGGGGAAGCGCCATGGCAGCGGGGGTTCGCCGGATGCCGACTGCCCTTAAATCCTCCCTAGCCCCCCTTTTTCAAAGGGGAACCGCAGGCGAGATCGTTGGGGTTACCCCGAGCAATGCCGGCGCTTCGCTTCCCCCGTTTGAAAAAGGGGGGCCAGGGGGATTTGCTTTTGCTCCTCAATGATCCCGCCCATTCCAAGGCACGATCGTCAGCGACTTCAGATCCACGCCTTCGAGGCAGCGCACATTGATGCACCCCATCGCCGCCCCGTCCGGCCCGGTGCCCTCGCTGAAGGGCGAGATCCCGCAATCGGGGCAGAAGTGGTGAGCGATCTTGCCCGTGTTGAAGCGATAGGTGCCCATCTCGGCCTCGCCGCTGGTCACCTGCAGCGCCGAACGCGGCACGAACCAGAGCAGGCCCCCGCGGCGGTGGCACATCGAACAATTGCAATCCAGGACCTGGTCGATCTCTCCTTCGACCTGGTAAGCGACCTTGCCGCAATGGCAGCTGCCGGTGTGCGTCGTCATTTCAGCCTCATGGGTGGGCACGCCCTGATCGGCGAACGCGGAGCTTAGCGCGGCGACGGCGTTGCCTGCGCGTGTCGGTCGCAACGTTACGGCAGAGCGTTCGCCGGCCAGCGCGCGCCGGCCCGGGCGCGGAAGCGCCAAGGGGTTTCGTATATCCTGGCCGGCAAGCCGAGCCGCTACGCGAGCCGATGCGCCCGGCCCATCGAGCCACGATGAATCCAGCCCCGCCCCGACCCGAATCGCCCCCAGCCGCCGGCGCCGTGCAACGCCGCGTGCGCCGCCGCCGCGGCGCGCAGGTCAGCGAGAGCCTGGACACGATCGCGGCCGAGGTGCCGGTGGCGCTGGCCTACAACGGCACGCCGTTCGCGGTGATGATGGCCACGCCCGAGGACCTGGGCGATTTCGCCCTGGGCTTCTCGCTCAGCGAGGGCATCGTCGCCCGCGCCGACGAGTTGCGCATCGACGCGATCGAGACCTCGCTGGAAGGCGTGAGCCTGGCGCTGCGCATTCCCGAAGCGCGCGCCGCCGCGCTGGAGCAGCGCCGCCGCAACCTGCAGGGCCGCAGCGGCTGCGGCATCTGCGGCAGCGAAAGCATCGAAGCGGTGCTGCGCCCGCCGCCGCGGGTCGGCGACAGCGCGCCGATCCGCGCAGCGGCGCTGCAACGCGCGCTGCGCGAACTGCAAGACCGCCAGCCGCTCAATGCCCTGACTGGCGCCACCCACGCCGCCGCCTGGGCCGGCCGGGACGGCGGGGTCGTGCTGGTACGCGAAGACGTCGGCCGCCACAACGCCTTGGACAAGCTGATCGGCGCGCTGACCCAGGCCGGCCACGATCCGCTGCAAGGCTTCGCCGTGGTCACCAGCCGCGCCAGCTACGAAATGGCGATGAAGGCCGCCCAAGCCGGCATACCGTTGCTGGCCGCGATCTCCGCGCCCACCGCGCTGGCGATCGCGCTGGCGCAGTCGGCCCGGCTGACCCTGATCGGCTTCGCCCGCGACGACGGCCACGCGGTCTACACCCATGCGCAGCGCCTGCTCGACGGCGACGCGCCACACGCAACGCCGGCGCGTCCGCGCGCGAAGGCCACGGAACGCAAGCCATGAGCAAGAAAGTCATCCGCCCCTATAACGGACCGGCCGGCGGCTGGGGCGCGCTGCGCAGTGTGGCCAAGCATCTGCTGGAACAGGACGTGCCGGTGCACGGCGCGCGCACCTTGCTGTCGGCCAACCAGCCCGACGGTTTCGACTGCCCCGGCTGCGCCTGGCCCGACCGCGACCACACCTCCACCTTCGAGTTCTGCGAGAACGGCGCCAAGGCCGTGGCCGCCGAAGCCACCCGCCACCGCGCCACCCCGGAACTGCTGGGCCAATACACCGTGGCGGAGCTGGCCGGCTACAGCGACCAATGGCTGGAGAATCTGGGCCGACTGACCCACCCCATGCGCTGGGACGCGGCCAGCGACCGCTATCTGCCCATCGCCTGGGACGAGGCCTTCGCCCGCATCGCCGCGCACCTCAACGCGCTGGACTCGCCCGACCGCGCGCTGTTCTACACCTCCGGGCGCTGCAGCAACGAGGCCGCGTTCCTGTATCAGCTGTTCGTGCGCGAATACGGCACCAACAACTTCCCCGACTGCTCGAACATGTGCCACGAGCCCTCGGGCACGGCGATGAAGGCCCAGCTCGGCATCGGCAAGGGCACGGTGCAGCTGCACGATTTCGAGATCGCCGAGGCGATCCTGATCTTCGGCCAGAATCCGGGCACCAACCACCCGCGCATGCTCGGCGAGCTGCGCAAGGCGGCCAAGCGCGGCGCTGCGATCGTGTCGTTCAACCCGCTGCGCGAACGCGGGCTGGAGCGCTTCGCCGACCCGCAGGACGCGCTGGAGATGCTGCACGACGGCTCGACCCGGATCTCGTCGGACTACTTCCAACTGCGCATCGGCGGCGACCTGGCCGCGGTCAAGGGCATGATCAAGCGCACCCTGGAGGTCGACGCCCAGGCCCAGCGCGACGGCCGCGAACGGGTCATCGACCTGGACTTCATCGCCGAACACACCCAGGGCTTCGAGGCCTTCGCCGCGGAAGTCGCCGGCGAATCCTGGGACACCATCGAAACCGAATCCGGCCTGACCCGCGCCCAGCTCGAGCGTGCCGGCGATATCTACCTGCAGGCCAAGAGCGTGATCTGCTGCTGGGGCATGGGCATCACCCAGCACAAGCATTCGGTCGCGACCATCCAGATGCTCTGCAACCTGCTGCTGTTGCGCGGCAATATCGGCCGCCCCGGCGCCGGCCCCTGCCCGGTGCGCGGCCACAGCAACGTGCAGGGCGACCGCACCATGGGCATCTACGAAAAGCCCGCGCCGGAGTTCCTGGACCGGCTGCGCGACGTGTTCGGCTTCGAGCCGCCGCGCGAGCACGGCCACGACACCGTCGGCGCGATCGAAGCCATGCTCGACGGCCGCTGCACGACCTTCTTCGGCCTGGGCGGCAACTTCGCCACGGCCACGCCGGATACCGAAGCGACCCACCGCGCTCTGCGGGGTTGCGACCTGACCGTGCACGTGACCACCAAGCTCAACCGCAGCCACCTGGTCCACGGCCGCGACGCCTACATCCTGCCCTGCCTGGGCCGCACCGAGATCGACATCCAGGAAGCCGGCGCGCAGGCGGTCACGGTCGAGGACTCGATGAGCATGGTGCACCTGTCGGCGGGCATCAACGCGCCGGCCTCGCCGGAGCTGCTGTCGGAACCGGCGATCGTCGCCCGCCTGGCCGCGGCGACCTTGGGCGAACGCAGCAAAGTGCCGTGGCTGTGGCTGATCGGCGACTACGACCGCATTCGCGACCGCATCGCCGCGGTGTTCGACGACTTCCACGACTTCAACCGGCGCGTGCGCGTGCCCGGCGGCTTCCATCTGACCAACTCCGCCGCGCAACGGCGCTGGACCAATCCCGAAGGCAAGGCGCTGTTCAAGGCCCATGCGGTACCCACCGACCTGCCGGTGCACCGCGCCCGCGCCGGCCGCGAGCAGCCGGTGTTCACCCTGGCCACCACGCGTTCGCACGACCAGTACAACACCACCATCTACGGCACCAACGACCGCTACCGCGGCGTGTTCGGCGAACGCCGGGTGTTGTTCATCCACCGCGACGACATCGCCGAACTGGGGCTGCAGGCCGGCGACTGGGTCGACCTGGAAAGCCTGTGCGAGGACGGCGTGCAACGCATCGCCCGGCGCTTCCTGCTGGTGGAGTACAACATCCCGCGCGGCTGCCTGGCCGCCTACTACCCCGAGACCAACGCGCTGGTGCCGCTGTCGAGCTTCGCCGACGAGGCGCGCACGCCCACCTCCAAGTCGATCCCGGTGATCGTGTACGCGCATCAGCCGCAGCCGGCGCAGGGCCTGCGATCGGCGCGGGACATCGGCCTTGTCCGAATTGACTGAGCCGCTGCTGGCGGCGCTGGCCGACGCGCCCGAGGGCGTGTCGCTGCCGCGCCTGTGCAAGCGCCTGCGCGTGCGCATGAGCGTGCTGCTGCGCGAACTGGCCTGGATCGGCGAGGCCGCGATCGGCGGCCAGGCCGGCCCGGGCTGGGTGCGCGTGGAGACGCGAGGCGAGAGCCAGGTCGCCGTGCTGACCGAGCGCGGGCGCGAGCGACTGCAGCGGCCCGACTGCGGAGCTTGATCGCGGCCGGAGCCGCACGCGCGGTCCGCATCCACGAACGCTTCACCTTGCATGGCTATGCTCTGGCCTTGGCCTTGCCGAATCGCCCGCCCGTCGGCGCAGGGCGTCGCCGCGACGCGCCACCGCGCTCATGACGCACCTACAATCCCCCGCTGGCCACGCATGGACGAGCCCCCGCGCATGAAGAAGAACGCACCCGCCGGCGACCTGTTCTCCGCCCCCGCCGCCCACGACGAGCGTGAGCGCGGCGTTCCGCCGGTGCAGGGCATCCGTGTCGGCATCGGCGGCTGGACCTACGCGCCCTGGCGCGACAATTTCTATCCGGCCGGCCTGGTGCAGCGGCGCGAGCTGGAATACGCCAGCCGCCAGCTCAGCAGCATCGAGATCAACGGCACCTTCTACAGCGCGCAGAAGCCGGCCACCTACGCCAAGTGGGCGGCGGAAACGCCGGAGTCGTTCGTGTTCTCGCTCAAGGCGCCCGGTCGCATCACCCAGTCCGGCGCGCTGGCGCGCAGCGGCAAGGCCGCGCAGGCCTTCATCGACGGCGGCCTGGCCGAATTCGGCACGCGCCTGGGCCCGATCCTGTGGCAACTCGCGCCCAGCCGCGTATTCGATGCCGACGACGTGGCGGCCTTCCTCGATGCCCTGCCGCGTGCGCTCGAGGGCCGGCCGCTGAAGCACGTGCTGGAAGTGCGCCACGACAGTTTCCGCGATCCGGCCTACGTGCGCCTGGCGCGCGAGCGCGGCATCGTCACGGTGTTCACCGATTCGGGCGAATACCCGTCGCTGGCCGATCTCACCGGCGATTTCGTCTACGCGCGCCTGATGCGCTCGCGCGCCGACGTCGCCACCGGCTACTCAGACGACGAACTCGACCAATGGACGCAGCGCGCGCAGCAGTGGGCGCAAGGCGGCGACCCGGCCGAGCTGCCGCATGCGGGCACGGCCGGCGAAGCGGCGAAGCTGCGGCGCGAGGTCTACCTGTACTTCATCAGCGCCGCCAAGGCGCGCAACCCGGCCGCGGCGATGGCGCTGTTGCAGCGCCTGGGCGCGCGCTGACCCCAGCGCGACGCCGGTCGCATCGGGCATGGCTAACGGCACTGTCGGCCGTGGCCGGCGCGCGGGAGGCTGCGACGATCCACGCCTTCCGCCACGCGAGGTCGCGCCATGGTCAGTCGTCGGGATTTTCTCGCCACCGCCGGTCTTGCCGGCACCGCGCTGGCACTGGCGCCGCTGAGCGCCTGCAGCCGCGAGGCCCCGCCGCCGCAAGGCGCGGCCGGCGCCGTCAAACCCGCCGGCGCCCGGGTGGACGAGCCACCGTTCCGGGGCACCCTGCTGCGCCGCGCCATTCCCAGCAGCGGCGAACAGATTCCAGTCATCGGCATGGGTACCTCGGGCAGCTTCGAGGTCGGCGACGGCGCGCAGGCGCGCGATCCGCTGCGCGAAGTGCTGCGCCGCTTCGTCGATGCCGGCGCCACGGTGATCGACACCGCACCCACCTATTCCAGCGCCGAGGACGTGCTCGGCGATCTGGTCGCCGAGGCTCAGCTGCGGCCCAAGCTGTTCCTGGCCACCAAGCTGTCCGGCGTGAGCGGCCGCGAGGAAGGCCTGGCCCAGTTCGCGCAGTCGCAGCAGCGGCTGAAGAGCGAGCGCATCGACCTGCTGCAGGTGCATAACCTGCGCGACACCCAGACCCAGCTGGCGCTGGCGCGCGAACTCAAGCAGCAGGGCAAGGTGCGTTACGTCGGCCTCACCCATTACCGCGAGGACTCGCAGGCGCAGTTGGCCCAGGACATGCGCGCGCTCAAGCCCGACTTCGTCCAGATCAACTATTCGCCGGTCTCGCGCGGCGCCGAGCGCGAGATCTTCCCGCTCGCGCGCGAACTGGGCATCGCGGTGATGATCAATCGCGCCTTTGAGGACGGGCGTCTGTTCGCGCAGGTGCGCGACAAGCCGGTGCCCGAGTGGGCGGCCGAAGTCGGTGCCGATTCGTGGGCGCAACTGTTCCTGAAGTTCGTGCTCAGCGAGCCGGCGGTGACCGTGGTGATTCCCGCCACCTCCAAGCCCAAGAACCAGACCGACAACCTCAAGGCCGGCGTCGGCGCCCTGCTCGACCGGCGCCAGCGCGATGCGCTGATCGCGGCCGTCGGTTGAGTCGCGCATGAGCCTGGCCCAGCGCGGACTGGCGCGCCTGTTCGGCGTGGAGCCAAGCGAGGCCGCGCCGGCGCTGGCCGGCGTGCTGATGTTCTTCCTGCTGTTCGCCGGCTACTTCATGCTGCGCCCGGTGCGCGAGACCATGGGCGTGGCCGGCGGCGTGGACAACCTGCAATGGCTGTTCACCGGCACCTTCGTCGCCACCCTGGCGGCGATGCCGCTGTTCGGTTGGTTGGCCGCGCGCGTGCCGCGGCGGCGCGTGCTGCCGTGGACTTATGGCTTCTTCGCTCTCAACCTGGCCGGCTTCGCCCTGGGCTTCCACTGGCTGCCCGACAATCTGTGGTTCGCGCGCGGCTTCTACATCTGGCTCTCGGTGTTCAACCTGATCGCGATCTCGGTGGGCTGGAGCGTGCTGGCCGATCTGTTCCCCACCGCGCAGGCCAAGCGCACCTTCGCCCTGATGGCCTCCGGCGCCAGCGTCGGCGGCCTGGTCGGGCCGCTGCTGGGTGTGGCCCTGGTCGGCCGCATCGGCCATGCCGGCCTGCTGTGGCTGTCGGCGGCGCTGCTGCTGTCGGCCATCGCCGCGGCGCAGTGGCTGCAGCGCTGGCGCGATGCGCACCCCACGCCGGTGCAGGCCAGCGCGCCGGCACGCGCGCGGCCGCTGGGCGGCAGCCCCTTCGCCGGCTTCTCCGACGTGCTGCGCTCGCCCTACCTGCTCGGCATCGCCGCCTTCGTGCTGCTGCTGGCCAGCGTCACCACCTTCCTGTATTTCGAGCAGGCACGGCTGGTGGAAGCGCACTTCCCCGACCGCACCACCCAGACCCAGGTGTTCGGCACCATCGACGTGATCGTGCAAAGCCTGGCCCTGCTGACCCAGCTGTTCTTCACCGGGCGCATCGCCCAGCGCCTGGGCGTGGGCGTGTTGCTGGTGGCGGTGCCGCTGGTGATCGCCGGCGGCTTCCTGTGGCTGGCGCTGTCGCCGGTGTTCGCGGTGCTGGCCGTGGTCATGGTGGTGCGCCGCGCCGGCGAATACGCACTGGTGCGGCCGGGGCGCGAGATGCTGTTCACCTCGGTGCCGGCGCAGGCCAAGTACAAGGCCAAGAACTTCATCGATTCGGTGGTCTACCGCGGCGCCGACGCGGTCAGCGGCTGGGTCAAGGCAGGCCTGGACGCACTGGCCCAGCACCCGGCGCTGGCGATGCTGATCGGCGTGGCGATCGCGCTGACCTGGGCCTACACCGGCGCCAGCCTGGCGCGCGCGCAAACGCGCCAGGCCGCCGCGCCGCCCGCCGAGGCGGGCTGATCCGGAAGCGGGCTGATCAGCGCGCGGCTTCCAGCGCGTCCAGGTCGCCGCCGACGATCAGTTCCAGATGACGGCTGACCTTGTCGGCGTCCCAATCCCACCACGCGATCCGCTGCAGCCGCCGCACCTGCTCCTCGTCGTAGCGCATGCGCAGCACCCGCGCCGGATTGCCTGCCACGACCGCGTACGGCGGCACGTCCGAGGCCACCACCGAGCGCGCGGCCACGATGGCGCCGTCGCCCACGCGCACGCCCGGCATCAGCATGGCCTGGTAGCCGATCCATACGTCGTTGCCGACCACCGTGTCGCCCTTGTAAGGCAGTTCCTCCGGCAGCGGCGTGATGCGCTCCCAGCCGTTGCCGAAGATGTTGAACGGATAGGTGGAAAAACCCGACATGCGATGGTTGGCGCCGTTCATCACGAAGGTCGCGCCGCGCGCGATCGCGCAATAGCGGCCTATCACCAGCTTGTCGCCGATGAACGGGAACAGGTAGAGCACGTTGCGCTCGAAACCTTCCGAATCCTCGGGATCGTCGTAGTAGGTGTACTCGCCGACCTGGATCTGCGGATTATCGATGGTGTTGCGGATGTAGCAGATCTGCGGGAAGCCGCGCATGGGGTGCGGGTCGCTGGGATCGGGGCCGTGCATGCGGGGCTCCGGTGCGGCGGACGGCCCCGCAGTATGCCAGCGCGCCAGCGCCGCGACGCTACAGCTCGTTGGCCGCGTAGATCGGATAAGGCTCGATGCGGCCGACCTGCGCCACCGCCGCCTGCACGCGATAACAGCTCGGCCTTGCGCGCCAGCCATTCGCGGTCGCCGGGCAGCACGGGCGCTTCGCGGTAGCGTTGCAGCCAGGCCAGCGCGTCGCTGCGTTCGGTGGGCGAGGCCAGCAGCTCCAGCAACGCGGTTTGCGCCTCATCCACGCGCGCGGCTTGCAGCAACGCTTCCAACCACAGCGTATGCGCATCGGCGCGATGTTCGCGCAGGTAGTCCAGCGCGCGCTGTGCGCCGGCCCGGTCGCCTTTGAGCACGGCGCCGCGCAGCTGCACCTGGGCCTGCACCATGCGGCCGTAGCCGCTGATGTCGTCGCCGGCGCGCGCCGCTGCGGCCAGCGCTTCGTCGGCGCGCCCCAGCGCGGCGTAGTAGCCGCCCAGGTTCAGGGCCTGGCTGACATTGATGCTGCCGCTTTCGCGATAGCGGCTGGCACGCTGCAGCTCCAGCAGGGCTTCGTCGGTCTGGCCCAGGCGGCGCAGGGCGATGGCACGATTGTTCATCAACCACACTTCGTCGCCCAGGTCGGCAAATGCCGGAGCGTCGGCAGGCGCTTCGGCAATGGCCGCCAGCACTTGATTGGAATAGGCCAAGGCTTCCTGCTCGCGGCCGGCGCTGAGTAGCGCATAGCTCAGCTCCATACGCAGTTCCAGCGAATCCGGCTGGGACTGCGCCAGCACGCGGTAGCGGTCGATCTGGCGCTGCGCGGCCTGGCCTACGTCGAACGCGGCCGCATCGCGGTCCACCAGGCCGTCGAAGCGGCGGTCGGCGCGCAACTTGATCAGCTCGCCCGGCGTATCGATGCGGCGGATCGCCGCGCGCGCCGCCTCGGGTTCGCCGCGCACGATGCGCATCAGCGCCAACTCGTACCAGGCCGGGTCGGCGCCTTTGCCGGCGCGGTTCCAGTTGGCGTCGAACAAGGCCTGCAGCAGGTCCAGACGCCTGCGCGACTCCGGCGCCAACCCGTGAATCAGACCGAACACGTGCTGATCGTCGAGCCGGTCCAGCAGCTCCGGCCAGGTTTCGATCAGGTGCAGCAGGACCTCGGCGGACACGTCGTTCTGACCGCGCACGCGCTCCAGGATGGACAGGCGGTACCAGTCGTCCGGATCGTGCGGATCGGCGGCCAAGGCGCGCATGTACCGGTCGCGGGCGCGCTCGAGCTGTTCCAGCCGCCAGGCGTTCATCGCCGCCGTCGACAAGGTCAGGCGCCGCTGCTCCGGCGTGAGCCGGGCGAAGCGGCGGTCGTCGATGGCCGCGCTCAAGGCGCGATCGGCCTGCGTGCGGTAGGCGCATTCGGCCAACGCCAGGCCCGCGGCACGGCGGCGTTCATAGCTACGTTGCAGCAAGGGGCGGCGCCAACGCTCGGCCTCGGTGGCTTGGGCGCCCAGACGGTCGCAATCCAAATCCGCCGCGGCGGCCGTCGACGGCCCGCAGAGGAAGCCGGCGGCCAGCGCCGCGGCGACGATCCGAATCCTCATGCTCCCCCACCGGTGCCCGGCACCGGCCCGACTGTGCGATGGCCACAGCCTAGCCGATGCCGGTACCAGGCGACGCGGGCAGGCGTGGCGCCCGCGTCGCGGCGGCTCAGTACGCCACGGTGAACCGCCGCCGCGTATGCGCCGGATGCTCCAGTTCGTCGATCATCGCCACCGCATAGTCCTGCACCGAAATCGCGCTGCGGCCCTGCTCGTCCACCAGCAACTGGTCGCCGCCCAGGCGGAAGCGGCCGCTGCGTTCGCCGGGGGAGATCAGCGCGGCCGGGCTCAACAGGGTCCAGTCCAGCGCGGTCTCGCCGCGCAGGCGTTCCAGGGTGTCGCGCGCGCCCAGCGCGGTGGCCTTGTATTGCTCGGGGAATTCGGGCGTGTCCACCAGCTGCACGCCCGGCGCCACTTCCAGGCTCCCGGCGCCGCCGACCATCAGCAGGCGCGGTACGCCGGCCAGCTTGGTGGCTTCGACTATGGCGGCGATGCCGCGGTTGTAGTAACCGCGCACGTCGTCCTGGGCATGGCCGCTGAAAGCGCTGATCACGGCGTCGTGGCCGGCCAGTTGCGCGCTCAGGCGCTGGGCGTCGAGGGCGTCGGCGGCGGCCACGGTCAGGCCGGCGGCGGGCGCCAGCTTGTCCGGGTTGCCGACCAGGGCGGTGACGCGGTGGCCGCGCGACAGGGCTTCTTCGCGCAGCGCCGAGCCGATGTAGCCGCTGGCGCCGATCAGGGCGATATGCATGGGGTTTGCTCCGTTGCTGGGGAATGCAGCTAGTATCGGCACTGCAATATCCGGCGATAAGACCCGTATCCAGGCCAGGACCATGAAGCTGGACTACACAATAGACCGCCTCAAGCGTATGGCTCTGTACGCCCGCGTGGTCGAGCTGGGCTCGATGAGCTCGGCCGCGCGCGAGCTGGACATGACCCCCTCGGCGGTCAGCCAGCAGCTGCGCCGGCTGGAGGCCGAGACCGGGGTGGCCCTGCTGCACCGCTCCACCCGCAAGCTCACCACCACCGAGGCCGGCCAGGCCTACTACGAGGACTGCGCGGCCATGCTGCACGCGGCGCGCGCGGCCGAACGGCGGCTGGGCGACCTGCGCGACGAGCCGCGCGGCGAGTTGCGCATCGCGGTGCCGGTGGGTTTCGCCAGCCACCTGGCTGCTGCGCTGGCGCCGCTGCTGCGCGCGCACCCGGCGCTGTCGCTGCGCCTGTTCGCCGAGGACCGCCAGATCGACCTGATCGGCGAGCGCATCGACCTGGCGGTGCGCGTGGGTTCGCTGCCGGACTCCAACCTGATCGCGCGCCGCCTGGCCGAATGGCGCCACCTGCTGCTGGCCGCGCCCGCCTACGCGCAGGCGCACGGGCTGCCGCGCACGCCCGAGGAGCTGGGTCAGCACCCCATGCTGATCCTGAGCGTGATGAACCGCCCCGAGTACGTGGAGCTGCACCGCGCCGGCGAACCCGCGCGGCGCGTGCGTGTGGGCGGTCGCATCGTCGGCAACAGCGCCGAGGCGCTGAAGCAGATGATGCTGCAGGGCCTGGGCATCGTCCGCCTGCCCGAACCCGATGCCGCGCCGCTACTGGCAGAAGGCCGTGCTCTGACGGTGCTGCCGGAATGGGCGATGGCGCCGCTCGGGGTGTACGCGGTGACCGCGCAACGCGATTCGCAGCCGGCCAAGGTACGGTTGGCGATTGCGGCGTTGCAGGAGTATTTGCGGGATTGAGGGGGAGCAACAGCAAATCCCCCTAGCCCCCTTTTTTTTCAAAGGGGGAATTGGATTGGGCTTTCAAGGGGGGGCGGGTAGCGGCGTTTAGCGCAGCTTGGCCATCGCGCGGACCGGGAAGGTGCCTACGCCGCGCAGCTTGGGCGGCACCGCGCTGAAGGCGAAGCCCTCGTCGGGCAGCGCCGACAGATTGCGCAGGTGCTCGACGATCAGGATGCCCGCGCCCAGCAGCGCGCTGTGCACCGGCCGCGCCTTGCCGCGGGTGTCGTCGATGTTCATCGAGTCGATGCCGACCAGGCGCACGCCGCAGTCGCGCAGGTACAGCGCCGCGTCCTCGGTCAGGAACGGATGGCCGGTGGCATAGTCCGGGCTGGCCCAGTGCGCGTCCCAGCCGGTGTGCACCAGCACCGCGCGCCCACGCAGTTCCTTGTCGCGGAACCAGGACGCGTCGATGGCCTGGACCTGACGGTGATCGGCGCGCACCACGATGCCGTCCAGGTCGGCGCAGTCCTCGGGTTTGAGCTGGGCCAGGTCGGCGCCGTCGTGGTAGCGATGGAACGGACAGTCCAGGTAGGTGCCGGTGTTGGCGACCATGTCGATGCGCGCGATCTGGAATTCGGTGCCCGGCGCGTACAGCGCGCGCGAGTCCTCGCGGCTGAGGTAGTCGCAGATGCGCGCCGCCGGCAACCCCGGGTAGGTGACCAGGCCGTCCTCGATGGTGTGGCTGAGATCCACGTAGATCCGCCGGCCCGGCTCGTCGGCATCGGCCTTGCGCTTGTGCGCTTCGACGATGATGGCCTTGTTGAGGATGCGCGCGCGGCCGACCATGAGCAGGCGCAGGTCGCGCACGATGTAGTCCACCAGCGCCGCGTCGTCGATGTCGTCGCCGTCGATGTCCAGGCGGAAGTCCTGGCCCTGTATGCCGCCGCCGTTGGTGAATTCGAAATCGAAGTCGAAGCGCACGCGGTGCTGCTGTGCGGGGTTGCTGTCGGCCATGTGCGTGCTCCTCAGCGGCCCGCGCGCTGGCTCAGCGCCACGCTGCCCAGGATCATCGCGCCGGCGATGCCCATGGTCACGGTCAGCGGCTCGTCCAGCAGCAACCAGGCCCAGGCCACGCCGAACACCGGGATCAGGTAGGTCACGGTGGAGGCGCGGTTGGCGCCGATGCGCGCGATCAGGCGGTAGTACATGACGAAGGCCGCGCCGGTGCAGAGCACACCGAGCATAGCCGCCGAGAACCAGGACTTGGCCGGGATCGGCTCGCTGGGCCACTGCGCCAACGCGAACGGCAGGGTCAGCAACGCCGCCGCGCCCAGCGTGGCCGAGGCCACCGCCGCCGGAGGCAGGCCGGTCAGGTGGCGGCGCACCAGGTTGATGCCGATGCCGTAGAGGAAGGCCGCGCCCGCGCCGGCCGCCACCGCCCAGCTCACGCTGGCGCCGGCGGTCTTGCCGCTGGCCAGCACCACCACGCCGGCGAAACCGACCAGCAGCGCCATGCTGCGGCGCGCGCCGATCTTCTCGCCGAAGAACAGGAAGCCGACCAGGGCGGTGAACAGCACGGTCATGGCGTTGGCGATCGCGCCGATGCCGGCCGGCGCGCGCTGCGCGGCCCAGGCGAACAGCATGAAGGGCACCGCCGAGTTGATCGCGCCGATCAGCGCGATCTTCGGCCACAGCCTGGCCGGGAACTGCGCGCGCGCGCGCCACAGGAACGGCAGCAGCACCAGGGCGCCCAGGCCCAGCCGCACTTCCACCAGCGGCATCGGGCCGAAGTCGTTGGCGGCCACGCGCATGAACAGGAACGAGGCGCCCCAGATCGCGCCGAGCACGCACAGTTCCAGCGGGTTGAGCCAGGCGCGGGCGGCGGGCGTCGACAAGGGCACGGAGGGATCGATGGAGGACATGAGGGACTCGCGTGGGGTGCGGGTGCGGTGAGGGGGGCGGATCGCTGCGGCGCGGGCCACGGCCCGAGCCGGTCGTCGGCAACAGCCAGATTTCTGCCTGGGCCTATTTTCCTCGCATCTTCAGGGCCCACAAGCGCATACTTTCGCGGTCAGCCACAAACCTTGTTTGCGACTCATCCGAGGCTCGCCATGGCCCTGCGTTCCGACTGGCTGCCGGCGCTGGCGGCGTTCGAAGCCGCCGCCCGCCACCAGAATTTCGCCCACGCCGCCGAAGAGCTGCACCTGACCGCCAGCGCGGTCAGCCACCACGTGCGCAAGCTGGAGGCGCGGCTGGAAGTCAGCCTGTTCCAGCGCCATGCACGCGGCGTGTCGCTGACCGCCGAGGGCCGGCAGCTGGCCGACGCCGCCGGCTCGGCCATGGCCGACATGGAAGGCGTGCTGCGCAGCCTGCGCGCGGCGCGCATCGAGCACGACCGGGTCCGCATCACCACCCTGCACTCGCTGGCCTACACCTGGCTGATGCCGCGCCTGCCCGCCTTCGTCGCGCTGCACCCGCAGCTGCGCCTGAGCGTGGACACCGAGATCGCGCTGACCCGCTTCGACGACGGCGGACCGGACCTGGGCATCCGCCACGGCCCCGGCCATTGGCCGGGCCTGACCGCGCACCATCTGATGGACGATTACTTGTTCCCGGTGGCCTCGCCGCGCATGGCCGGGATGGACACCATGCGCGAGGCTGCCGACATCGCGCGGCTGCCGTTGATCTCGGACCACGCGCGCCAGGGTTGGCACGATTGGTTCCGCGCGGCGGAGGTGCACGGGGTCAAGCTGGACGAACGCTACACCTTCAGCGACACCACCGACGCGCTCAACGCGGCGGTGCACGGGCTGGGCGCGGCGCTGGCGCGCGAGCAGGTGGCGGTGCCCTATCTGCAATCGGGGCAGCTGTGCCGGCTGCCGGGCCCATCGGTGAAGGCGCGCTGGGGCTATTACATCGTCTACCCCGCGCACCGCCGCCTGCGCGCCTCGGCTCAGTTGTTCCTGGATTGGCTGCTGTCCGTAGAGAAAGACTGATCCGCCTTGGGGTAGCAGCGGCGTAAGCCGCGACCGCGAATCTGCCACTACGACGAATGCTGCGATTGCCCCTGTAGGAGCTGCGCAAGCTGCGACCGCGAATCCTCACCCACGTCGCAACCTTCGCCGCCTGCTTCCGCCTTTGCTTGTCTTCCCCCTTTGACAAAGGGGGATTGAGGGGGATTTGCTTTTGCCTTCAAGCAACAGCAAAAGCTTCCGTCCGCAAGCGGCCGGGTTACTTTCTTTTGATAAGCGTCAAAAGAAAGTAACCAAAACGCTACACCAGAGCTCCCGTGCGAGAGCGGAGTTGGCGCGGGGATTTTTCGATGGCACATCCTGTGCCAGCGAAAAACGGCGCACCTCCTGTGCGCCGCCCCCCGCCTTCGCGGGGGCAGGCTCTACGGGTCTTCTATTGGGCATGGCGAGTTCGGTGCCCGAGCGAGGATCAAGAGCATTCGCTGCGCTCATCCCCTCACCCTAGCCCTCTCCCGTAAACGGGAGAGGGGACAAATCCGACGCCGCCGCTTTTAGCCCCTCTCCCGCTTGCGGGGTGAGGGGCAGCGCTTGCGAGCCACTGGCTCGCGCTGTACCGAACGCCCGACCGCTATGCGGTCGGGCCGGGGTGCGGGTTGGGGTGAGGGCACGCGAAATGACAAATCGCGCCGATACCAAAGCCCGGCCTCGCGATCAGCTCCCGCGCTTCCCCCGCTTCGCCGGCGCCTTGGCCTTGCGCAACGCGGCTGCGTACGCCAAATCCAGCCAGGGCCGTAAGTCGTCGGCCGAATCCAGGGCCGACTCCGGTACCGACCAGTAGCTGGTTACGACGAGCTCACCCTGCTTGGGAAAGGCGAAGGGTACGCAACCCGCGGCTTCGAAGCGCGCGCGGTTGAGTTCGTCGGTCTTGAGGTAGAGCGTGTCGTCGTCGACCACGGCGAAGAACACGCCGTCGCGGTACAGGCCGTGGCCGCCGAACATGCGCCGCACCGTGACCGTGCCGAAGCCGGTCATCAGTTCGCGCAGGTAGTCCAGGTAGTCGCTCATCCGCGTACCGCCTCCGGCGCCAGGCCGGAGGCGGGCACCTTCGCTCAGAAGCGGTGCCAGACGCGCACGAAGTAGGCCGCGCCGTTCAGGCCGAACTGCACGCTGTCGAATACGTGGCCGTTGTCGGTCTCGTTCGGGTCCTGCCGGGTCGGCTTGACGTCGAAGATGTTGGCGCCGCCGACGGTGAGCTTGGTGTTCTCGCTGAAGGCGTAGGTCACGCTGAGATCGGCCGAGGTCTTGGCCTCGTAGCGCGCGTTGGGCACGCCGGCGGCGGTGCCGGAGAAGGTGCCCAGGGTCTGCGGGCCGAAGTAGATCACCTTCAGGTCGCCTTCCCAGGCACCGCGGCTGTAGTCGAAGCCGACGATGGCCTTGGAACGCGGCGCGCCCTGCTCGATGAACAAGCGCTCGCGCTCGGACAGCAGCACGTCCTCGCGCCCGACCAGGGCCGGCGGCGCGTGGATGCCGGTGACCTTGGTGCGGTTGAGGTTCACGGCGACGAAGGTGCCCAGCTTGCCGCCGGCCCAGTCGGCCTCGTGGTTGAAGGTCAGGTCCAGGCCTTCGGTCTTGGTGTCCACCGAGTTGACGAAGAACTGCGCCTGGCCCACGCCCAGCGCCTGCAGGATCGGGCCGATGCTGGGGTCGCTGGTGTCGAAGCGGCCGCTGAGCACGATGCGGTCGTCGATGTTGATGCGGTAGGCGTCCAGGGTGAACGAGGTGTTCGCCGTCGGCGACCAGGTCAGGCCCAGGGTGTAGTTCTTCGAGGTCTCGTCCTGCAGCAACGGCAGGCCGGCGGCGTCGGCGATGGTGCCGCCGTTGGGCGCGATCACCACGTCCACCGGCTCGCCGTTGATGAAGTCGGTGATGGTGGACGAGAAATACTTCTGCTGCAGCGACGGCGCGCGGAAGCCGGTGCTGGCCGAGGCGCGCAGCATCAGCGTGTCGGTGGCGCGGAAGCCGGCGGCGAGCTTGCCGGTGAGGGTGTCGCCGAAGTCGCTGTAGTCCTCGTAACGCAGGGCGAAGCCGGCGGTCAGGCGGTCGGTGAAATCCGCCTCCAGGTCCAGGTAGGCGGCCCAGCTGTCGCGCTCGTGGCTGCCGGCGTCGCCGGGCTGGAAGCCCGGGAAGCCCTGGCTGCCGGCATTGCCGCCGGTGCCCACGCCGTCGGCGTCGATGTAGGAGCCCGGCTCGCCGGCGTAGATGGTGTAGCGCTCGTCGCGGCGCTCGGCGCCGAAGGCCAGGTTGAAGCCGTTGAACACGCCGTCGAAGTAGCGGCTGACGTCGAAGTTGTAGGTGTTCTGGCGGAACGAGAAGCCGCCGGCATCGAAGCTGGACGCGCTGACGCCGCGACCGCCGTTGAGCAGGTCCAGGTTGGCGATCGACGCGTTGAGCGTGTGGTTGATGTCGTAGCGCAGCTCGTTGTGGCCGTGGGTGGCCGACAGATCGGCCTGCCACTCGCCCATGCTCCAGCGCACGCCCAGGGTGCCGAAACGGTCTTCCAGATCGCCGTCGATGAAGGGCACGAAGCCGTCGGGGTACATGGCCGCGGAGTTGCGCGAGGGAATGTCCTCCGAGCCGATGCCTTCGCGCGCGAACGCGGCCGAGGACGCATCGCGGTTCTGCAGGCCGGCGACGAAGTACAGCGTGGCGTTCTCGGTCAGCGGCTTCTCGCCGTTGAGGAACAGGGTCTGGTTGCGGATCTTGGAGTCGCCGATGATGCGCGGGCTGCCCTTGGGCTCGGAGCGGTCGGAACGGCCGCGGTCCTGGTACTCCAGGGTGATGCCGAGCACGCCGTCGCTGCCCAGGCCCACGCCGCAATAGCCCGACGCCAGCCAATTCTCGCCGTCGCCGCGCGAATACTGGCCCCAGCCGGCCACCGCCTCGCAGCCCTTGCGCTTCTTCAGGCCGATGTTCATCACGCCGGCGATGGCGTCGGAGCCGTACTGCGCGGCGGCACCGTCGCGCAGGATCTCGACGCTGTCGATCGCCATCAGCGGGATGGTGTTGAGGTCGGTGCCGGTGTTGCCGCGGTTGCGCGCGCCGAACAGGTTGACCAGGGCGGTGGTGTGGTGGCGCTTGCCGTTGACCAGGACCAGGGTCTGGTCCGAACCCAGTCCGCGCAACGCGGCCGAGTCGATCAGGTCGGCGCCGTCGGCGCCGGTCTGGCGGGTGGAGTTGAACGAAGGCGCGGCGTACTGCAGCGACTGCGCCAGGTCGAACTGGGCGCCCTCTTCGGTGGCCTGCGCCATCGGCAGCACGTCCACCGGCGAGATCGAAGCGGTATCGGACGAGCGTTGGCTGCGGCGCGAACCCAGCACGGACACGGTTTCCAAGGTGGTGGCTTGGCTGGACGACTGCTCGGGAGCCGGCTGCTCCTGCGGAGCCTGCGCCTCCTGGGCCAGAGCCGGCACGGCCACGGCGAGCCCGCCGGCCAGCCACAACGCGCCACGGACGGCGCGGAACAAACGCGTGCGGTGCTGCCTCATTCCCCTCTCCCCAGGTATGGACTTGGTGGCCTAGCCTAAGGGGATTCCTGGCCGTATGGACGCCGAATGTGAAAATTTTGCTAAAGATTTGCGACGGGCGGCCGGGTCCGGGCCATGCCCCGGCCGGCCGCCGCCCAGGCCCGCGATAATCCCGATCCGTTACCGACCCCCACCTGCCGATGCCGATGAGTCCCACCGCCAAGGCCCAGTTCCAGATCCACTTCTGCGTGCTGCTGTGGGGCTGCACCGCGATCCTGGGCAAGCTGATCACCCTGCCCGCGCTGCCGCTGGTGTGGTGGCGCATGCTGATCGTGGTCGCGGCGCTGGCGCTGCTGCCCAAGGTCTGGCGCGGCTTGCGCGCGATGCCGGCGCGGCTGCGCTGGTCCTACGCCGGCATCGGCGTGCTGGTGGCGCTGCACTGGCTGACCTTCTACGGCGCGATCAAGCTGGCCAACGCCTCGGTGGCCGCGACCTGCATCGCGCTGGCCACGGTGTTCACCGCCCTGATCGAACCCAAGCTGGCGCGGCGCCGCTTCTCCAAGCGCGAACTGGCGCTGGGCATCGCGGTGCTGCCGGGCGTGGCCCTGGTGGTGGGCGGCGTGCCCGCCGGCATGCGCTTGGGGATCGTGGTGGGCGCGGTCTCGGCGCTGCTGGTGGCGCTGTTCTCCTCGCTCAACAAGCGCCTGGTCGAACACGGCGATCCGTTGACCGTGACCGCGCTGGAGCTGGGCGCCGGCACCCTGGCGCTGACCCTGCTCGCGCCGCTGATGCCGCTGATCTTCCCCGCCTTCGCCGGGCCGCTGCTGATCCTGCCCGACGCGCACGACGCGGCCCTGCTGGTGACCCTGTCGCTGGCCTGCACCCTGCTGCCGTTCGCGCTGTCGCTGGTGGCGTTGCGGCACATGACCGCGTTCGCGGCGCAGTTGGCGATCAACCTGGAGCCGGTGTACGCGATCGTGCTGGCGATCGCCTTGCTCGGCGAGCAGCGTGAGCTGAGCGCGCTGTTCTACGTGGGCGTGGCGATCATCCTGTCGGCGGTGTTCGTGCATCCGCTGATCAGCCGGCCGCGCGCGGTTTCGCAGCCGGAGCTGCTGGGTACGGCGGAAGCCAAGCAGTTGTCCGAGTAGGCGCGCTTCCTGTACGACCAAAGCCGTTGCCTTGGGGTAGCAGCGGCGTGAGCCGCGACCGCCATGCTTCGGCCAACTGCGCAGTCGCGGCTCACGCCGCTCCTACCCCAAAGCGAAGGCAATCCATGCGCCGGTTTCATCGCTCGCCAGAACTGGCAGCGGGTGCTCCATCCAGCCGCGTGTCCAGACCCTCAGCGGCCGCGCGCCGACCTGGCGCGATCAGCCACAGCGCCCAGCTCGTGCCCACGCCTGACGTCCTTGTCCGACGCATGCGGGTCTGCACGCTCAGGCCGCTCCGGCTCGCCACACCATCAGCGCCGGCATTGCGCCGCCACCCACTGCGCGGCCTGCGCGATCGGTTCCTCGGTGCGTACGTCGGGCACGAGCTCGTGCTCATAGGCCTGGCCGTTGCGATCCACGGTCGCGGCGGTGGTCAGCGCCAGCAGGCCGCCGTTGGGCAAACGGATCGTGGTGTTCGCAGTCGAATAACCGGCCGTGGGCGCACCGAAGTAGCGCACGCCGGCCTGACCGCGGAACAGGATGGGCGTGATCTCGCCCGAGCTCGCGGTGCGCGGGCCGATGACGAAGGCGATGGACTTGGGCAAACGCGGCGGTAGACGGCTTAGCGACGGGTTGAGGAAATGCGCGTTGCCGTCGTAGTAGATCGCGCCGTCGCGATTCTCGATCGGGGTCTCCACGCCTTTCGCATCGCGGAAAGCCCCCAACCTGCCTTGCGACAACAGCGGCGCCAGGCCGGTCACCATCGGCCACATGTTGCCGCCGGTGTTGGCCGAGAAATCCAGGATCAGGCCGCAGTCGGATTGCGCGAGCGCGGCGATCAGGGCGTCGCGCACGCGCAGCGCCGCCGCCGGCTGGTCCTGTCCGCTCCAGGCGTTGATCCGCAGCACGGGGATGCCCTGCTGCGCCGGCCGTGCGACCGCGATCGCGGGCACCGGCATGGGGTCCCTGATGGGGCGTGCCGGTGCGACCGTTGCAACCGCCGCGGCGGCGGGGGGCCGATAGAACGTGTGCTTGTCGCCCAGGGCGCGCAGCACGTAAGCGATGGCGGCATCTTCGCCCTGCGTCCGCTCGATGGATTCGGCCTGCGCCCGCACCTGCGGCCAATCGACGTGCGAGGAACGGTAGGCCCGCTCCTGCGCCGACGCGATCACGGTGTCCAGGCTCTGCGCGGCTTGGGCCGCTCCCATCGAGGCCAGTAGCCAGAACGCCACAACGATGCGCATGCGGACCGCTTAGGAGGAAGGTAGCGCGATTGTGGCGATGCCCGCGCGGGCCGGTCAATCGCGCTCCCCGCAGACACGGGCGCCCGCGCCGACTATCCTTCGGATCGTCCCGTTACCCATCCGCGCCAGGAACCCCGATGGACCCGAACACCCAGCAAGACCTAGCCCGACTGTTCATGCGCATCGTCCTGGGCGCGCTGATCCTGATGCACGGCATCGCCAAGCTCAACGGCGGCATGGGCGGGATCGTGGATCTGGTGGAGTCGCGCGGCCTGCCCGGCTTCCTCGGCTACGGCGTGCTGCTGGGCGAGGTGCTGGCGCCGATCCTGTTGATCGTGGGCTGGCATGCGCGCGTGGGCGGCGCCCTGGTCGCGATCAACATGCTGTTCGCGATCTTCCTGGTCCACATGGGCCAGCTCAACGACCTCAACGGCCAGGGCGGCTGGGCGCTGGAACTGCAGGCCATGTTCCTGGTCTCCGGCCTGGCCCTGGCCCTGCTCGGCCCCGGCCGTTTCAGCGCCAACGGCAAGTAAGCCGCCCGGCTAGTCCTCGGACGCGACCACGCGGTTGCGTCCGCCGCGCTTGGCTGCGTACAGCGCCTGGTCGGCGCGGGCGAACAGGCGCTCGGCGCTGTCGCCGTCCTGCGCCACCGCCACGCCCACGCTGACGGTGACCGCCAGGGTCTGCGTGGCATGCGCCACGGCCTGGCGCAGGTACTCGCACTGCAACGCGGCGTCGGCCAGCGCGCGGTCGTAGATCAGCCACACGAACTCCTCGCCGCCGTAGCGCGCGACCAGGCCGCTGGCCGCGCCGGTCGCCCGCAACACGCCGGCCACGTCGCGCAGCACTTCGTCGCCGGTGGCATGGCCGTGCACGTCGTTGACCACCTTGAAATGGTCCACGTCGACCACCGCCACCGCAACCTCGCGTCCGGCCTGCAACGCCTGCTCCAAGGCGACGTTGAACGCGCGCCGGTTGGCCAGGCCCGTCAGCGCATCGGTGCGGGTCTGCTCGGTCAGATCGGCGTTCTGCGCCTCCAGCTCCTGCTGGTAGCGCTTGAGCTGCTGTTCGTACCAGTTGCGCTCGGTCAGTTGGTGGTTGAGTTCGCGGCTGACCCGGCGCAGTTCCAGCAGATGGCTGACCTGGCGCGACAGCGCCTCCAGCGCGCGCACCTGATAGGGCGCCAGCTCGCGCGGCTCGTCGTCGAGCACGCACAGGGTGCCCAGCGCATAACCGTCGGGCGTGACCAGCGGCGCGCCGGCATAGAAACGGATGTTGGGATTGCCGGTGACCAGCGGGTTGTCGCTGAAGCGCGCATCGTCGCGCGCGTCGGGCACCACCATCACCTTTTCCGGTTCGAGGATCGCGTGCGCGCAGAAGGCATGGTCGCGCGGCGTCTGCTCGGCCTCGATGCCGCGGCGGCCCTTGAACCACTGCCGGTCGGTGTCGATCAGCGACACCGTGCTCATCGGCGTGGCGCAGATCGCGCCGGCGATGGCGACCAGATCGTCGAAGGCCGTTTCCGGCGGTGTGTCGAGGATGGCGTAGCGCTGCAGCGCGGCCAGGCGTTCGCTTTCGTTGTCCGGCGTCGACGGTTTGATCATGGGGCCTGTAGACCGAGCCCCGGCGGGGCCGGCGGCGGTGGGCTTACTGTACGACGGCGATGTGAAAGCCGCTTAGACGCACGCTCCGCCCAGTCGCCGTTTACAACCGGTGGACCCGGAACTTGCGCCCCTTGATCTTGCCCTCGCGCAGCCGCGCCAAGGCCTGCGCGGCCTGCGCGCGGGCCACGGCCACGTAGCTGCGGGTGGGAAACACGTCGATCTTGCCGACCTGGTCGGCCTTGAGGCCGGCGTCGCCGGTCAGCGCGCCGAGCACATCGCCGGGGCGCAGCTTGTCGGTGCGGCCGGCGTCGATGCGCAGCGTGGCCATCGGCGCCTGCGGCACCTGCGGCGGCTTGCCGCCCAGCGGATTCGCGCGCTCCCAGCGCAACGGCCGACCCTGGCGCTCCTCCAACGCCTGCGCGCGCGCGACCTCGCGCGGCGCGCACAGGCTCAGCGCCACGCCGCCGCGACCCGCGCGGCCGGTGCGGCCGATGCGGTGCACGTACACGTCCGGATCGGTGGGCAACTCGTAATTCACCACCGCCGCCAGGTCCTGCACGTCCAGCCCGCGCGCGGCCACGTCGCTGGCCACCAGCACGCTGCAGCTGCGGTTGGCGAAGCGCACCAGCACCTCGTCGCGGTCGCGCTGTTCCATGTCGCCGTGCAGGGCCAGCGCGGCGAAGCCGTAGTGGTTCAGCGAGCCCACCACCTCTTCGGTGTCGCGACGCATGTTGCAGAACACCACGCAGGACTCGGGGCGGAACTCCAGCAGCAGCGCGGCCAGCAGCGGCGTCTTCTTGGCCGGCTCCACTTCGTAGAAATGCTGCTCCACCTGCGGCTGCGCCTCGCCGCCCTCGACCGTGACTTCGACCGGGTCGCGCAGCATCTTGGCCGCCAGCGCGCGGATCGGCTCCGGGAAGGTGGCCGAGAACAGCAGGCTCTGGCGCGTGCGCGGGGTCTTGCCGACGATCTCGCGGATCGGTTCCTCGAAACCCATGTCCAGCATGCGGTCGGCTTCGTCCAGCACCAGCACGCTCACGCCGTCCAGGCGCAGCGCCTGCTTGCGCAGCAGTTCCTGGATGCGGCCGGGCGTGCCGACCACGATGTGCGGCGCGTGCTCCAGCGAGGCCAGCTGCGGGCCCAGCGGCATGCCGCCGCACAGCACCGAGACCTTCAGGTTGGCGATGGCGTAGGCCAGCTTGCGCAGCTGCCGGCCGACCTGATCGGCCAGTTCGCGCGTGGGGCACAGCACCAGCGCCTGGGTACGGCCCAGCCCCGGGTCCAGCCGCTGCAGCAGGCCCAGGCCGAAAGCGGCGGTCTTGCCGCTGCCGGTGGGGGCCTGCGCGATCAGGTCGCGACCGTCGAGGATCGCGGGCAGGCCCTGGGCCTGGATCGGGGTCATGCGCTCGTAGCCGAGCGCGGCCACGCCCTGCAGCAGGGCCGGCGACAGCGGCAGCGAGGCGAAATCGGAAGGGGGGACGGCGGAAGTCTGGTTCATGCCACATGATCGCAGCATTGGGCCGAGCCTGCGCTCCAGGCGCCGCGCCGGCTTATCCTGAGGCGGCGGCCGCGGCAGCCCGGCCGGTACGGAGCCTGCGCATGGACCCGCAATTCACCCACGTACGCATCCTGCTGGGCATCGTGCTCGGCCTGGCCATCACCACGCTGCTCAAGGGGATGGCGCGCTTCGTCCAGCACCCTGGCCGCGAGCGCATCTACTGGGTGCATCTGGGCTGGGCGATCTCGGTGTTCGTTCTGCTCGCGCATTTCTGGTGGTGGGAGTTCCGGCTGATCCATCTGCACCCGTGGAGTTTCACCGCCTATGCCTTCCTGATCGCCTACGTGGTGGTGCTGTTCCTGCTGTGCACGCTGTTGTTCCCGGACGACATCGGCGATTACCGGGGCTGGCAGGACTACTTTCTGTCGCGGCGGCAGTGGTTCTTCGGGATCATGGCGCTGAGTTTCCTGATCGACTTCATCGATACGGCGATCAAGGGGCGGGAGTACTTCGACAGCATGGGCGCGGAGTATCCGGTGCGGAACGCGGTTTATGTCGTGCTGTGCCTGGTGGCGATGCGTACGCGTTCGGAATGGTTCCATCGGGGGTTCGTGGTGTTCGGGTTGGCTTATGAGTTGTCTTGGATTTATCGGTTGTACGACTTTGTAGAGTGATGTTCCGGGCTAGAGCGACGGCTCCGTCCTGCCTATCCCCCTTTGCGTGTCTTCCCCCTTTGGAAAAGGGAGACTGAGGGGGATTTGCCTTGGCTGTTGCTCTTACAGGCAACAGCAACAGCTTCCGCCTGCTGCGCATGCGGGTCACTTTCTCTTGCTTGCCCAAGAGAAAGTAACCAAAGAGAAGGGCAGTGTTATTTCGACGCCGTGCGCGGCGAGGTCGGGGCGGGCGCGGTGATTTTTCGATGGTGCATCCCTGCACCAGCGAAAAACGGCGCACATCCTGTGCGCCGCCCTTCGGGTCTTCCGATTGGGACCGCGAGGGCGGTAACGGCGTTTGCGATCAAGAGCATTCGCGCGCTGCGCTCATCCCCCTCACCCTAGCCCTTCCCGCTCACAGGATGAGGGGCAGCGCTTGCGAGCCATTGGCTCGCACTGCACCCGGGGCGGGTTGGGGTGAGGGCACGGCCGCGGACGCCTACCGCCGGTCGGGGCAGACTTGACAGCGGCTTCGGCTCGATAAAGCATTTAGCAAATTAGTTAATTATTGAATTCAAGCCGCGCTCGCGTCCCGGCGCGGGCCTCCGAAGGCTTGTCCATCACGATCCAGGAGCCGCCATGCACGCCCTGCCCGACAGCTTGCACACACACCGCGTGCGTTCCCTGCCCGATGCCGGCGCTGCGGTGCGCGCGGTCAGCGAAGGACGCGTGGTATGGGAGCCGGTGCGCTCGCTGTGGTTCACGGCGATGGCGTTGGGCGCGACCATCGGCAGTGCGCTGACTTTCAGTTGGAGCGCACTGGCGTTGTTCATAACGAGCACCGCCACCGTGCTGCTGCTCGGCCATTCGCTGGGCATGCATCGCAAGCTGATCCACGACAGCTACGACTGCCCCAAATGGCTGGAGTACCTGCTGGTGTACTGCGGCGTGCAAGTGGGGCTGGCCGGCCCGATCGGGCTGGTGCGCACCCACGATCTGCGCGATTACGCGCAGCGGCTGCCGCAGTGCCACGACTATCTGGCCCATGCGCGCGGGCCGCTCACCGATGCCTGGTGGCAGCTGCATTGCGAACTGCGCCTGACGCGGCCGCCGCGCATCGAGCTGGAACCGCGCATCGCCCAGGACCGCGTCTACCGCTTTCTGCAAAGCACCTGGATGGCCCAGCACCTGCCCTGGGCACTGCTGTTCTACGCGCTGGGCGGCTGGGGCTGGGTGTTCTGGGGCGTGTGCGCGCGGGTGACCGCGGGCGTGTTCGGCCATTGGCTGATCGGCTACTACGCCCACAACCACGGCTGCATGCACCACGAGGTGCGCGGCGCCGCGGTGCAGGGGCGCAATGTGCGTTTCGTGTCGCTGCTGACCATGGGCGAGTGCTGGCACAACAACCACCATGCCTTTCCCGGTTCGGCGCGGCTGGGCCTGTATCCGGGCGAATGGGATCCGGGCTGGTGGCTGCTGCGCGGACTGGAACGACTGGGCTGGGTGAGCCGGCTGCGCCTGCCCGAACACCTGCCGCCGCGGCCGGAACTGCGGCGCCTGCCCGAACCGCCGCCACGTGCCTGCTGCCGCGCCCCGCGCCAGGCGGTGACGCCATGAACGCGCCCGCACCGCGCGCGCGGCGTTCGCCGATCCAATGGCTGTGGCCGTTGGTGGCCGGCGTGGCGGTCGGCCTGGGCCTGCGTTGGGTGTTCAGCGCCAAGGCCGGCGAAGCTTACGCGACCATGCTGGTGTCGTTCGTGCTGCTGGCCCCGCTGGTGGTGGGCATGGTCGCGGCCTATGTGGCGCAACGCCGCGGACCGCAGCACTGGGCCATGCATTTCGGCCTGGGCGTGCTGGCCAATGTGTTCTTCATCATCGGCACGATGGTGATGGGCTGGGAAGGTGCGATCTGCGCGATCCTGGCGTCGCCGATCTTCACCCTGATCGGCGGTGCCGGCGGATTGCTGATGAGCGCGATCTTCCGCTTCACCGCTCGGCCCAAGCCGCCGCTGTATGGCTTCCTCGCCCTGCCCCTGGTGCTGGGCGCGCTGGAAAACCCGCAGCCGCAAGGCCGGATCGAGCAGGTCGAACGCACGGTCGCGGTGGCCGCGACCCCGCAAGCGGTATGGCAGCAACTGATGCGCGCCGACGCGATCCGCCCCGACGAGGTCGACGCGGCCTGGAGCTACCGCATCGGCGTGCCCAAGCCGCTGTCGGGCCTGGTCCACGAGGACGCGCGCGGTCTGGTGCGCGAGGTGCGCATGGGCAAAGGCATCCATTTCCGCCAGCTCTCCACCGACTGGCAGCCGCAGCGCTACGTGCGCTGGCAGTACGCCTTCGACGAGGATTCGGTCCCGCCCGGTGCGCTGGACGACCACGTGCGCATCGGCGGCGAATACTTCGACCTGCGCGACACCACCTACACCTTGATCCCGCGCGAGGGCGGCACCGAGCTGAAGGTGAGCATGAGCTACCGGGTCAGCACCGGCTTCGACTGGTACGCCGCGCCGCTGGCGCGCTGGCTGCTGGGCAACCAGTGCCAGGTGCTGCTGGACTTCTACCGCCACCGCGCCGAGGCCGCGCCCCCGGTCTGAGCCCCTGCCCGGCCCCGTGTGAGGATTCGCCCGCCGCCGCGAATCATGTGTTCGACTAGACACTACGGCATACGGGCATGGAACGGTTGGGGGGACAGGTGGGCAGGCAAGGGACGGCCGCAGGCGAGCAGGTCCGGCAGCGTTTCGGCGCGCTGCTGGAGGCGCACCGCAAGATCGTGTTCAAGGTCTGCCATACCTATTGCCGGCACGCGGACGATCGCGCCGACCTGGCCCAGGAGATCGCCGCGCAGCTGTGGCGCGCCTATCCCGGTTACGACCCCGAGCGTCCGTTCTCGACCTGGATGTACCGCATCGCCTTGAACGTGGCGATCTCCTACGTACGCAGCGACGGCCCGCGCCAACGCCTGGCGGTGCCGCTGGACGAAGACCTGCACGACCTCGCCGACGACAGCGCCGACCATGAAGCGGCGCAGCGCGTGCGCGCCCTGCACCGGGTGATCCAGCAACTGGAGCCGCTCAACCGCGCCCTGCTCCTGCTGTACCTGGAAGACCGCAGCTACCGCGAGATCGCCGAGGTGCTGGGCATCAGCGAAACCAACGTGGCGACCAAGATCAACCGCCTCAAGCAACGCATCCGCGACGACCTGACGGCCTGAGCGCCGCTACCGACCATAGACGACCGACATGAGCAGCCACACCATGGAACTCGACGATCTCAAGCTGGCCTGGCAGAGCCTGGACCGGCAACTGGAAACCCAGAACGCACTCAACCTGCAGCTGCTGCGCGAGCGCAAGCTGGACCAGGCGCGCGGCAGCCTGCGCCCGCTGTATTGGGGGCAGTTGCTGCAGATTCCCTTCGGCCTGGCCTTCGTGGCCCTGGCTTCGCTGCTGTGGATGAGCGCGCCGCAACACCCCTCGTCCATCGTCGCCGGCATCGTCATCCACGTTTACGGCGTGATCACCCTGATCTGCGCGGGCGTGGTGCTGGGGCAGATCGGCAGGATCGATTACGCCGCGCCGGTGGTGGAGATCCAGAAACAACTGGCGCGGCTGCGCCGCCTGTACGTGCGCACCGGCATGTTCGCCGGCCTGCCCTGGTGGTTCCTGTGGGTGCCGCTGCTGATGACCCTGGCCGGACTGGGCGACGTGGACCTGCTGGCGCGCGTGCCGGGACTGGTCTGGGGCGGCCTGGCCGGCGGCGCGGCGGGCCTGCTGGCCACGGCCTGGTTCCATCGCTGGTCGCGCCATCCCAGCCGGCCGCGCCTGGCCCGGGCGATGGACGATGCGATTACCGGCGACAGCCTGCGCCGCGCGCAGGCGGCGCTGGACGAGGTGCTGCGTTTCGAACGCGAGTGAGGCGCCTGCCCCGCCGCTTTCCCCAACGGCCGGCGCTCAGCCGGCCGCTTTCTTGGCGCGCCGGCTTTCGCGCTTGAGCGGCCCGCCGACCGGGCAGATCTCGAACGCGAACTGGGTCAGGGTGTTGACCAGGTTGTCGGGCACCAGCTTGTAGACCACGTACTGGCCGCGCCGCTCGCTGCTGATCAGGCCGGCGTTGACCAGCACCGACAGGTGCCGCGACACCGCCGGAGCGCTCATGTTGAAGCGCGCGGCGATGTCGCCGGCCGGCAGTTCCTGCTCCGACAGGTAGGCCAGGATCTGCCGCCGCGGGCTGGACGCCAAAGCTTCGAAAATCTTGTCCTGCATCATGGCGATGGGCACCGAAGGAGCGAACGGGAAAGGCCTGCGCCGAGCGCAAGCCCATGATAGCCCTGCGCGCGGGCGGCGGATGACCGGGGCCGCAATCGCGGGGCGCGCGAACGCCGCAGCCGCGGCGGGGAGGTCCCCGTCGCGGCCCGGTTCACGCCAGCTGCGGTGCGGCGCATGCGCCTCAACGCATCGAGCCCGGCAGCGGCGGCGGCGCGCCGCGGCCGGCGGCCTGCGCCACTTCCTGCTCGTAGCGCTGGTCGCGCATCCAGCCGGCGACCGTGCGGCCGTAGCGCGAGATCATCAGCATGTTGAAGAAGTGCATGGCGCCCAGCATCAGCACCGACACGCCGATCTTGCTGCCCACGTGGGCCACCGGATTGCCGAGCAGGGCGTCGGTGTTCCAGCCGTCCAGGCGCAGGGCGATGAAGCCGATGTTGATCAGGTAGAAGCCGACCACCAGCAGGTGGTTGGTGGAGCGGGCCAGGGTCTCGTTCTGGCCGAAGCACATGACCAGGAACACCTCGCCGTTGCGCGACAGGGTGCGGGCCACCCAGATCGTCATGGCGATGGAAATGGCCAGGTAGGCCAGCAGGCTGAACTGGGTGACGACGGCGGTTTCGATCATGGCCTTGCTCCTCGGATTTAGCTATTTGTTTATTTAACTAAAATGCTAAATACAAATCGCGGCAAGTCAAGCGCCGTTCGTCGGCATGCTGCGGAGAGCGGATGCGGGGGAATGGATCAGGGGCCCCGGGTGTCCCGGGCCCCTGCTTCAGGCCGCGGCGCGAGCCGCCGCGGCCGGGCGCGCTCAGGCGCGGGCGCGCACGCGCTTGGGGTAGCCGACCATGCGCTGCAGCTCTTCGTCCCACAGCTTCAGCCGCGCGCACTTCAGGCTGGTCCACAGGGTCAGCCGCGGCGCGGACTGCAGCAGCGCGCTGGACTCGAAGGCCTCGCGCAAGCGGTAGTTGGGGATGCGGCTGGAGAGGTGGTGGATGTGGTGGTAGCCGATGTTGCCGGTGAACCAATGCATCACCCGCGGCAGGTCGTAGTACGAGCTGCCGGCCATCGCCGCTTCCTGCGAGCTCCAGTCGTCCTTGCGCGTCCAGTAGGCTTCTTCGAAGGTGTGCTGCACGTAGAACAGCCACACGCCGGTGGCGCCGGCGATCAACACCACCGGCAGGTGCACCATCAGCACCGTGCCCCAGCCGATCGCGAAGCCCAGGCCCAGGAAGGCCAGCAGCAGGGTCAGGTTGTTGAGCAGCACGCTCGCCCACTCCTTCTTCCAGGTGAAGGGCAGGTCGAACGGGAAGCGGTGCTTGAGCACGAACTGGTAGACCGGGCCGATGCCCAGCAGCACCGGCGTGCTGCGGTAGAGGCGGTAGCTCATGCGGCCCAGCCAGGAGCGCGCGCGGTACTCGGCCACGGTCAGGGTTTCGATGTCGCCCATCTCGCGGCGGTCCAGGTTGCCCGAGGTGCCGTGGTGCACGGCGTGGGTCTTCTTCCAGTAACCGTAGGGGAACAGGGTCACCAGGCCCAGACAGCGGCCGACGGTGTCGTTGGCATGGCGGCTGGCGAAGAAGGAGCCGTGGCCGCAGTCGTGCTGGATGATGAACAAACGCACGTACAGGCCCGCGGTGGGCAGCGCCAGCAGCAGGGTCCAGCCGTAGCCCCAGTCGCCGACCAGGCTCCAGGCCATCAGGGCCCACAAGGCGGCGAACGGCAACAGGGTGTTGATCAGTTGCCAGACCGCGCGGCCCAGGTGCGGTTGGGCGTAGCGGGCGCACAGCTGGCGCAGTTGGGCGGCGACGGACGGTTCGGCGGGGGCGCTCAAGCGGATTCTCCTGGAAGGAGACCCATTGTCGGAGGCGAACGATGGCGCTGCAATGACGTGCGCTGGCGTAGGGTTGTGATGTTCATCCGGATTCCCGCGCTCGCCGGCCCCGGGCTACCCTGGCGGCATGAGCGTCTGGCACGTCTATCTGATCGAATGCCGCGGCGGCAGCGTCTATACCGGCGTGGCCGTGGACGTGCAGCGCCGCTACGCCCAGCATGCCGCCGGCAAGGGCGCGCGCTACACCCGCGCCCACCCGCCGCTGCGGCTGCTGGCCAGCTTCGAGTACCCCGACCGGTCCGCGGCGCAGCGAGCGGAGCATGCGATCAAGCGGCTGGCGCCGGAGCGGAAGTGGGCGCTGTGCGCGGGGGAGCGGTTGCCGCCGTGATGGGGGGGGATCGAGGATGGATGACGCGTGTTGCGACGCGAGGTTGTCGCTGCGCGTGCCCTCACCCCAACCCCTCTCCCGCGAGCGGGAGAGGGGCTAAAGCAAAGCGGCGTCGGATGCATTCCCTCTCCCGCCTGCGGGAGAGGGCTAGGGTGAGGGGGTGAGCGCAGCGAATGCTCTCGACCCTCGCTCGGGCACCGAACTCGCAGCCCCAATAGAAGACCCGGAGGGCGGCGCACAGGAGGTGCGCCGTTTTTCGCTGGCACAGGGACGTGCCATCGAAAAATCCCCGCGCCCACTCCGATCTCGCACGGGAGCTCTGGTGTAGCGTTTTTCTTTGGTTACTTTCTTTTGACGCTTATCAAAAGAAAGTTACCCGGCCGCTTGCGGACGGAAGCTGTTGCTGTTGCTTCAACCAGCACACCCACACACCTTCGCGAGTTCGGAGCTGATCGCGGCTTACGCCGCTCCTACCCCAAGGCGTCAGAGCAGACCCCACGCCGACCGAGGGCTTGGTCGTAACTGTGGATTCGCGGTCGCAGCTTGCGCAGCGCCTACAGGGGCGATCGCGGCCTTCGTCGCAGTTGTGCGGTGCGGATGGCGGTCCGGCAGCGCTGGGCAGTGGCTTAGGTCTGATTCGGCACCAGTACGATCTTGCCTTCGCGCTCGCCCGCCGCCGCGGCCGCCACCGCGTCCTTGATCCGGTCGATGCCGTACACCGCCTGCACCCGCGTGCGCAGTGCGCCTTGCGTGATCAACCCCGCCAGCTCCTGCAACAGCCCCACCCGCTGCGCCATCGGCGCCAGACGGTACCAGCGCGCCAGCCAGAAGCCGCGCAGGGCGATGTCGCGGAACACCAACTGCGCCGGCGACAACGCGCAGGCCTCGCCGCTCATCGCGCCGTAGTTGACCAGTACCCCGCCCTCGGACAGCGACTGCGCCAGGCGCTCGGTGGCGCCGCCGCCGACCGCGTCGATGCCCAGCCGCACCGGCGCGCCGTCCGTGGCCTCGCGCACGCGGCGCGACAGATCGTCGCCATCCACCAGCACCACGTCGCCGCCGAGCTCGCGCACGCCGGCCACCGCCGACTCGCGCCGCACCACGTTGAGCGTGCGCAGGCCGCGCAGCGCGGCCAGTTGCACCAAGTACCCGCCCACGGCCGAATTGGCCGCGTTCTGGATCACCCAGTCGCCGGGCTGCAGGTCGACGAATTCGGTCAGCAGCAAACGCGCCGTCGGCGGATTGACCGTGATCATCGACAGCTGCACCGGATCGGCTTCGGGCAAAGGCAGCAAGGCGCGCGGGTCGGCCAGCAGGTGCGTACTCCAGCTGCCGCCGCTGGGCGGCAGCAGCACCACGGTTCCGATCGCCGGCGCACTCACTCCCTCGCCCAGCGCCGCCACCCGGCCCACGCCTTCGTTGCCGCCCACCGCCGGCAGCGGCGGCAGCAGACCGTACTCGCCGGTCAGGGTCAGCAGGTCGGACGGATTGATCGGCGCGGCCAGCACCTCCACCAGCACCTGCCCGGGCGCGGGCGCCGGCGTGGCCGATTCGACCGCGGCGATCACGTCCTGCGGCACCGGGCCGCGCTGCTCGTATCGGGCCTGCTTCATCGCTTACTCCATTGGGGGCGCCCGGACCGGGCCTGCCGCCACGTTACTCCGCCGGCGGCGCTTGCGCGCGGCGGCCGGCGCTGCGACCCTGCTCGGCGAATTCCCGCAACGATGCCCATGAACCCCATCGATTTCGAACTCGACCGCGATCACGTCGAACTCAACCAGCTGCTCAAGCTGGCCGGGCTGTGCGGCAGCGGCGGCCAGGGCAAGGCCATCGTCGCCAGCGGCGAAGTCACGGTCGACGGCCAGGTCGAGTTGCGCAAGACCTGCAAGATCCACGCCGGCCAGACCGTGCGCTGGCAGGGCATGGAAATCCGGGTGATCGCCGCGCGCTGAGGCGCGCCGCCCAGGCCACCGCTTCAGGCGATGGGCAGCGCCTCGTCGGCGCGACACAGCAGGTCGTGCAGTTCGCGCAGGGCTTCGGCTTTGGGGTCCAGCGGCGCATCGCCGAAGTCGGCGACGTAGCGGCAGGAGGCGTAGCCCAGGGCCGCCTGCGCGTAGTCGACCAGCCAGGCCAGCCGCGCGGGCAACTGCGCCTGTTCCTGCGACCAGGCCGCGGTGGGCGGCACGATCTTGCGGGCGATGCCGATGCGCCAGGGCTTGGGGCTGACGCGCGCGCGGAAACAGTTCTGGGCCACGCACATGGCGGCGTAGCGGCCGTCGGCGCCCAGCGCGCGAAAAGCCTCGGCCGCCTCCGCCTCGCGCGGCGCGAACGTGCGGTGCAAGGCCATCAGGCGGAAGCCGGCCGGGGTGCGGTACAGGCGCAGGCGCCAGTCCGGACGCGCGGCGATGAAGGCGTCGATGCGCGCACGGGCGCGCGCTTCCGGCCCGCCTTGGGCCTGGTAGGCGCGCCGGCGCAGGCGCCGCACCACCATCGTGGCGATGACGACCGTGGCCACCAGCACGCCCAGGAACAGCGCGAACGAGCCCTTCCACACGCCCACGGCGATCGCCGCGACCAGCACCGCCAGCAAGCCGCGCCACGACAGCGCGCCCCCGGGCTCGGCGTCGAAGTCGACATCGGCGAACAGCACGTCGGGCGTGTTGAGGCAGAGCGCGCCGTAGCTGTTGCGGGTGATCACCGCATCGCCGTGGCGTTCGACGATCTCCTCGCGGATCGGCAGGCCTTCGCTGCCGCCGTAACCCACGCGGTGTTCGCGCCGCGGCAGCGGCTCGCCGGCCAGGATGCGCTGCAACGCCTCCTGCACGCGCGCGTCGGCGTGCGCCTGGGCGTCGGCCAGGCTCGAATCGGACCAGCCGAAGCGGCGCACGGTGACTTGGCGGCGATGGCTGCGGTGCTGCAGCCGCGCCTCGGCCCAATAGGCTGGAACGATCATCCTT
Source organism: Lysobacter silvisoli (assembly GCF_003382365.1). Lineage (NCBI taxonomy): Bacteria > Pseudomonadati > Pseudomonadota > Gammaproteobacteria > Lysobacterales > Lysobacteraceae > Lysobacter > Lysobacter silvisoli. The sequence goes on along the minus strand of NZ_QTSU01000001.1, from coordinate 165,451 downwards.
GCGCGCTCTCCCCTGTTCGCGGCCGGCGATGGTAAGGCAAGCCGCGCGGCCCGGCGCGAGCGCCCGCCACGCGTATTGGCGGAACGTGGCGGCTACGTGCCGCCCCGACCGCGTCCTAAATCCGACGTAAGTCACGTTATCATGCCGGTGTGAGTCGCCACGGCGACGGCCCTGCCGTCTCCGGCTCGCTTGGGGACCGGACCGCTGCCGCTGGCAGGGCCGGACAGGACGAACGGACTCCACTGGTGCCGGCGCCCGCGCGTCGGCTTTTCGCTAGTCGTTGAAGGAATAACCGCACAATGAAGACCGCACTCAGGGGCATCTCGTCCGCCGGCCTCGCCCTGGCCTGCACGCTGGGCCTGGGCCTGACGCTGACCGCCACGCCCGCTTCGGCGCAGCGCAAGAGCGCGCAGGAACAGCGCGCCGAGAAGACCGCGCAGATTCCGACCTGCGCCAAGAGCCTGGGCACGATCTCGGTGATCGAGCCGGAGGATTCGGTGAACTGGTGGAGCGGCCAACAGCTGCCTGCGCCGAGCAAGCTGATCAAGGTGTTCGTGAGCAAGTCGCGCTGCTTCACCCTGGTCGACCGCGGTGCCGGCATGGACATGGCCATGCGCGAACGCGAACTGGCCTCCAGCGGCCAGCTGCGCAACCGCTCCAACATCGGCAAGGGCCAGATCAAGGCCGCCGACTACGTGCTGGTGCCGGACCTGATCGCGCAGAACAACAACGCCGGCGGCAACGCCATCGGCGGCCTGCTGGGCGGCCTGGTCGGCGGCGATGTCGGCCGCGTGGCCGGCAACCTCAACTTCCGCAAGAAGACCGCCGACGTGGTCCTGACCCTGACCGACGTGCGCTCGTCCGAGCAGGTGGCCATGGCCGAGGGCCACGCCAAGAAGACCGACATCGGCTTCGGCGCCAGCGGCGCGCTGTGGGGCAGCAGCGGCCTGGGCGGCGCCGGTGTGTCCGGCTACGCCAACACCGAGCTGGGCCAGGTCATCACCCTGGCCTACCTGCAGGCCTATACCGAACTGGTCGGCGAACTCGGCGGCGTGTCCGCCAACGCCTCGGCTTCGAACGCGCAGCAGGCCGTCACCGTGGTCAAGCCCGGCCGCCTGTACACCGACGCCAGCGGCAAGGGCAAGGTGGTGCGTTCGCTGGAAGTGGGCATGATGCTGTACCCCACCGGCAACAAGCAGGGCGCCATGTGGGAAGTGGAAGACGAAATGGGCAACAAGGGCTGGGTCACCTCGCTGGCGCTGGAGCTGTCGAAGTAAGCCGCCGCGATCCGGTTGTCGCGAAAGGCCGCCGCGAGGCGGCCTTTTGCTTTGCTGGGCCGGTCCGCGAGCGCGATAGCCCCCGTCATTGCGGCGAAAGCCGGAGCCCATGTTGACGTTGCTGTTCGCTTCCGTCGCGAATCTCAGCGAAGATCAAAATAGATTCCGGCTTCCGCCGGAATGACGGAACGGAATCGTGGTGGCTGAGCCGTCGCGCGAGGCTCAACGCTCCGGCCAATGCCAGGCCGGCGCATCCAGCAGCCCCTGCCCCTGCAACGTGGTGCGGCTCATCGCCTTCTCCAGCCGCAAGGTATTGCAACCCGGCTCCTGTTCCAGCGCCGCGATCAGGCGCGTGGCGTGAGAGACCACCCAGATCTGGGTGCGCCGGGCCGCGTGCGCGATCAGCCGCGCCAGCGCCGGCAGCAGATCCGGGTGCAGGCTGGTCTCGGGCTCGTTGAGCACCATCAGCGGCGGCGGCCGTGGCGTGTGCAGGGCCGCGATCCACAGCAGATAACGCAAGGTGCCGTCGGACAGTTCCGCCGCCGACAGCGGCCGCAGCAGCCCGTGCTGGCTGAACTCCAGGCCGAAGCGGCCGCCGTCGGCGACCACGTTCACGCGTGCGCCCGGGAACGCATCGGCCACCGCCGCGTCCAGCGCGCCGCGATCGCCGATTTCGACGATGGTCTGCCAGGCCGCAGCCAGGTCGCGGCCGTCGTGGCTGAGCACCGGCGTACGCGTGCCCAGCTGCGGTTGCCGCGCCGGCGACTCGCCGTCGGCGCGGAAGTGGTCGTAGAAGCGCCAGCCGCGGATGGTCTCGCGCAGGCTCAGCACCTCCGGCGCACCGACCGGATCGGCGATCTGCGTGTACAGACTTTCGTAAGCGTTGAGGTGCTCGGCCACCACGCGCCAGCCGCGGCCGTCGCGCGCGCGCGCCATCGCGCCGCGGCGGTCGACCAGCAGATTGGAGGCACGCAGGAACGGACCGCTCCAGATGACCTCGCGCTTGATCTCCGGGTCCAGGGCGAAGGCCGACTGCGAAGGCGTCGGCAGGCCCAGATCGATCGCGTAACCGAACTCTTCTCCGGCGAAACCCAGCCGCAGCGACACCGCCTGCTGGCGCGGCCCGCCCCGCACCGGCACCTCGCCGCGCTGCATGCGCGGCGACAACCGCTCCGGCCCTGCCCACAGGGTGGAGCCCAGACCGCCCTCGCGCGCCAGCGCCGGCACCACCCCGCCCTGAGCGGTCTCGGCCAGCAGGCGCAAGGCGCGGTAGAGGTTGGACTTGCCGCTGCCGTTGGCGCCGGTGACCAGGTTCAAGCGCGCCATCGGCACGATCAACTCGTGCAGCGAGCGGTAATGGGCGACGGCGAGCGTGGTCAGCATGGGCGCAGCGAATCCAAACCGGAGCGGAACCGGCATTGGAGACGGCCTGCATCTCAGGCTTTGCGACCGGCCGGTGACGGCGGCGGCGCGGCGGTTCTTCGCGTTTTATGCACATCCGCGTCATCGCGCTTTGCCGCCGCCCGTCGTAGGCTCGGCCCGCGATCTCTCCGCAGCCATGGAGGATGTATGAGCTATGTAGACGGTTTCGTCCTGCCGGTGCCGGAAAAGAACCTGGCGGCCTACCGCAAGCTGGCGCGCAAGTCCGGCAGGATCTGGCGCGAGCACGGCGCGCTGGCCTACGTGGAATGCGTTGCCGACGATGTGGAGCCGGGCAAGGTCACCTCGTTCCCGCAGTCGGTGAAGCTCAAGCCGGGCGAAGTCGTGGTGTTCTCGTGGGCGGTGTACAAGTCGCGCCGGCACCGCGACCAAGTGATCAAGAAGGTCATGGCCGATCCGCGCCTGGGCGATTCGATGGATCCGAAGAAATTGCCCTTCGACGCCATGCGCATGTTCTGGGGCGGCTTCAAGCCCTTCATCGAACTGTAGCCGCCGCTCGGCTTTACCGCGCCCGCCCAGGCTGGAACAATCGGGCGCATTCGCTTGCCGTTGGGGAGAACGGATGCGCTCGAATTCCAAGCTGTTGCTGGTGTTGCTGTTAGCGCCAGGACTGTCGGCCTGCGGCGAACCGGCGTCTCCGCCCGCCGTCGCGGCCGCTGATGCCGGCGGCCGCATCGCCTTCTCCGATCCCGCTGCGACGCGGGTCAGCGTGGAAACCGGCCCCTTGCCGGCGCGCTACGCGGCCGCCTTGCCGACCACGTCCGCAGAACTGCGCGACTGGTGGGAAGACGACAAACGCTTCCCGCCGATCATGCATGCCACCGATGGTATCGCCAGCGGCGACGCGGGCTGGATCGCGCGCCTGCGTCGCAGCGCCGACGCGGTGCCCGCCGCCGACGCCGGGGCGTGGGCCGAGCAATGGCGGCAGCGGCTGCAGTACCGCACGCTGGCGCCCGCGTTTTGCGAGTCGGTGCGCAAGATCGCCGCGGAGCCCGATTCCAACCTGCGCCGCGCGCTGATGCCGGCCTTCGCCCAAGAATGCGCGACGCTGGCCGACGCGCCCGTGGTTTTGCGCGCCGACACTCCGGATCTGGCGGTGCTGGCCTATTACGATCTGGACAGCATGCGCGCTGGCCCGCCGCCCGCGTTCGATCCGCGCCTGGAGCGCGCGGCTCGCGCGCTGATGCAGGGCGACGATGAGCTCCAGGCACGCAGCGCGGCTTTCGTCATGGCAGAACTGCGCCAGCCTGAGGCCACCGCCGCCCTGGAACGCCTGCACACGCAGCTCAGCGCCCAAGGAGCCGAGAGCCAGGAGCGTGCCGACCACGTCGCCATGGCCTTCGCCCATAGCGACAGCCGCATCGGCCAGACCCAGCTGCAACTGGCCTGCAGCCGCCGCGTCGACGATCCGATCTGCACCCAGTTGCGCAAGCCGAGCAAGCCCGAGGCCGCCGAAGTCGAACCGTCCAAGGCCGACCCCGCCCGCGTGCGTGCGCGCATCGAGCAATTGCAGGCCATGGGCTTCACCCGCGTCGTCGACGCCGACCCCAGCGCGCTGGAAGGCGCCGATGTGGTCTCGGTACTGATGGCCGCCGGCTACGCCCACTGGTTCGACGTCGAGACCGGCCAGTTCCCCAACGCCCACGACAGCCTGCTGCGCGAGCTGGCCGCGCTGGTGCGCCCGTCGCTCAGCGGCGTGGTGTTCGAAGAGATCGCGCCGGAGGACGACGAAGGCCCCTACCAGCTCGTGGCCTATGCCGACGGCAAGATCTACCGCACCCGCGCCGAAAACCAGGGCGACTGGTACGACGTGGACGCGGTGCTGCGCCTGCTCGACACACTGCTGCAGGCGCGCAAGTCGGCCGACCGCTTCCTGCCGCTGGGCACCGGCGACCAGACCCTGATCGTGGTCGGCGGGCCGCGCGCGGCCATCGACGCCGCGCTCGCGCAGAAGCTGCTCACGCCGGGCGATCCGGCCGAGTCCGAGCGCGCGGGCAAGGCCTTCGAGGCCCAGGTGCTGGAACAGCTGGGCAAGGAAAAGAAAGCGCCTTGACCCGATCCGCGCCCGCCGACACCGGCGGGCGCGGAGGTTCAAGCGATCACACCTGCACCGTCTTCCAGCGCCCGCGCCGGAACAGCCACAGGGTGAACAGGCCAACCGAGGTCTCGGAGAAGAACACCGCCCAGAACACGCCCGAATGCTGCCAGCCCAGGTGGATGGCCAGCAGGTAGGACAGCGGGATCTGGATCAGCCAGAAGAACACCACATTGATCTTGGTCGGCGTAACCGTGTCGCCGGCGCCGTTGAAGGCCTGCACCGTGACCATCCACCAGCCGTAGACGAAGAACGAATACGACAGGATGCGCAGCCATTCGGCGCCCACCGCCACCACCTTGGGATCGTCGCTGAAGAAGCCGACCAGGGCCTGCGGGAAAGCGAAGAAGGCCACCGACACCACCACCAGGTAGGCCATGTTGTACCAGCCGATACGCCACACCGAGGCCTCGGCGCGCTCGGGCTGCTGCGCGCCCAGGTTCTGCCCGACCAGGGTGGCGGCGGCGTTGGACATGCCCCAGGCCGGCATCATCACGAACATCATGATGCGGATGGCGATGGTCGCGCCGGCCACCGCCTCGCTGCCGATGCTGGCCAGGATGCGCATCAGGAAGATCCACGAGGTCATGGCCACGATCATCTGGCCTACGCCGCCCAGCGAGGTGCGCACGATGTTCCACAGCATCGCTCCGCGCCAGACCAGTTGCGAGAGCGACACGGAGATGTGCTTGCCGCCGCGGAACAGCACCCACAGCTGGAACAGCACGCCCACGCCGCGGCCGATGTTGGTGGCGATGGCCGCGCCTTCGATGCCCAGCGCCGGCACCGGCCCCATGCCGAAGATCAGCAGCGGGCACAGCAGGATGTTCAGGCCGTTGGACAGCCACAGCACGCGCATGGCGATGGCCGCGTCGCCGGCGCCGCGGAAGATGGCGTTGATCACGAACAGCAGCATGATCACCGCGTTGCCGCCCAGCATCCATTGGGTATAGCGGTAGCCGTGCTCGATGCTCCAGGCGTCGGCGCCCATCAGCCGCAACAGGTCCTGGGCGTAGACGATGCCGACCACCGCCGGCAGCACCGACACCAGCAAGGCGATGAAGATCGCCTGCACCGCGGTCATCGCGGCTTCCTCGCGCTTGCCCTCGCCGATGCGCCGCGCGACCACCGCGGTCACCGCCATCGCCAGGCCCATGGCCACCGCGTACAACAGGAACAGATAGCTCTCGGTCAGGCCCACCGTGGCCACCGCCGAAGGGCCCAGTTTGGCGACGAAGAAAATGTCCACCACCGCGAAGGTGGACTCCAGCACCAGCTCCAGCACCATCGGCACCGCGAGCAGGAACACCGCGCGGCGCAAAGGGATCTTGGTGTAGTCGGCGTTGGTGCCGCGGACCGCGTCGCGCAGTTCGCCCCACAACGACGTGGGCGCGTCGTGGGCATCGTTGGCTGCGGAAGCAGGAGGAGACGGATCGGTCATCATTGGCTCCAAGAACATGAGTGCGCCGGCGCAGGACAGGGCCCGATGCCCGATCCAGCCGGCGACACTCCCAGACGACGATCCAGCGGGCCGGAATTCGACATCCGCGCGCACCATAAACTGAATGGCGTGCATGCACATCGGCCTTACGTCCTGCCGGGCTAGCATCGGATGTCGATCCGCGCCCTCCCCGTTCGTCCTATAGGGTGAGGAATCCGCCTCGTAACGAAATGTTTCAGGAGATCGCCATGTCCGGCACCGTCCGCTTGCACCGCGTCTTCACCGCCCCGCCCGAGCGCGTCTACCGCGCCTTCCTCGATGCCGCCGCCCTGGCCAAATGGCTGCCGCCGGACGGCTTCACCTGCACTGTGCACGAACTGGAAGCCAAGGTCGGCGGGCGCTATCGCATGAGCTTCGCCAACTTCACCACCGGCAACGGCCACGCCTTCGGCGGCACCTACCTGGAGCTGGTGCCCAACGAGCGCATCGTCCACGACGACCGCTTCGACGACCCCAACCTGCCCGGCACCATGGTCACCACCATCACCTTGAGCGCCGTGTCCTGCGGCACCGAACTGCAGGTGGTGCAAGAAGGCATCCCCGACGTGATCCCGCCGGAGCAGTGCTATCTGGGCTGGCAGGAATCGCTGACCCTGCTGGAACGACTGGTGGAACCGACCATCCCCGAGTGACCGGGGCGCGGGGCGGCCCGGGCGACCGGGCCGCCCCGCCCTGCCATAGGTTGGGCAACCATCGGGCGAAGGCCGCGCCATCGCGTGCGGGCACACTGCGCCCATGTTCGCGCTCGCCCGCCGCCGCCCTGCCGCGCTCGCTCTGACCGTCGTCGGCGCGATCTATCTGGGCGCACTGGCCTATTTGATGCGCCAGTCTGGCGCCAGCCTGGCCGAGCCGCTGTTCCTGCTGGCCTGCCTGGGCGTGGTGTTCCCGCTGCTGGCCTGGGCCTGCACGCGCAAGCCGCGGCCGGTGCCGGCCACCGCCGAAACCGCGCAACTGCCCGGCACTCTGCTGTATCTGGCCGTGTTCGCAATCGCGGTGCTGGGTTGGGGTTTCAGCGCGGTCAATGCCGCATTCCCGCAGGAACCCGCGCAATCGGTGGTGCAGCTGGCGGTGAAGCTGGCGACCATGGTCGCGCTGCCGGCCTGGCTGTTCCTGGGCCTGCGCCTGAGCACGCGCGCGACCCTGCCGCCGCGCAGGCTGCTGCTAGCCTTCGTGCTGATGTCGCTGGCCTACCTGGCCATGCAGTCCGTGTTCGGCCGCGGCCTGACCACGCTGGGCGAACTGTCGCCGTCGGCGGCGACGCTGGTCTGGGCGATACCGCTGTGCTGGCTGTGGCAGACGCTGGAAGCGGGGCTGTGCGAGGAAGTGCTGTTCCGCCGCATCCTGCAGGAAAAACTCGCCATCGCCAGCCGCTCGCAAGTGGCCGCGGTGGCCTGGGCTTCGCTACTGTTCGGCCTGGCCCATGCGCCCGGCCTATGGTTGCGCGGCGCGCACCTGATGGAAGGCGTGGCCCAGGCCACGCCCGCCTGGGCCGTGGCCTATTCCATCGTGATGATCGCACCGGCCGGCATCGCCTTCGGCGTGCTGTGGGCGCGCACGCGCTCGCTGTGGCTGATCGTGCCGCTGCACGGCATGGTCGACCTGCTGCCGCAGCTGGCGCCGTTCATTCGGGCGTGGACGGGGCAGGCCTAAGCTCGCCGCGCCACGACGGCATCGAATGCGCGCCAGCTCCCTGTAGGAGCGGCGCAAGCCGCGACCGCGACACCACCCCTACAACGGAACCTCCGCCGCGAACCGCGATTTCGCGGTCGCGGCTCGCGCCGCTCCTACAGGCAGCGCCCGGAGATCCTCAAAGCATCGGCAGCTTCAGCCCCTGCTCGCGCGCGCAGTTCTGCGCGATCTCGTAGCCCGCATCGGCATGGCGCATCACGCCGGTGCCGGGGTCGTTCCACAGCACGCGCGCCAGGCGCTGGTCGGCGGCTTCGCTGCCGTCGCAGACGATGACCACGCCGGAGTGCTGCGAATACCCCATGCCCACGCCGCCGCCGTGGTGCAGCGACACCCAGGTGGCGCCGCCGGCGACGTTGAGCATGGCGTTGAGCAGCGGCCAATCGCTGACCGCGTCGCTGCCGTCCTTCATCGCCTCGGTCTCGCGGTTGGGCGAGGCCACCGAGCCGCTGTCCAGATGATCCCGGCCGATCACCACCGGCGCCTTGAGCTCGCCGTTGCGCACCATCTCGTTGAAGGCCAGGCCCAGCTTGTGGCGCAGGCCCAGGCCGACCCAGCAGATGCGCGCCGGCAGGCCCTGGAAACTGATGCGCTGCTGCGCCATGTCCAGCCAGCGGTGCAGGTGGGCGTCGTCTGGGATCAGTTCCTTGACCTTGGCGTCGGTCTTGTAGATGTCCTCCGGATCGCCGCTGAGCGCGACCCAGCGGAACGGGCCGACGCCGCGGCAGAACAGCGGGCGCACGTAGGCCGGCACGAAACCGGGGAAATCGAACGCGTTCTTCAGGCCTTCGTCGAAGGCCATCTGGCGGATGTTGTTGCCGTAGTCGACGGTGGGAATGCCCTGGGCGTGGAAGGCCAGCATGGCCTCCACATGCACGCGCATCGACCGCTTGGCCGCGTCGCGCACGCCGTTGGGGTCGCTCTTCTGCGCCTGCAGCCAGCGCTCCACGGTCCAGCCGATCGGCAGGTAACCGTGCACCGGATCGTGCGCCGAGGTCTGGTCGGTCACGCAGTCCGGGCGCACGCCGCGCTTGACCAGCTCGGGCAGGATTTCGGCGGCGTTGCCCAGCAGCGCGATCGACTTGGCCTCGCCGGCGGCCGTGTACTTGGCGATGCGCGCCAGCGCGTCGTCCAGGTCGGCGGCCTGCTCGTCCACGTAGCGGGTGCGCAGGCGCATGTCGATGCGGCTCTGCTGGCATTCGATGTTGAGCGAGCAGGCGCCGGCCAGCGAGGCCGCCAGCGGCTGCGCGCCGCCCATGCCGCCCAGACCGGCGGTCAGGATCCACTTGCCCTTGAGGTCGCCGTCGTAGTGCTGGCGGCCCATCTCGACGAAGGTCTCGTAGGTGCCCTGGACGATGCCCTGCGAGCCGATGTAGATCCAGCTGCCCGCGGTCATCTGGCCGTACATCATCAAGCCCTTCTTATCGAGCTCGTTGAAGTGCTCCCAGGTCGCCCAATGCGGCACCAGGTTGGAATTGGCCAGCAGCACGCGCGGCGCGTCGGCATGGGTGGGGAACACGCCCACCGGCTTGCCCGACTGCACCAGCAGGGTCTCGTGGTCTTCCAGCTCGCGCAGCGACTTGAGAATGGCGTCGAAGCTGGCCCAGTCGCGCGCGGCGCGGCCGATGCCGCCGTAGACCACCAGTTCGGCCGGGTTCTCGGCCACTTCCGGGTCCAGGTTGTTCTGGATCATGCGGTAGGCGGCTTCGCTCAGCCACGACTTGCAGGTCTTCTCGCTGCCGCGCGGGGCGCGGATGACGCGGCTGGGATCGTGACGGCTGGCTGCGGACATGGCGGTTTCCGGCATGGGGTGGGATGCGGAAATTATCGCGCCGCGTTCCGAGCCCCCACCAGACGGCGCAAGGCCGGACGTGGCCTTAATCGGGGGTTAGAGCGGCCTTTTTGCCGTCGCGAGCGGCAAAAGTATACGCTGTATACATGAGCGCACCCACCACCGCCGACCGCATCCTGCGCGCCGCCCGCAGCCTGTTCGAGCGCGACGGCGCCGACGCGGTCAGCATACGCCGCGTGGCCGAGTCGGTGGGCCTGACGCCGATGGCGCTCTACCGCCATTTCCCCAATCGCGAGGCGCTGTTGCAACGCATCAGCGACGACAGCTTCCAGGAGATCGCCCACCACTGGAGCGCGCGCAAGGAGGGCGGCGACGTGATCGCGCGCCTGCTCGCGATCCAGCGCATCTACCTGGACTACGCCCTCGCCCATCCGCACCTGTTCGACCACGCCTTCTCGATGCGCCGCGGCAACGCCCGCCGCTATCCCGAGGATTTCCGCGCGCGCCGCTCGCCGACCTTGAACGTGGCCGCCGACGTGGTGGAGGAAGCGCAGCGCGCCGGCGAGCTGCGCGAAGGCGACGCCTGGGATATCGCGATGACGCTGTGGGCGCATTCGCATGGGCTGATCGCGCTGTACCGCGCGGGACGTTTCAGCTACGACGAGCGCGCGTTCCGGGCGTTTTACGAGGCCTCGCTGGGCCGGCTGCTCGACGGCTTGCGCGCGTAGAGCGCGAAAAGCGAATCTTCCCCAGCCCTCCTTTTTCAAAGGAGGGAACCCATCACGGCGACTTGCTTGTCTTCCCCCTTTGAAAAAGGGTGAGAGCGTGCGCTTGCGAACCGCAGGTTCGCGCACGATCGAACGCCAGCAAGCTGTGCTTGCTGGCCGGAGGATTGAGGGGGATTTGCTTTTAGCCGTTAGAAGCCATCAACGAATCGACGGATCCAAGCGCCGCAGCGCCTCGTTGATATTGGTCTCGCCGGTGCTCTCGATATCGCCGCGCGTATACACCCGGCCATTGGCGGCCACGCAGCGCTTCTTGTCCTTGCCGCCCTGCGCATCCTTGGCCGCGCGGTCGCGGATATGGGTGCCCGTGTGGCGCAGGCAGTTGCGGTCCACCGCGCGGTCGGCCCGGGCTTCGGCCTGCAGCGAGGTCTTGGCCTGGGCGTCGGTGCCGGCCTGGGCGGACACGTCGGCGGTGGCGGACACGGTTTGCGCCGAGGCCGCGAAAGCGCAGGCCGCGATCAGGCTGGCGAGCAGTACACGTTTCATGGAACACCTCGGTATCGCGGGAAAGGGATAGGCCGTAGCCAAGGCCTCACCTTACGCCTCCGACCCTGGCCCCAGACCGAACGCGCGCCGGGCGTTTAGGCGCTCGTCAGCCTTGCGGGCAGGCCGTGGGCCGGTCGCGGCGGAACGCCAGGGCCTCGGCCTCGGTGGCCGGCCTGGGCGCCACGCCGTCGTCGAACAGCACCCGCCATACGCCGTCGGCGTCGCGGTGCCAGACCGAATGGAAGGCGCCGATGGCGTAGCGCTGCTTGGCGTCGGGCGCGCGGTCCTCGAACAGCGAGGGGCCGCTGGACCAGGCCACGTCCTGCGCCCCGCCGATGGTGACCCGGGTGGGGTACCACTCCAGGCGCACCGCCTTGCCCTCGACGATGCCCGCCCAGCGCTCGGCGATCGCGGCGCGGCCGCGCGTGGGCTCGACGCGGCTGGCGCCGAAGGCGGCGCCGTCGCGCAGGTGCGCGGCGAACGCGGCCGCGTCGTGGTCGGCCACCGAACGGGCGAAGCTGAGCTCGCGCGCCCACACCTGGCATTCGGCCGCGCTGTGCGCCGGTACCGGCGGCGGCGCGGCCGGCGTCTGCGCGCACAGCGGTGCCGACGCGGCCAGGGCCAGGACGGCAACGCAGCGACGGAAGGCGATGGCGCGCATGACGGCTCTCCAGGCAAAGGGCCAGGCCACTATCGGCACAGGCCCGCGCGCGCGCCAGCGGCGGAAGTCATGGCGACGTCTAGCCGCAATCTGCGGCCGCTATCATGCGGGCATGCGTTTCCATGCCCCCGCGGCCGCCGCCGCCCTGCTCGCCCTGCTGCTGTCCGCCTGCGCCACCGCGCCGCGCCCCGCCGCGACCGAGCCCGCGCCGCTGCTGCTGATCTCCATCGACGGCTTCCGCTACGACTATTTCGACCGCGGCCTCACGCCCAACCTGGCGCGCATCGCGCGCGAGGGCGTGCGCGCCGAGTGGATGAACCCCTCGTACCCCTCGCTGACCTTCCCCAACCACTACACCCTGGTCACCGGGCTGCGTCCCGACCACCACGGCGTGATCCACAACAGCATGCTCGACCCGGAGTTGGGCACCTTCCGCAACGCCGACCCGGTCGCCGTGGGCGACGGCCGCTGGTGGGGCGGCGAGCCGATCTGGGTCGGCGCGGAAAAGGCCGGCCTGCGCAGCGCGACCCTGTTCTGGCCGGGCAGCGAAGCGCCGGTGCAGGGCGTGCGCCCCAGCCGCTGGCGCGTGTACGACGAAAAAGTCAGCGACAACGCGCGCGCCGACGAAGTGCTGGCCTGGCTGGGCGAACCGGCGGCCACGCGTCCGCGCGTGATCACGCTGTACTTCCATGCATTGGACAAAGCCGGGCACGAATACGGCCCGGATTCGGCGCAGACGCGCGACGCGTTGCGCAGCATCGACACCGCGCTGGGCCGGCTGATCGACGGGCTGGCCGCGCGCGACCGGCTGGACCAGGTGAACATCGTGGTGGTCTCCGACCACGGCATGGCGACGGTGCCGCCCGGTCAGGCCATCGCGGTGGAAGACATGGTGACGATGGAGGAAGCCGCGGTGACGTCGATCGGCCAGTCCATCGGCATCGCACCGCGCCCCGGTTTCGAGGCGGCGGTGGAGCGCAAACTGCTGGGCCGCCACGAGCACTACGAATGCTGGCGCAAGCAGGAATTGCCCGCGCGCTGGGCGTACGGCCGCCACCCGCGCGTGCCGCCCATCGTCTGTCAGATGGACGAAGGCTGGGACGCGATCCTGCGCGCGAATCTGGCCAAGCGCCCCAACGCCGATCGCGGTTCGCACGGTTACGACCCCGCGCTGGCCTCGATGCGTGCGATCTTCCTGGCGCGCGGCCCCGCGTTCCGCCAGGGCGAGCGCATCCCTGCGTTCGACAACGTCGACGTCTATCCGTTGCTGGCGCGGCTGATCGGCATCGAGCCGGCAAACAACGACGGCGACATCGCGCCGCTGTTGCCGGCGCTGCGCGACACGCCGGCGCCTTAACGCACCTCGATGTTCCAGGACACGCTGCGCACCGGCGCCACGTCTTTTTCCCAGGCGCGGCGGTAATCCAGGCGCAGCACGCCCCGGCCCTTGGCTGCTGCACGGAAACGCCAGGTCTGGGTACCGCCGCCGCCGACCGCGCCCGGATTGGACAGAGCCATCGACGGTTCGCCCATCTGCTCGATCACGCCGGCCGCGGCGGTGGTGTCGACGATCCAGCCGTAACCGGTGCTGGGATTGGCCTCCAGGTCCAGCACCACGACCTCGCCCGGTTGCAATTGCACCGGGCCGTTGGCGTCGGCGACGACCAGGCGGCGTTCGCCGGTCGTGGACGCCGCGCCCGCCGAGTCGGCCGAGCTGGCGCAGCCGGTCAGGCTGGCGGCGATCGCGCAGGCGGCGAAGAAACGGTTCATGGCGGCTCCTTCCGATGGCGGTGGCCGCAGTATGCGCCCGGATGAGCCGGCCACGTTCATGTCCGAATCCGGCGAGTCCGGGCGCCTCGCCGGTGCTAGCCTGGGGTCCATGGCCTTCCAACCCGCTCCCGCCGCCCCCGAGACCCTGCCGCACTGGCGCGTTTGCGAGCAGGCGCGGCTGAGCCGCGACCCGCGTTTCGACGGCCTGTTCTTCACCGCCGTCACCAGCACCCGCATCTATTGCCGGCCGGTGTGTCCGGCGCCCGCCGCCAAACGCGAGAACGTGGTCTATTACGGCAACGCCGCGGCCGCCGAAGCCGCGGGCTTCCGCCCCTGCCTGCGCTGCCGTCCCGAGCTGTCGCCCGGCGACGGCGCCTGGCGCCGCGGCGACGCGGCGGTGGCGCGCGCGCTGAAACTCATCGACCAGGGCCTGCTGGCCGAACAGCCGCTGTCGGCCCTGGCCGCGCGCGTGGGCCTGGGCGAACGTCAGCTGCGGCGTTTGTTCGTCGACCGCCTGGGCGCCGCGCCGATCGGTGTGCACGGCACCCGCCGCCTGCTGTTCGCCAAGCAGTTGCTCACCGAAACCGCGCTGCCGATCACCGAGGTGGCCATGGCTGCCGGCTTCGGCAGCCTGCGCCGCTTCAACACCGCTTTCCGCGACGCCTACCGCATGGCCCCGCGCGATCTGCGCCGGCGCCCGAACGAAGACGCGACGGCCGGCCGCGACACCCTGGTGCTGCGCCTGGGTTACCGCCCGCCGTACGACTTCGCCGCCATGCTGGACTTCCTGCGCGGTCGCGCCCTGCCCGGTGTGGAAGTCGTGGATGCGCACAGCTACGCGCGCGTGATCGGCACGGTCGGAACCGGTCCGATCGAACACCCGGGTTGGCTGCGCGTGAGCGCCTGGCCCGGCGGCGAGCACGCGCTGAAACTGGAACTGCACGGGCCGGCGCCTTCGCAGTTGCTGCAGATCATCAACCGCCTGCGCCGCATGTTCGACCTGGACGCCGACCCCGGCACCATCGCCGATGCGCTGTCGGTGGACCCGCGCCTGCGCCCGCTGCTGCAGCAACGCCCGGGCCTGCGCCTGCCCAGCGGCTGGGACGGCTTCGAAATTTCGGTGCGCGCGATCCTGGGCCAGCAGGTCAGCGTGGCCGCCGCGCGCACCCTGGCCGCGCGCCTGTCGCAGCGTTTCGGCCGGGCTCTGGAAACGCCGTTCGCGCCGGGGCTGGAGCATCTGTTCCCCACGCCCGAAGCGTTGGCCGATGCCGACCTGCAGCAGATCGGCGTGACCCGCGCCCGCGCCGACACGGTGCGCACGGTCGCGCGCGCGCTGCTGGACGGCCGCGTGGACTTCCGCGCCGAGCGCGTGCTCGACGACTTCGTCGCGCGCTGGGTCGCCCTGCCCGGCATCGGCCCCTGGACCGCGCACTACATCGCGATGCGCGCGCTAGGCCACCCCGACGCGTTCCCGGCCGACGATCTGGTCCTGCAAAAGGCGGTGCCCGAGGACGGCGTGCGCATGAGCGCCAAGGCGCTGACCGCGCGCGCCGAAAGCTGGCGCCCCTGGCGCGCCTACGGTGTGATCCACACCTGGCGCGACAGCATGACCGTGCCGCTGGCGCGCGCCGCCGCGCCGGCCGCGGCACCGAAGAAGTCGCGCAAGGCCGCATGAGCACGATTCGTTGAGCACGATTCGTTGAGCACGATTCGTTGAGCACGATCCGATGAGCACGATCCGACTCAAATCCGGCGCTGTCACCTGGCAGCGCATCGCCAGCCCGGTGGGCCCGCTGCTATTGGCCAGCGGCGAGGACGGCTTGCGCCTGATCGAATTCGAAGCGCCCTGGCACCCGGTGGCGATGGACGCGCACTGGCGCGAAGGCGACGACGCGGTGCTGCAGGCCGCGCGCGCGCAGCTGGACGAATACTTCGCCGGCAGCCGCCGCGAGTTCTCGTTGCCGCTGGCGCCGCACGGCACCCCGTTCCAGCTGCAGTGCTGGCGCACGCTGGCGCTGATCCCGTTCGGCGCGACCTGGAGTTATGCGCAGATGGCCCGGCATATTGGCCAACCCAGCGCCACGCGCGCGGTCGGCGCGGCCAACGGCCGCAACCCGCTGCCCATCGTGCTGCCCTGCCACCGCGTGATCGGCGCCGACGGCAGCCTGACCGGCTTCGGCGGCGGCCTGCCGACCAAGCGCTATCTGCTGGAGCTGGAGGGCGCGCTCGCGCCCGCTACCGACGATCTATTCGGTTAGCGCGCTGCGCCGGGCGTGAGCGTCTGCCACGTCCAATCATTCCCGCCAATGCCCCGATTCGTCATTCCCGCGAAGGCGGGAATCCAGACCGAGGCCATAGCCGCCCCCGGGGCCAGATAACCAGCATGGATTCCCGCCTTCGCGGGAATGACAGCAAAGGAAGAAGCGGTCCCGACCTACACCGCCGAAACGCTGGCGCCCCTCACAACCGCGCCCACTCCTGGCGCAAGCCGATCGCATGGATCGCGCCGATCGTCAGGCAAATCCCCGAACTGACCAGCCAAAAGGTCAAGCTGTTGCCGGGAATGCGCGCCATCAACGGCACGAACGCCAGCCCGCGCAACAGATAGACGCCGGCAACCGCGCACAGGGCCAGGCGCAGCAGCGGCAAGCGCGGCAACATGCCCGCGCCGGACAAGGCGTACAGCGACCACAGCGCGAGCACCGCCGTTACCGCCAGGGTGATCGCGCCGGCCTGCCACTGCCCGGCCTCGGCCATGCGCGCCATGCGTTCGCCCGCGCCGAAGAACCGGTACCACGACGGCCCGAACGCGATGCAGCCCAGATGGGCCAAGGCAGCGAGCGCGCTGAGTATCCCGCCCGCGAGCAGGAACGGATTGATTGCTGCCGCCACGATCAGTCCGCGGCCAGCAGGCCGCGCAGGGTGTCGGCGTAACGCGCGGCCACCGCATCGCGGTCGCGATGGCGGCCCTGCGCGACCACGCGGCGTCCGCCGACCCAGGTCTCACGCACCGCGCGGCGGTTGCCGGCGAACAGCCAGCGATCCAACGCGTCCTCGTCGCGCGCGCCGGCGAACACCGGCGCGGCTTCGTCCAGCACCACCGCATCGACGTACTCGCCCACGCGCAGCGTACCGATCGCGTGGCCGCTGGAATCGCCGGCGCTGGCGGCGACGCCGCGCATCAGGGTCTCGCCGACGCTGGGCGTCTCCACGCTCACCGCGATGTTGCGGTGACGGGTGATCAGGCGCTGGCCGTACTCGAGCCAGCGCAGCTCCTCCACCGGGCACACCGAGATATGCGAATCCGAGCCCACGCCCCAGCGCCCGCCGGCGTCGAAGTACTCGCGCACCGGGAACAGGCCGTCGCCCAGATTGGCCTCGGTGGTGGTGCAGATGGCCACGGTGGCGCCGCTGCGCGCCACCGCCTGGGTTTCCTCGGAGGTCAGATGGGTGGCGTGGACCAGGGTCCAGCGCGCGTCCACCGGCGCATGATCCAGCAGCCACTCCACCGGGCGCGCATTGCGGATCGCCAGGCAGTCCTGCACCTCGCCGATCTGCTCGGCGATGTGGATGTGCACGCGCGCATCGCTAGGCAGCGCGGCCAGGGTCTGGGCCATGGCCTGCTCCGGCACCGCGCGCAGGCTGTGCAGGGCGCAGCCTACCGCGACGCCGTCGCCGGCATCGGCGCGCAGGATCTGCAACAGGCGCAGGTAGGCGTCCACGTCGTGGCCGAAGCGGCGCTGGCGCTCGCCCAGAGGGCGGCCGTCGAAACCGCCGGTCATGTACAGCACCGGCAGCAGGGTCAGGCGGATGCCGGTGTCGCGCGCGGCGGCAATCAGCGCGCGCGACATCGCCGCCGGGTCGTCGTAAGCGCGGCCGTCGGGCGCATGGTGCAGGTAGTGGAATTCGCAGACCGTGGTGTAGCCGGCTTCCAGCATCTCCACGTACAGCTGCGCGGCCACGTCGTACAGGCTCTGCGGGCTGAAGCGCGCGGCGAAGCGGTACATGGTCTCGCGCCAGGTCCAGAAGCTGTCGCTGGGGTCGGTCTGGCGCTCGGCCATGCCGGCCATCGCACGCTGGAACGCATGCGAATGCAGGTTGGCGATGCCGGGCACGACACGGCGGGTGCCGCTGGCGGTGCCGGGGTCCAGCGCGGCCAGCCGGCCGTCGTCGCCGATGCGCAGGCCGACGTCGCTGCGCCAGCCCTCCGGGGTCCACAACGAAGTCGCGTGCAAGGTTTCCATACGCGGATTCTAAACATTCGGCCCGCCGCCGATGCCGCCTGGCGCGCACCGTCCGCCGCAGAGGGCTCGGCCAGAGCGCCTCGGCTAGAATCGCCGCATGAGCCCGACCGCCGACCGCCCCGCCCCATCCGCCGCCGTACCGCAGGATCGGCTTTACGACGGCCTGATCCTGGGCGTGCACCTGGCTACCCTGGATGGCGAGGGCTACGGCGAGATCGCCGATGGCGCGCTGGGCTGGCGCGACGGCCTGCTCGCTTACGTGGGTCCGCGCTCGGCCCTGCCCGGCGCGCCCGAGGCGCTGGCCGCGCAGGTGATCGAGAGCGAAGGCTGGATCACCCCCGGCCTGGTCGATTGCCACACCCACCTGGTGTTCGCCGGCGACCGCGCGCGCGAGTTCGAACTGCGCCTGCAGGGCGCCAGCTACGAGCAGATCGCGCGCGCCGGCGGCGGCATCGTCTCCACCGTGCGCGCCACCCGCGAGGCCGACGAGGACGCATTGCTGCGCCAGTCGCTGCCGCGCGCGCGGACGCTGGTGAACGACGGCGCCACCACCTTGGAGATCAAATCCGGCTACGGCCTGGACTACGCCAACGAACGCAAGATGCTGCGCGTGGCGCGGCAGGTGGGCCAGACCCTGGGCATACAGGTGCGCACCACCTACCTCGGCGCGCATGCGCTGCCGCCGGAATACGCCGGCCGCAGCGACGAATACATCGATGCGGTCTGCGAATGGCTGCCGCGCCTGCATGGCGAAGGCCTGGTCGATGCGGTCGATGCGTTTTGCGAAGGCATCGGCTTCAGCCCCGCGCAGACCCGGCGCGTGTTCGAGGCCGCGCGCGCGCTGGACCTGCCGGTCAAGCTGCACGCCGACCAGCTCAGCGACCTGGGCGGCGCGGCGCTCGCGGCCGAGTTCTCCGGCCTGTCGGCCGACCATGTCGAGTACACCTCCGAGGACAGCGTGCGTGCGATGGCCGCGCACGGCACCGTGGCCGTGCTGCTGCCCGGCGCCTTCCACGTGCTGCGCGAAACCAGGCTGCCGCCGCTGGACGCGTTCCGCGCGCACGGCGTGGCCATGGCCGTGGCCACCGACTGCAACCCCGGCACCTCGCCGCTGCAGTCGCTGCGGCAGGCGATGCAGCTGGCCTGCACCCACTTCCGCCTGACCCCGCTGGAGGCGTTGCGCGGCGCCAGCGAACACGCCGCTCGCGCGCTGGGCCACCGCGATCGCGGCGTGCTCAAGCCCGGCGCGCGCGCCGACTTCGTGCGCTGGACCATCGGCCACCCGTCCGAACTGTGCTACTGGTTGGGCGGCGCCTTGGCCGGCGACGTCTATGCCGGCGGCCGCCGCGTGGGTGGCGCGGGCTGAATCCCGAAATCGCGGTTTCCCTTTCCTAGCCGAGGATCACCGAATGCGCACCCTGCTCGCCCTGGCCTGCACCCTCGCCCTGACCGCCGGCGCCGCGCGCGCGGACGAACCGCTGAGCGCGGCGCAGAAGTTCGCGCGCGAGTCGGTCATCGTCGACACCCATATCGACGCGCCCACCGAGCTGCTCAAGCATTGGAACGATCTGGGCCTGGACGCGCCCAAGGTCGAATTCGACTACCCGCGCGCGCGCCAGGGCGGCCTGGATGTGGCCTTCATGTCCATCTACACCTCGCCCGAGCAGGACAAGGCCGGCACCGCGTGGCAGATCGCCAACACCCAGATCGACGGCGTCGAAGCCATGGTCGGCCGCCACCCCGACAAGTTCGCGATCCTGCGCTCGCCCGACGACTACCGGCGCCTGGTCGACGGCGGCCGCGTGCTGCTGGCGCTGGGCATGGAGAACGGCGCGCCGATCGAAGGCGATCTCAAGCGCCTGCAGCAGTTCCATGCGCGCGGCGTGCGCTACATCACCCTGGCGCACAGCCACAGCAACCGCATCGCCGACGGCTCCTACAGCCTGGATCGTCCGTGGAAGGGTTTGAGCCCGTTCGGCGCGCAGGTGATCGCGGA
Source organism: Lysobacter silvisoli (assembly GCF_003382365.1). Classification (NCBI taxonomy): domain Bacteria; kingdom Pseudomonadati; phylum Pseudomonadota; class Gammaproteobacteria; order Lysobacterales; family Lysobacteraceae; genus Lysobacter; species Lysobacter silvisoli. Next base: position 145,718 of record NZ_QTSU01000001.1, on the reverse strand, counting down.
GATGAACCGTCTGGGCATCATGGTCGACGTGTCCCACCTCAGCGACGACGCCACCGTGGCCGCGCTGGCCGCCAGCCGCGCGCCGGTGATCGCCAGCCACTCCGGCCTGCGCCATTTCACCCCGGGCTTCGAGCGCAACCTCAGCGACGAACTCGCTCAGGCCATCGCCAAGAAGGGCGGCGTGGTCCAGATCGTGTTCGGCAACGGCTTCGTCGACCCCAAGACCGCCGCCGACACCACCGCCTACTTCCGCGCGCGCCCCGAGTTCGATCGCGCCCAGGCCGAGGCGGCCGCGCGCGGCGAGAAGCCCAAGACGGTGGAAGAGTTCGACCAGCAGTGGGAGCGCGACCATCCGCCGCACCCGGTCAAGATCGACGCCGTGCTCGACCAGATCGATTACGCGGTGAAGCTGCTGGGCGTGGACCACGTCGGCATCGGCTCGGATTTCGACGGCGTGGGCGGCGCCTTGCCCGAGGGCCTGCGCACGGTCGCCGACTACCCGAACCTGATCGCCGGGCTGCAGGCGCGCGGCCATAGCGATGCGGACATCCGCAAGATCCTCGGCGAGAACCTGCTACGGGTGTGGCGCGAGGTGGAGGCGGTGTCTAAGGCTGCGCGGTAAGCGCCACGAAGGTGGGCGGCGCCGCGAGGGTGTCGCTGCGCGTGCCCTCACCCCAACCCCTCTCCCGCAAGCGGGAGAGGGGCTAAAGCAAAGCGGCGGCGGATGCATTCCCTCTCCCGCCTGCGGGAGAGGGCTAGGGTGAGGGGGTGAGCGCAGCGAATGCTCTTGACCCTCGCTCGGGCACCGAACTCACCGTCCCAACAGCAGACCCGGAGGGCGGCGCACAGGAGGTGCGCCGTTTTTCGCTGGCACAGGGATGTGCCAGCGAAAAATCCCCGCGCAAACTCCGATCTCGCACGGGAGCTCTGGCCAAGCGTTTTTCTTTGGTTACTTTCTTTTGACGCTTATCAAAAGAAAGTGACCCGGCCGCTTGCGGACGGAAGCTGTTGCTGTTGCTTCAAAGCAGCACCCCCACACACCTTCGCGAGTTCGGAGCGGATCGCGGCTCACGCCGCTCCTACAGAAAGCACATCCCGCAGAGACCGAAGCGTTCGACGTAGTTGAGGATTCGCGGTCGCAGCTTGCGCAGCTCCTACGGGGGGCAAGCGTGGCGTTCGTCGCAGGTGCGGATTCGCGGTCGCAGCTTGCGCAGCTCCTACACGGGGCGCGCGTGCTCTCGTCGCAGGTGAGGACTCGCGGTCGCGGCTTACGCCGCTCCTACCCCAAGGCGTCTGGCGCCACAAACGAAAAACCCCGCCGGGGCGGGGTCTTTCGGGTCACGCCGCTGCCGGCGCTTATTCCTTGGTGGCGGCCTTCTTGGCCACGACCTTCTTCGCCGCCGGCGCCTTGGCCACGGCCGGCTGCTTGGCGGTCTTCTTGGCGGGCGCGGCCACCGCGCCGGTAGCCTTGGTCACAGCCTTGCGGGCGTTGCCGTAGCTGGAGTTGTAGCGCTTGCCCTTGGCGGTCTTGCGGTCGCCCTTACCCATGGTCGTGCTCCTGAATTAAATGTACTGCGGAATGCGGTTTTAGCCGATGCGACGGCGCGCCGGACGGGCGCGGTCGACGGTCGATCGGGCCCGCGCGTCGCGCGCGAGGCTGCGCAGCCTAGCACAAGCCGCCCTTTCCGGCCCCGGGGCCGCTCAGTGCGCGCAGCTGGCGTCGTGGATATGGCCGTGGTTGAGGCGCAGATTGGCCAGATGGGCCAGGCCGACCAGGGTCCCGCCCAGGGTCATCACGATCGCGTGCGGCACCACCGAATGGTGCAGCGGCGAATACAGCACGCCCAGCCACAGGATCACCAGGCCCGGCGCCAGCAGCGACAGCGCGCGCACGGCGTGGTGGCGGCGATAGCCCCAGATCACGCTGAACAGCCCCAGCAGGCTGGCGAAGATCACGAAGGCCAGCTCGAAACTGTCGTCGAACCAGCCGGCCACGCCCAGGGTCGGCAGGGTCGCGATCAGCAGCGGCAGCAGCGCGCAATGCACCGCGCACAGCAGCGAGCCGAAGGCACCAAGACGGTCTAGCAGGCGGCGGGGTCGGGAGGGAGGCATGGGCAGGGGTGACTTTCGGGGGATACCGGGACCGGTTTTGTAATACTATAACATTTCGGACCCCCAACACCGTCACTTTACCTCATGCCCAGCTCCCCGCGCCTCCCATTGCGTCGCCTTCCCCTCGTTTTGGCACTGGTCGCCGCCCTCCCCCTGGCCGCCGCGGCGCAGACCGCGCCGACCTCCAGCCACGACGACCACGACCCCACCGACCTGGCCGCGGTGGAAGTGCAGGCCACGCCGCTGGCCGGCACCGCCGAAGACCTGGCCCGCCCGGTCGAAGTGCTGGCCGGCGAGAAGCTGGACGAAGCCAAGGCCAATTCGCTGGGCGAAACCGTGGGCAAGCTGCCAGGCGTGCAATCGTCCTACTTCGGCCCCGGCGTGGGTCGCCCGATCATCCGCGGCTTCGACGGCGCACGCGTGCAGGTGCTCAGCGACGGCCTGGGCTCGGGCGATGTGTCTACGGTCAGCGTCGACCACGCGGTCAGCATCGAGCCGTTCCTGGCCGATCAGATCGAAGTGCTCAAGGGCCCGGCCACCCTGCTCTACGGCAGCGGCGCCATCGGCGGCGCGGTCAACGTGGTCGACGGCCGAATTCCCGAGCGCGCCACCGAGCAGCCGCTGCAGGGCCGCGCCGAGCTGCGCGGCAACACCGTCAACGACGAGCGCACCGGCATGTTCCGTCTGGACGGCACCTCGGCTTCGGGCAACTTCGTGTTCCACATCGACGGCCTGCACCGCGAAACCGGCGACTACGATATTCCCGGTTACGCCGAAAGCAAGGCGCACATGGCCGAGGAAGGCGAGACCCCGGATCCGGCCGACAAGGGCGTGCTGCGCAACAGCTTCGTGCGCACCGACAGCGGCGCGCTGGGCCTGACCTGGGTCGGCAGCCGCGGCTACCTGGGCGTGGGCGCGAGCCTGTTCGACACCCGCTACGGCGTGCCCGGCCACGAGCACGAACACGGCGACGACGACCACGGCCATGGCCCGGACGACGAACACGCCGAAGGCGAAGAAGGCGGCGTCAGCATCGGCATGGATCAGCGCCGCTACGAAGTGCGCGCCGGTCTGGACGACTTGGGCCCGTTCAAGTCGCTGCGCGCCAAGGTCGCGCGCACCGACTACACCCACACCGAATACGAGGGCGAGGAAGTCGGCACCGTGTTCGACAACGACAGCACCGAAGCGCGCGTCGAGCTGGTGCACCGCCCCTGGGGCGGCTGGGACGGCGCGTTCGGCCTGCAATGGGGCCAACGCGAATTCTCCGCGATCGGCGAGGAAGCCTTCGTGCCCGGTTCCAAGTCGCGCGACGCCGGCCTGTTCTGGCTGGGCGAGCGCAACTTCGGCCCGGTCAAGGTCGAACTGGGCGCGCGCCACGACCAGAACAAGATCGACGTCGACGATGCCGTGGTCGAAGCCACCGGCCTGATCCGCCCGGACCGCGACTTCAACACCACCAGCCTGTCGGCCGCATTCAAGTGGAACCTGAGCGACGACCTGCACCTGTCCTTCGGCCTGGACCGCGCCCAGCGCGCGCCCACCGCCGAGGAGCTGTACTCCAGCGGCCTGCACGTGGCCACCGGCAGCGTCGAGGTCGGCGATACCGAGCTGGACCCGGAAACCGCCAACCGCGCCGAACTCGGCCTGCACTGGCACCACGGCCCGTTCAAGCTGAGCGCATCGCTCTACCACGTGCGTTACGACGACTTCATCTACCTGGCCGACACCGGCATCGAAGAGCACGATGGCCCGGTGCGGGTGTGGGCGCAGGACGACGCGCGCTTCACCGGCGCGGAAGCCGAGTTCAACTGGGCCTTCGCCGACAATGCCAGCGGCGCCTGGGAACTGCGCGTGTTCGGCGACGTGGTACGCGGCAAGTTGGCTGGTAGCGGCACTCGCGAGCTGGAGTTCTCGGTGCCGCACGGCGACCACAGTCACGACTACGTGGTGGACCTGGCGCGCGGCGGCAACCTGCCGCGCATCGCGCCCTCGCGCGTGGGTGGCGAGCTGCGTTGGGAACGCGCCGGCTGGCGCGCTTCGCTGGGCGCGGTGCGCTATGCGCGCCAGGACGAGGTCGCACAGTTCGAAAGCGAAACCCCGGGCTACACCCTGGTCGACGCGCACCTGGCCTGGCATTCGGACACCCCGGCCGGCAACGCCTGGGAAGTGTTCCTGGACGGCAGCAACCTGCTGGACGAGGAAGCGCGCGCGCACACCTCCTTCCTCAAGGACGTGGCGCCGCTGCCGGGCCGCGGCGTGGCCTTCGGCGTGCGCATGTTCTTCTGATCGCGTCCGCGCGGCAGCGCATCCGTCAGTCGGATGCGCCGCCGCCGCTGCCGCCGCCGCAGTGCCGTCCGGCTTCGGACGGTCGCTGCGGCGGCGCGGTGTTATTTACGCGTCGTTTTCTTCGGCTTGGCCGCGGCCTTCTTCGCCGCAGCGGCCTTGGCGCCGCCGGCCACCGGCCGCTTCACCGGCTTGCCCGCCGTCACCGGCTGCGCGCGCAGCGTCTGCAACTGCCCGGCCGTGGCCTCCAGCGCCTTGCCGATCTGCTCCACGATCACCGCTTCGGCGGCGCGCAGGCTCTCGGCGATGCCCTCGATGGCCAGGCCGTCGTGGTCGCGCATGATCGAGGCCAGCTTCTGCTCGTCCTCCGGCAGCTTGGCCGCCAGCAGGTTGACGAAGGTGCCCAGCACCGCCCGCCGCATGTCCTGCAGCGGCAGCAGCGACAACGGCGCTTCGCCTTCCTTGCGTTCGGCCTGCGCCTGCGCGGTATCCAGCAAACGCGCCAGGCCCGAACCGCGCCCGGCCGTGGCCAGCATGCCGTCGACCACGTCCGCCAGCGCGCCCTGGCCCAGGCGGCCCAGCAGCACTTCCTCCGCCGCACGGCCGATCTTCAACAGCGGATCCCAGGGGCAGGGATGCGGATGCGGCAGCCGCAGTTCGGCGATCTCGTAGTCGAAGCGCAGCGCCGCCGCGACCAGGAACGGCCAGCAGTAGCGGCGGCCGATCGGCGCCAGCCAGCGCACGGCGTTGAGGTAATAGGCGCGGATCTTCTGGTACTCCGGCGTGGGCAGCCCGCCGGCGTACAGGCCCGTGCGCGGCAGGCCGGTGGTCGGGTCGTTGCCCGCGCCGGAACCGTTGAGGTTGATGTTGACGAAGTGGTGCCAGGTCGCGTCGCAGACGATGCGTCCGGCCGCGGCCGGATCGCCGTCGTAGGCCGAGATCGCGCCGAAGCTGCGCGGGTACACCGGCGGCTTGGTGCCGCTGGCGGTGGGCGCACCGCTGACGATGAAACGGCCCGCGGACATCGACACCGCCACCACCACCGGCGCGATGCGCGCGCCGCCGCCGCTGGGCGCCGGCCATTCCTCGATGCCGGCGAAGTTGCCGGCCACCGGCGTGGGCGCCAGGCAGCGGCTCTCGTGCGGATGATCGGGCAGGTAGTCCACCGCGCCCGAGCTGTGGCGCAGCACCGGGTGCACCGCCCAGGTCGAGGCGACGAAGGGATCGCCGCCGTTGGAGAAGAACACCGGAAACATGCGCTGCGGAATCGCGTCGGCCTGGTCGTTGAACTGCTTGATGCCGTCCGCGCCGGGTTCGAGCACGGTGTCGTGGCGGTCCACCGTGGCCATCGGAATGCTGGACCAATCGCGCATGCTGCGGATGCGCGGCAGGTTCGCGCCCATGCCCGCGCCGATGGTGTCGTGGTCGCCGGTAGCGAACATGCCGCCGCCGTCGCGCATGAACTGGGCGATCTTCTGCTGCTCGGCCGGCTGCAGCGCGGTGGTGCTGAAGGCGAACAGCCAGATCTGATCGTAGTTGGCGACGGTCACCGCAGTGGCGGCGGTGGCGAAGTTGTAGTTGCCGGCGATGCTCAGTCCCGCGCCGGCGCCGGAACGGTGCGCGGTAATCACCGTGTGGCCCGCGTTGCGCACGATCTGCACGAACTCGGACAGGCCGAAGCCGCCGGTGCCGAAGTCCAGCGAACTGTCGGCGACCATCAGGATGCGCTGCGGACAGGGGAACTTGTAGAGGATTTCGATGAACGGGTTGCCGTTGATGAAGATATCGCCAGGCATGTATGTCTCCTTGTCGTGTCGACTGTCGGCGCGCCGTGGGCGTCGCCGGTATGGCGGCCGGGTTGGCCGCGTAACTCCATGTGCCCGGGTAAACGCATGGGCTTTGCCGAATAGGACAAACGGGCGCGACTGGGCTACAGGCGCGCGGCCGGTGACCGCTGCGGTCTGCGCGCTGCGTTTTTCGCGCCCGTGCGAGCGCCCGAGCTTGCGTCGCTCGGCCAGATAGGTGTATATGCACTCTAATTCCATGCATATGCACCTAATGGCCCCTCGCCCGCCACCGAAGTCCCGTGCCGCCGCCGTCGCCCCGCCACCCGCCGGCGCCGCATTGCCGCGCTGCACCTGCTTCCGGGTGCGCAAGCTCACCCGGCTGATGAGCCAGCGCTACGACCAGGCGCTGGCGCCGGCCGGGCTCAATCTCAACCAGTATTCGATCCTGCGCCGCGCCGACGCGGTGCCGCGCAGCATCGGCGAATTGGCGCTGGTGCTGGGCATGGACCGCACCACGCTCAGCCGCGACCTCAAGCCGCTGATCGCCGCCGGCTGGGTCGACACCGCGCCCGGCGAGGACGCACGCCAGCGCCGCGTGCGCGTGACCGCCGCCGGCCGCCGCACCATCGCCCGCGCCGAGCCCTTGTGGCTGGGCGCGCAGGACGACATCGAACGCAGGCTGGGCACCGCCGGCCTGCAAGCGCTGCACGAACAGCTCGATCTGGCGATCGGGCACCTGAAGGAACGCGACGCATGAACCCCACCGACGCACCTCCCGCTCCGCGCTACTGGCCGCTGGTGATCGCGGCGACCTTGATGCTGATGATCACCATGGGCGTGCGCCAGTCGCTGGGCCTGTTCGTCAAGCCCATCGGCGCCGACACCGGCCTGACCATCGCCCAGATCAGTTTCGCCCTGGCCATCGGCCAGTTGGTGTGGGGCGCGGTGCAGCCGCTGTTCGGCGCGGTCGCCGACCAGCGCGGGCCCGGACGGGTGCTGCTGCTGGGCAGCGCGCTGCTGGTGGCGGGCATGGCGCTGGCGCCGATGTTCGCCAGCGAATGGGGCCTGTTGCTGACCCTGGGCGTGCTGGCCGCGGCCGGTGCGGGCGCGGGCAGTTTCTCGATCCTGATCGGCGCCACCGCCGCGCGCGTGCCGGCGCAGAACCGCTCCATGGCCGCGGGCGTGATCAACGCCGGCGGTTCCTTCGGCCAGTTCCTGTTCGCGCCGTTCGCGCAGGCGGTGATCAACGCCGCCGGCTGGGCCGCGGGCATGTGGGCGCTGGCCGCGGCCGCGCTGGCGACGATTCCGCTGGCCTGGCCGCTGCGCCGCAAGCGCGAAGCGGCGACGCCCGCCACCGCGGCGGCGGCGGCCGCGCCTGGCATAGGCTTGCGCGAACAACTGCGCATTGCCCTGCGCGATCGCAGCTACTGGTGCCTGCACATCGGCTTCTTCACCTGTGGATTCCACATCGCCTTCCTGGTCACCCATCTGCCCAGCGAGATCGCGCTATGCGGTTTGTCCGACAACGTGTCGGCGGTGGCGCTGGGCCTGATCGGCCTGTTCAACGTGGCCGGCAGCCTGGCCGCGGGCGCGCTGGGCCAGCGCTACCGTATGAAGTATCTGCTGGCCGCGATGTACGCCAGCCGCGCGGCGATGGTCGGCATTTACCTGATGGCGCCGCCCACGCCGCTGACCTTCTACGTGTTCGCCGCCGGCCTGGGCCTGACCTGGCTGGCTACGGTGCCGCCCACCGCCGGCCTGGTCGGCAAGCTGTTCGGCCCGCGCTACTTGGGCACGCTGTTCGGCCTGACCCTGCTCTCGCACCAGATCGGCGGTTTCTTCGGCGCCTGGTTCGGTGGCCTGGCCATGGCCAAGTTCGGCGACTACAGCTGGATGTGGTACGCCGACATCGTGCTGGCGCTGCTGGCCGCGGCGGCCAATCTGCCGATCCGCGAGGCGCGGGTGCAACGAGCCGTGTTGCAGCCGGCGTGAGGCCTTGCTTTAGCTTTGGGGTAGGAGCGGCGTAAGCCGCGACCGCGCAACTTCGATAGCGATACGGGTCGCGGCTCACGCCGCTCCTACCCCAAGGCGGCGTGTCGAAGAAGCCGCAACTTCAGGCCTTAGCCTTGGCCTCGACGCAATCCGCGCACAAGCCATGCACTTCCAAGGTCTGCGCCTGCGGCACGAAGCCCAGTGCGCGGGCGCGGGCATCGAGCAGGTCGACGATGCGCTCGTCCTCCAGCTCGGTCGCCGACTGGCAGTTGTCGCAGATCAGGAACGGCACCGCGTGCTGGGCCGCGCCGGGATGGTGGCAGCCGACGTAGGCGTTGATCGAGGCGAGCTTGTGGATGAAGCCGTGCTCGAGCAGGAAGTCCAGCGCGCGGTACACCGTGGGCGGCGCCGCGGCGTCGTGGGTGGCCTTCATCTGGTCGAGCAGGTCGTAGGCCTTGATCGGGCGCCCGGCGTCGGCGATCAGCCGCAGCGCGTGGGCGCGGATCGGAGTCAGACGCAGGCCGCGCTGTTCGCAGGCCCGCTCCACCTCGTGCACGAAGGCGTCGCCGTCGTGGACATGGTGCTGGGGGTCGGTGCAGGCGTGGCTGGCGTTCATGGCGGCCTCCGGGGCGCGGATGCGCTCGACTCGCTTATTCGGGAATCTTAATGAGGGCGGCGTCGATGCGCTGCAAGGCCCCGTCGCGGCCGGCCAGGTAGACCGTATGCGAGATGTCGGGGCTGACCTGGGTGCCGGTGATGGCCACGCGCAGCGGCTGGGCGACCTTGCCCATGCCGATGCCCAGGGCCTCGGCGGCGGCGTGCAGGGCCGCGGCCACGCCCTCGGCGGTCCACGCGTCCAGCGCGGCCAGGCGGCTGCGCGCCTCGGCCAGCGGCGCCTGCGCGGCCGCGGTCAGGTGCTTGGCCACGGCGGCCTCGTCGTACTGCTCCAGCGGGCGGTACCAGACCGCCGCGCGCTCGGCCATGTCCTTCAGGGTCTGCACGCGGTCGCGCAGCGCCACCACCACGTCGGCCGGCGCCGGGCCCGCGGCCAGGTCGTAGCCCAACTCGCGCAGGTGCCATTCCAGGTGCCGGGCCACGTCGGCCGGAGCGTCGTTCTTCAGGTACTGCTGGTTCAGCCAGCCCAGCTTGGCCGCGTCCAGGCGCGAGGCCTTGGAATTCACGTCCTCGAGCTTGAACAAGCGGGTCATTTCCTCGATCGAGAAGATCTCCTGATCGCCGTGCGACCAGCCCAGCCGCACCAGGTAGTTCAGCAGCGCGTGCGGCAGGTAGCCGGCGTCGCGGTACTGCATCACGTCGGCCGCGCCGGTGCGCTTGGACAGCTTGTTGCCTTCCTCGTCCAGGATCATCGGCAGATGCGAGAAGCGCGGCACCGGCGCGCCCAGCGCGCGGTAGATGTTGATCTGGCGCGGAGTGTTGTTGACATGGTCGTCGCCGCGCACCACGTCGGTGATCGCCATGTCCAGGTCGTCGACCACGACGGCGAAGTTGTAGGTGGGATAGCCGTCGGCGCGGAAGATCACCAGGTCGTCGAGTTCGCTGTTGGCGATCTCGATGGTGCCCTTGACCTTGTCCTCGAACGTCACCGTGCCCTCGAGCGGGTTCTTGAAGCGGATCACCCGGTTGGGATCGTCGCGGTAGGGCTCGTTGCGGTCGCGGTAGGCGCCGTTGTAGCGCGGCTTCTCCTTGGCCGCCATCGCCGCGTCGCGCGCGGCGGCCAGCTCCTCCTTGGTCTCGTAGGCGTAGTAGGCGGTGCCGGCGGCGACCATCTGCTCGGCCACTTCGCGGTAACGCGCCAGGCGCTGGGTCTGGTAGATCGGGCCTTCGTCGTAACCCAGGCCCAGCCAGTCCATCGCCTCCAGGATCGCGTCGATCGCGGCCTGGGTGCTGCGCTCCTGGTCGGTGTCCTCGATGCGCAGGATGAACTGCCCGCCCGCGCGGCGCGCCTCCAGCCAGCAGTACAGCGCGGTGCGCGCGCCGCCGATGTGCAGGTAGCCGGTGGGACTGGGGGCGAAGCGGGTGCGGCAGCTCATGCGGGGCTCAGGGGGGCGGAAAACGCCGCATTTTACCGGAGCGGCCGCGCCGGCGCCGGGCCCGCTGCGGCCATGCCCTACACTAGCGCCATGACCACGTTGTTCATTTCCGACCTGCACCTGGACGCCGAACGCCCGCAGACCACCGAGCTGTTCGGCCGTTTCCTGCGCTCCGAGGCCCGCGGCGCCGACGCGCTGTACATCCTGGGCGACCTGTTCGAGGCCTGGGTGGGCGACGACGACCCCTCCGAAACCGGTGCTTTCGTCGCCGCCGAGCTGCGCGCCCTGGCCGGGTCCGGCGTGCCGGTGTACTTCATCCGCGGCAACCGCGATTTCCTGCTCGGCGACGACTACGCCCGCCGCGCCGGCATGCGCATCCTGGCCGACCCCTCGGTGGTGATGCTGTACGGCCATCCGGTGCTGATCGGCCACGGCGACCAGCTGTGCATCGACGACGTGGCCTACCAGCAGTTCCGCGCCCAGACCCGCGACCCGGCCTGGCAGGCGCAGTTCCTGGCCCAGCCGCTGGCCGCTCGCCTGGCCTTCGCCCAGCAGGCGCGCGCGGCGAGCAAGGCCCATCAATCCGGCCTGCGCGATGCCGGCCGCATGGAGACCCTGACCGACGTGTCGCCGGCCGAGGTCGACAGCGTGTTCGTGCGCTACGGCCTGGACACCCTGATCCACGGCCACACCCACCGCCCGGCCGTGCACGAGCTGATGGCCGGCGGCCGCCCGCGCCGGCGCGTGGTGCTGGGCGACTGGTACGACCAGGGCTCGGTGCTGCGGGTGAACGCGAACATGATGAAGCTGGAAGGCTTGAGCTAAAGCCGTTGGATGCGGCGATGGCCGCATCGCCGCATTGGTGCGGTTCGCCTGCGGCTCACCGCACCCTGCGAGGCCGCTCCTGCCGGAGCGGCCGCCATCACATCAGAACCGCACTTCCGCGGTCAGGAACGCCTGTCGCGGCGCGCCGGACTGCAGGGTGTAGTTCAGGCCGGTCGGGTCCGAGGTCACGAAGCCGTTGGTGCCGATGCTGCCGAAGTATTCTTCATCGAACAGGTTGGTGACGTTGAGCTGCAGCTTGAACGCATCGGCCCAGGACAGTTCGCTCCACTCGTACGACACCGCCGCGTCGGCGACCCAGAACGAATCCACCTTGGAATCGTTGAGGTAGGTCAGGTAGCGGCGGTCGGTGAACTTGGCCGCCAGCTGCGCCGAAAGACCGCCCTGGATCCAGCGCAGCTCGGTGGCGTACAGGCGCTTGGGCGCATCCACCACGTCCTTGCCCTTGGCCGGAATCAGCGTGGTGCCGTCCATGTAGTCGGAGGCGTACTCGGACTTGTTCCAGGCCAGCGAGTTGTACCAGCTCAGGCCTTCGATCGGCGTCCACTGCACGGTCAGCTCGGCGCCGCGCGTTTCCACGTCGCCGACGTTGGCGAAGCTGGAGGCGCAGCCGACGATGCCGGCGCAACGCGCGATCGCCAGCAGGCGGTTCTCGAAATCGACGCGGTACACGGCCAGCGAGGCCTGCAGATTGTCGCGGCTGGTGCGCAGGCCGGCCTCGATCGTGCGCGAGGTTTCCGGTTCCAGCGAGGCCACGGCGGCATTGAAGGCGGCCTGACTGGTGGAATGCGGGCCGTTCACGCCGGTGCGGAAGGCAGCCATGTTCTCGCTGTAGGAGCCGAAGATTTCCTCGTGCTCGCTGAACTGCCAGCGCGCACCGACCTGCGGCAGGAAGTTGTCCTTGGCCACCAGCTTGCCGCCGGCGCGGCTGCCGATCAGGTTCTTGCCGTCGGTCTCCACCCGCGTGCCCTTGAAGCCGGCATCCACCGTGACCCGGCCGTCGGCGAACTCCATGCGGTCGGTCAGGTAGTACTGGCGGGTGTCGGTGTCGAAACGCTGGCGGAACACGCGCGCGTCGGGATCGCGCAGGAAGTAGATGCGGTCCGGCGGGGTATCGCGGCGCAGGTTGTAGAAGTTGCGCTGCACGCCGTGGGCGTTCTGCTCCAGCCACAGGCCGGCCTGCAGGCGGTGGTTGCCGATCTGCCAGGTCAGGCTGGGCATGATGCCGGTGCGCTCGATGTCGTACTCGGTGGTGCGCATGGCGATCGGCACGTCCGGCGAGGACGCATAGGGCGTGGCCCAGTGGCCCTGCCCTTCGTTGCGGTGGTAGTAGACGGTGGCGGCCAGGCTCAGGTCGGCGTTGGCCTGCCAGTCGGCGGACACATACAGCAGGTCGTCGTCGCGCAGGCCGCGGGCGATGTAGTAGGCGTCGTCCAGGCTGGTCACGCCGCCGCTGAAGCGGCCGCCGGCCGCGTCGATCGCGCGCTGCCAGTCGCCGGCGTAGTTGTCCCAGTCCATGCCCAGGCGGCGCGCCGATTGCAGCGACAGGTCGGCGTAGTCGGTCTCGCGACGGCGCGAGGTGGCGGCGTAGCCGGTGAGCTTGAGGTCTTCGGTGGCGTAGACCAGCTTGCTGTTGAACTGGGCGTTGCGCTGCGGCCCCTCGCCCTTCCACTTGTCGGTGGTGTGGAAGGCGCCGCTGAGGTAGGCGCTGAAGCCGTTGTGGTCGCCGGTGTCCACGCGCGCATAGCTGCGGCGGGTGGCGTCGCTGCCGAAGGTCTGGGCCAGGCGCACGCCGTATTCGGTCGAAGGATCGCTGCTGAAGAAGCGCAGGGTGCCGCCGAGGTTGCCGCTGGACGCGGTGTCGATGGCGCCGCTGCCCTGCGACAGTTCGGCGCCGGACAGGTTCTCGCTGATGATCGCGCGGCTGATGTTCAGGCCGTTGTGGTTGCCGTAGCTCATGTCGCCCAGCGGCACGCCGTCCAGGGTGAAGCCCAGCTGCTGCTGCGAGAAGCCGCGGATGCTGAGCTTGCTCGCCCACTCGTAATTGCCCCAAGGGTCGGAGCTCTGGAAGTGCACGCCGGGCAGCTTGGCCATGATCTTGAGCGGGCTGGTGCCGGCGGCGTCGCGCTGCAGCTCGGCCAGGCCCAGGGCCTGCACCTGACGGGTCTGGCCGGTGCCGACCACCGACACCGCGTCCAGGGTGGTGGCGTCGTCCGCGGCGGACGCGGAGGCGTCGGGCTGCGCGGCGGGGGCTTCGGCGGGGCTTTCGGCGCGCACGGCGCCGGCGTACAGGCAAAGCAGGATCGAGGCGGCGAGGATCGTCGTCTTCGTCGTCATTGGGGATTTCCTAGTCGGACCGCCGCGCGTTGGCGCAACTCACTCCGGGCGGCGTGCAGAGCGAAGCCGCGGAAGTCTGTCCAGATCGTGTGTACGCGAGATTGCAGGCAGAAGGCAGTTGCCTACGCGCGGGCGCGGATTGCGACCGAGTCGAGGCCGCAAGGCGCCGGAGGCGGCAGCCGGCTACCTGATTTCGGCGATTGCCGCCCGCGCCCGCGGGCGCGAGCATGCGGCCGAAACCAACCCAGGAGACCGCCATGCCCCAGGCTACGCGCGGCGTCGTCGGCGATTGGATGCGCTACATCGACGATGGCCGCTACCTCAGCGAACTCAGCATTCCCGGCACCCACGACAGCGTGACCGCGCTGTTCCACAGCGGCATCGGCATGGTCGAGGGCTGGACCCGCTGCCAGGACCTGATGATCGAGGAGCAACTGCAACGCGGCATCCGTTTCCTCGACATCCGCCTGCGCTACGACAGCTCGGGCAAGCAGCCGGTGCTGCGGCTGTGCCACGGCAAGTCGGACATGGAGCGGGATTTCGGCTATGTGTTGGGGGTGTGCGAGCGTTTCCTCAGCGCGCACAACCACGAAACCATCGTCGTGTCGATCAAGAACGACCGTCCGGACCAGGACGATGCCCGCGCCTTCGCCCAACTGTTCGAGGCCACGATCGGCGTGCGCGCGCGCAGCGAGTACTGGCACACCGGCAAGACTGTGCCCACGCTGGGCGAGGTGCGGCGCAAGATGGTGCTGCTGCGCCGCTACAGCGAAGGCACGCAGGGCATCGACGCCACCTACTGGCCGCGCAACTGTCCGTTCCGCAAGCTCAACGGCGACGGCGTGAGTTTCGACGTGCAGGATGAGTTCGAGGTCTACACCCACGCCAACCGCGACAAGAAGTTCGACGCCTACGTACTCGATACCCTGCGCGACGCGGTGAACGACAAAGACCCGCACAAGCTGTTCATCAACTTCGCCAGCGGCACCGGCACGGTCTGGCCGGCCACCCTGGCCGAGACCACCAACCCCAAGCTGTACGGCTACTTCGTCGGCGCCCGACCGGGCCGCTACGGCATCGTGCCCATGGATTATCCGGAGCAGTTCACCGGCGGCATGCAGCACGACCTGATCGCCGCCATCGTCAGCGCCAACCCCAGCGACCGCCTGTGCGACTGGGCCACCTACGAGCTGCGGCCGCGGCTGGCGCTGGACAGCCGGCTGACCGTGCTGGGCGACGGCCACTCCGTGGGCATCTTCCAGGCGCTGCCCGACATCCCGCTGCCCTCGCTGCCGGGGCTGCTCGGTATCCCGCCGCCGCTGGCGCTGCCTGCGCCGCTGCCTACTTCGGCCTCGCAGCGCTGGCAGTTGCAGGATGCGGGCAACGGACGCTACCGGCTGCATTCGATGAGCGACCGCAACAAGGTGCTGACAGTCGCGGGGGGCTCCACGGCGGACGGCACGGCGATCACGGCCGAGCAATGGAACGATCAGGCCGGCCAGCTGTGGAAGTTCGACCGCGAAGGCGGTGCTTTCTCGATCAGCCCGAAGCATGCGCCGCACTCGGTGCTGGACGTGTACGGGGCGAATACGGCCAATGGGAGCGCGGTGAAGCTGTATCACCACTATCCGAGCACCTCGCTGAACAACGCGTTCGCGCAGCGGTGGGTGTTGGTTAGGGTGGCTTGAGATAAAGAGCATTCGCGCTTTGCGCTCACCCCCTCACCCTAGCCCTCTCCCGCAAGCGGGAGAGGGAACACATCCGACGGCGCTTGCTGGCTCTTAGCCCCTCTCCCGCTTGCGGGAGAGGGGTTGGGGTGAGGGCCGCGCGGCGATCAATCACTCGGCGGCTTCAACGCATAATTCGCCGGCGGCCTCGCCCCCATCAGATGCTCGACGAAGTAATCCCACATCCGCCGCGCGTAATAGGCATCGTTGCGGAAGAACTCGTGGTTCTGCTTGGGCAGATACAGTGCAGCGCGAAACAGGCGCCGCGCCCGGCGCACCTCAGCCCTCGACGAAGGCCTCGAGCATGCGCAGCTCTTCCTCGTCGAAGCCGGCCGCGCTGCGCGCCTCGAGGTTAAACGGCCCGTACAGCACGGCGCGCGCGTACTCGGCCAGCAGTTCGCGAAAGCGCGGCGCCGGCGCCAGCCCGGCGCGCTCGCAGTACCAACGGAACCAGCGCGAACCGGCGGCGACATGGGCCACCTCTTCGCGCAGGATCACATCCAGGATCGCCACGGTGGCCGCATCGCCCAGCGACTGCAGCTTCACGATCATGCCCGGGGTCACGTCCAGGCCGCGCGCCTCGAGCACGCGCGGCACCAGGGCCATGCGCGCCAGGCCGTCGTGCGCGGTTTTCTCGGCCATTTCCCACAGCCCGTTGTGGGCGTCGAAATCGCCGTAGTCGTAACCCAGTTCCTGCAGGCGCGTGCGCAGCAGCTGGAAATGGCGGGCCTCGTCGCGGGCCACGCTCACCCAGTCGGCGTAGAACTCGGCCGGCAGGCCGCGGAAGCGGTAGACCGCGTCCCAGGCCAGGTCGATGGCGTTGAATTCGATATGCGCGATCGCATGCACGAACGCGGCGCGGCCTTCGTCGCTGCCGAAGCCGCGCCGGGGCAGCTCGCGCGGGTGCACCAGCCGCGGCCGCGGCGGGCGGCCGGGCATGCGGATCGGTTCGGGCGCGGGCGCGTCGTCGGGCAGCGTCAGTTCGCCGCGCGCGTAAGCCTGCGCGGAGGCGAAGGTCGTCTCGACCTTCGCCTCGGGCGTCGCCGCATCCAGGCAGGCGCGCGCGGCGTCGAACAGGTTGGTGGGAGCGAAGCTCATACTGCGTTCACGCCCCTGCGTCGATTCGATCGCGCGGAAGTCGGAATGGGTTCCGGCTTTCGCCGGAATGACGGCCTATGGCTTAACCGCATGCACAGACGATGCGGGCGGCACGGGTACCGCCCCGCTCAAGCCCGTCGGGTCTTCTTGGCGTCGTCCGAGCGCAGCTGCTGCAAACGCTCGAAATAGCCCGGTTCGATCCCGGTCACGTAGTCGCCGTTGAAGCAGGACGAATCGAAGTGGTCGATGCGGTGCTTGGGCCCCGACACCGCCTGCTCCAGCGCGTCCAGATCCTGATAGATCAGCCAGTCGCAGCCCAGCAGCGTCTGCACGTCGTCGTCGCTGCGGCCGTGCGCGACCAGTTCCTCGGCCGAGGGCATGTCGATGCCATAGACGTTGGGGTGGCGCACTGCGGGCGCGGCCGAAGCCAGATAGACTTTGCGCGCGCCGGCGTCGCGCGCCATCTGCACGATCTGCTTGGAGGTGGTGCCGCGCACGATCGAGTCGTCGACCAGCAGCACCACGCGGTTGCGGAATTCCAGCGGAATCGGGTTGAGCTTGCGTCGCACCGATTTCGCGCGTTCGCCCTGCCCCGGCATAATGAAGGTGCGGCCGACGTAGCGGTTCTTGATGAAGCCCTCGCGGTACTTCACGCCCAGCACGTTGGAAATTTCCAGCGCGGCATCGCGCGAGGTATCCGGAATCGGGATCACCACGTCGATGTCGTGGTCCGGCCGCAGGCGCAGGATCTTCTCGCCCAGGGCCTGGCCCATGCGCATGCGCGCCTTGTGCACCGACACGTCGTCCATCATCGAGTCGGGACGGGCGAAGTACACGAACTCGAAGATGCACGGGGTGTGCTTGCGCTCCGGCGCGCACTGGCGCTCGTACAGCTCGCCGCGCGGGGTGACCACGATGCCCTCGCCCGGGCGCACGTCGCGCACGCGCTCGAAGCCCAGCAGGTCCAGCGCCACCGATTCGGAGGCGATCGCGTACTCGTCCTGGCCGCCGCTGCGGCGCTTGCCCAGCACCAGCGGGCGGATGCCGTTGGGGTCGCGGAACGCGACCAGGCCCAGGCCGAGCACGGTGGCGACCACGGCGTAACCGCCGACGCAGCGGCGGTGCACGCCCTCGATGGCCTTGAACGCGGCCTCCGGGGTCAGCCCGCGCTGCAGGTCCAGCTCGTGCGCGAACACGTTGAGCAGCACTTCCGAATCGGACTCGGTGTTGACGTTGCGGCGGTCCTGCTCGAACACCTCGCGGCGCAGGGTGTCGGTGTTGATCAGGTTGCCGTTGTGGGCCAGGGCGATGCCGAACGGCGAGTTCACGTAGAACGGCTGCGCTTCGTCGGAACCCTCGCTGCCGGCGGTGGGGTAGCGGCAGTGGCCGATGCCCACACGGCCTTCGAGCAGGCGCATGGCGCCTTCGTCGAACACGTCGCTGACCAGACCGTTGCCCTTGTGCACGCGCAGGCGCGCGCCGTCGGCCGTGGCGATGCCGGCCGCGTCCTGGCCGCGGTGCTGGAGCACGGTGAGGCCGTCGTAAAGCTGGGCCGCGACGTCGTTATGGCCGACGATGCCGAGTATGCCGCACATGGGTCTGTGTCCTGCTGAGAGAGCGATTGGAGCGAGGCGATTTGGAACGAGGCGATTGGAGCAAGCGATTGGAGCGAGGATTCACATCACGAAAGCTTCGTCCTGCTCGACCGGCATCGGCAGGGCGTCGTCGCGATCCTTGCGTGGCGAGACCTGCAGCGGGTCGCGCGTGGGTATGCGTTGGACCCCCTCCATGCCGTCGGCGTGGGCGCCTTTCAAGCCCACGCCCTTGAGCAGGGGCAGCACGCCCTCGTTGAGGATGGGCAGCACGTCCTGGCCGTAAGGCTGGTGCGCGCCCGCGCCGGCCAGCGCCGGCAGATTCTGCAGATTGACCTGATCGAGCTTGGGCAGGCTGGGCATCCAGGCCGGCACGCCGCCGCTGAAATCGATGGCGCGCGCGGTCCAGTCCGGCATCCAGCTGCGCACCATGCGCGCACCGGGCGAGAACAGCGGCACCAGCGAGGAGGAACGCCATTCGCGCTGGTGCGCGAGCGGGGTGAAGCTGACCAGCAGCACCAGCATGCTGGCGATCAGGCCGCCGCGCACGGTGCCGATCATCAGGCCCAGGGCGCGGTCCACGCCGGACATGCCGGACTCGTGCACCATGCGCTTGACCACGTAGCCCACGATCCACACCGTCACCAGGACCACGCCGAAGCTCAGCGCGTAGCCGCCGAACATGGCGCCCAAGCCCGGGCGGCCGTCCTCGGCCAGCATCATCGCAGTGGCGCCGCCGAAACCGAACGCGGCCCAGCCGGCCAGGATCCACGCCGCCAGCGAGGCGACCACGCCGATGAAGCCGCGCATCATGCCCAACAGCGCGGATATCGCGACGACCGCCAGCAGGATCAGATCGGCGGCGCCCATCGCGTCAGGCCCTCAGGGATGCGGACGGACGATGCCGTCGACGCCGATCTTGGCGGCGGCTTGGGATTTGAGTTTGTCCGCGGCCGCGCGGTCGGCGACCGGACCTAGGCGCACGCGGCTGAGCGAGCCCTTGTCGGTGCGCACCTGCTCGACGAAGGCGCTGAAGCCGGCGGCGCGCGCGCGGTCGCGCAGCTTGTTGGCCTCGTCGGGATTGCCGAACGCGCCCAGCTGCACGGCGAAACCGGTGTTGGATGCGGCCGGCTTGGTCGGCGCGGGCACCGCCGCGGGCTTGGCCGGTTCGACCGGCTTGGCCGCGGGCTTGGCGGCGGCGACCACCGGCGGCTTGGCCGGCGCGGTCGCGGGCGGCTTGGCGGCGGTGGCGCGCTCGGGCGGCAGCGCGGCCGGCTGGGTCGCCGCGGGGCGGGTTTCCAGCGGCACCGGCGCCGACACCGAAGGCGCGGCCGCGGCCACCGGGGTGGAGGCCGGTGCGGACGCGTCGGCATCCAGGGCCACCACCTTGGCGCTGACGGCGCTATTGATCTTGGTCGAAGCAAGGCGCGCGGTTTCGGCGTCGGCGCGCGAGCCGTAGGGCCCGATGCGCACGCGGTGCAGGGTGCGGCCGCTGCTGTCGACGGGTTCCTGGTAGCCAGGCAGCTGCGCCTTGCGCAGCGCCGCGACCACGCGGTCGGCGTCGGCGGAGGTGGCATAGCTGCCGAAGCTCACCGCGTAGTCGCCGCCGGCGGCGCTGGCCGGCAAGGCCTCGCTGACCGGTGCGGGCGTCTGGGTGGCGGTGTCCACGGTGGGCAGGCGCTCGCCCTGGCCGTCGGCGCCGGGCGACATGCCGACCACGCCACCGTCGGGCGCGGTACCCGGCCCCACCAGCGGCAGTTCGCGGGTTTCGAACTGGCCATCGGGCTGGTCGGGCAGGTTGAGCGGCACGTCGGAGGCGCTGCTCTCCGGAGCCGGCCCCTTGATCAGCATGGGCAGGAAGATCACCGCCAGCGCGACCAACACCGTCGCGCCGATCAGTCGCTGTTTCAGGGCAGGTTCCATCGCTACTCGATCGCTCGCAGGGCCGGTTGCGGTGACGCGATTATAGCGCCCATGGGCGCAGCCGCCGGTGCCGGCGCTGGCGGCGGTGTTCAGCTAAGGCTACGGGCCGCGTGCGCGGGCTCCAAAAACGGCGACTCCCCCGTCGCCGGAGGAGTCGCACAGCGCTTGGGATCGAGCGCTCGGCTCAGCTCACCGTGCCACCCTGGTCGCGTTTCTTGCCGCGGAAGAAGCCGATCAGCTTGCCGAACGCCGCGCCCACCACCAGCACCAGCGGGATCAGCAGCTTCTTCAGGCCCAGCAGCAGCGCGCCGATCTTGGCGAACAGGCCGGCCTTGGCGGCCAGGCCGCCGCCGACCAGCGCCGCCAGACCGTAGGCCGCGGTCTTGTCGGTGCTGGAGTCGTAGTCGGCGTAGCGCGCGCCGGCGTCGAACTCCACCTGCGGCAGCAGCCGTTGCATGCCGCTGCGGACCTGGGCGAGCTCGCCCATGCCGGCCACGGCGTTGAGGCTGAGGTAGCCGCGCCGGCCGAGCACACGGATGTCGTAGTTCAAGGTGTGGTTGGGGCTGCCTTCGAACGCCAGCTCCTTGGCCCAGTACAGCTTCTTGGTCGCCGCGTCGTAGCGCGGCGGCTCGGCCCAGCCCACCAGTTCGATGGCCTCGTAGCCGGCCTTGCGGCGCTCGGCGTTGGCTTCCTGGGTGCCCTCCTGCATGTCCTTGAGCATCTGCGCGTAGTCGATCTTGGCCGCGTCCTCGTCGGACACATAGCCCTCGTCGACATAGGTCACCACCACCGCCCAGCTGTGTTCGTCCAGCAGGTCCACGCCGGCGGGCACGATCAGGCCGAGCACGTCGCTGTCGGGCGGATTGCCCCACAGCTGCTCCAGCACCTTCTGCGCGTCGGCCGCGCCCAGATAACGGAAGTCCTTGCCCAGCTTGAGCTGCGCATCGGCCGGCGCCACCGCCACCTGGCCTTGCTGGTACTGCAGGCTTTGCGCGAACGCACGCGCGCGCTGCTCGGCCTGTTCGCGCGCGGCCTCGTCCGCGGCCTGCGCATGCGCGCCGGCCGACACGGCCAGCAGGCCGCACAGCATCCACTTCCACATGTCGGTATTCCCCTGAGAAAACGGGCGTCCCCACGCCCGGACGCACAGTATCGCGCGCGTCCGCCCGCAGCGGCTAGCGCGGGCGCCACCGCTTCGGCGCAAAGCCGCGCTCAGCGCGCGGACAGGCGTTGCAGCGCGGCGGCGGCGGTGTGGAAGGAACCGAACACCAGCACCCGGTCGCCGGGTTCGGCGCGCGCCAGCGCGGCGTCCAGGGCGGCGGCCACATCGGCATGGCGCTGGCCTTCGGCCGCGGCGCTGCCGTGCAGGCGCTGGGCGAAGGCGTCGACGTCGATGCCGCGCGGGCCGCTGTCGGCCAGGCCGGCCAGATGCCATTCGTCGATGCGATCGGCCAGCGCCGCGACCACGCCGGCCACGTCCTTGTCGCCCAGCGCGGCGAACACCGCGCGCACCCGGCCGGGCGCGGGCACGGCCGCCAGCCAGGCCGCCAGTTCGCGTGCGGCCTGCGGGTTGTGGCCCACGTCCACCAGCACGTCCACGCCGCCGCGCTCGAAGCGCTGCAGGCGGCCGGGCACGTGCGCGTTAGCGACGCCCTGCGCCAGTTCGGCCTTGCCCGGCGCGCCGCCCAGCGCGCGCAACGCGGCGATGGCGACGGCGGCGTTGCGCAGCTGCGCCGGCGCGGCCAGCTGCGGCAGCGGCAGATCGGCGCGGTAACCGACCTCGCGCCAGCGCCACTGCGGCGCGGCGTCGGCGCGCGATGGCAGCGGCTCGAAGAAGAAATCGCAATTCGCCCGCAGCGCCGAGGCGCCGATGCGGTAGGCGTGACCCAGCACGCTGGACGGCGGATCGTCGTCGCCCAGCACCAGCGGCTTCCAGGCGCGGGCGATGCCGGCCTTCTCGAAACCGATGGCCTCGCGGTCCTCGCCCAGATAATCCTGGTGGTCCAGATCGACGGTGGTGATCACCGCCACGTCGGGATCGACGATGTTGGTCGCATCCAGGCGCCCGCCCAGGCCGACCTCCAGGATCGCCAGGTCCAACCGGGCGCGCTCGAACAGCCACAGCGCGGCCAGGGTGCCGTATTCGAAATAGGTCAGCGCGACTTCGCCGCCGCCCGCCGCGCCCAGGCGCGCGGCCTCGATGGCTTCGAACGCGGCGACGATCTCGGCGTCGCCCGCGTCGCGCCCGTCGATGCGGATGCGCTCGTTGTAGGCCAGCAGATGCGGCGAAGTGTAGGCGCCCACGCGGCGGCCGTCGGCGCGCGCGATGGCCTCGATGAAGGCCACGGTCGAGCCCTTGCCGTTGGTGCCGCCGACGGTGATCACCTTCTTGGCCGGCCGCCCCAGGCCCAGGCGCCGGGCGACGATGCGGATGCGTTCCAAGCCCATGTCGATGGTCTTGGGATGGATGCGTTCGATGTAGGACAGCCAGTCGGCGAGCGTGCGTTGCATGGCGCTATTGTCGCCGATCCGGCCGGGGCATAGGGGGTCTGGCACCGCTCCCCATGCCGGCGGCGAGGCTCGAAACCCACTGCCGATGCGCCCTGTCCCGTCGCTCCCTACTGCGTCATTCCGGCGCAAGCCGGAACCCATTTGCTTGCGCCTCGGGATTCGACGGCGACGGGAAACCAAGCAAGATCAAGATGGGTTCCGGCTTACGCCGGAATGACGGGATTGAGGCCGCGATGGAGATCCGACAGAGCCTCCCCGTGCCTTACAGCGCTCTGTGCACCGCTTCGCCGAACAACAGCGTGTGATGGCTGCAATCGTTCAACCGCACCACATCGAGGTGATCGACGTCGGGCCCTTCGAGCAAGTTCAGCGTGGTCGGCGCCTGGCGGAAGGTCCACAGCTTGGCCAGCGGGATGCCCAGCACCTGGCACAGCAACACGCGGTTGACCGCGTCGTGGGCGACCACCAGCAAGGTGTCGTCGTCGCCCAAGCCTTGCGCGGCACGCGCGAACGCGGGCCAGGCGCGGTCGAGCACGTGCTGGATCGATTCGCCGCCGGGCATCAGCACCTCGTGCGGGGTATCGCGCCAGGCGCGCAGGCGGTCGCCGTCGCGCTCGCGGATTTCGCTGGCGAGCAGGCCCTCCCAACTGCCGTGCGCGATCTCCATCAGGCCCGGATCGAGCTGCAGCGTGGCGGCGCGTTCCGCGCCCAGCGCCAGTTCGGCGGTGCGGCGGGCGCGGACCAGCGGCGAGGCCACCGCGCGGGTGATCGGCACTTCGCGCAGGCGTTCGCCCAAGGCGGCAGCCTGCGCTTGTCCGATCGGCGACAACGGGATGTCTTCCTGGCCCTGGTAGCGGCCTTCGGCGTTCCAGGGCGTTTCGCCATGGCGTGCGAGCAGGATGCGCATGCTTACACCTGCGCCAGCGAGAGGATGCCGGGCGTCGCGCGCAGCACGGCCAGTTGTTCCTCGGCCACCGGGCGGTCCACCGTGATCGCCGCGCGCGCCTGGCCGTCGCCGGCCGCGCCCAGGGCGAAGTTGACGATGTTCACGCCGGCCGCACCGAGTTGGCTGCCGACCGTGCCGATCATGCCGGGGCGGTCTTCGTTGCGCAGCAGCAGCACGTGCGCCTGCGGATCGAACTCGATTTCCACGCCGTCCAGACGGACCACGCGCGGACCGCGGTGCAAGGTGGCCTCGATCTCGCGGGTGCGGTGTTCGCCGACCACGCGCAGCTTGAGCAGGCGGTCGAAACCGTCGCCGTCGCCGCCCAGGGTTTCGGACACGGTCAGGCCGCGCGCGGCGGCTTCCTGCAGCGCGTTGACCGGCGTGACCCGGCCGGACGCGGTGCCGAGCAGCGCGGCGACCAGCAGGCGCGACAGCGGGCGCGTGTCCAACGCTTCGGTGCGGCCGGCGTAGGTGATTTCCAGGCGCGTGGGCGCGGGCACCAGGCGCGCGGCCAGGCGGCCCAGCGAGGACATCAGCGGCATCCACGGGCCCACTTCGCGCGCGGCCTCGGCAGTCAGCGGCGGCAGGTTGACGCAGCCGGCGACCGCGCCGGTGGCGACGAAGTCGATGATCTGCCGCGCCAGGATGGTGCTGACCGCCTGCTGCGCCTCGCTGGTGGATGCGCCCAGGTGCGGGGTCAGGATCAGCTTGGCGTTGGCGCGCAGCGGCGAGTCGGCCTGCAGCGGTTCGGTGGCGAAGGTGTCCAGCGCGGCGCCGGCGATGTGTCCCTCCTCCAGCAGGGTCAGCAGCGCGGCCTCGTCGACCAGGCCGCCGCGCGCGGCGTTGATCAGGTAGGCGCCCTTCTTCATCGCGCGCATGCGCGCTTCCGACAGCAGGTTGGTGGTTTCCTTGGTGCGCGGGATATGCAGGGTGACCACGTCGGCCCAGGCCAGCAGTTCGTCCAGGGTCTTCAGCGGCACGCTGCCCTTGCCCGCGGCCGAGGCCGGCAGGAACGGATCGTGCGCGGCCACCTCCATGCCGATGCCCTGGGCCTTGCGCGCCACGGTGCCGCCGATGCGGCCCAGGCCGATCACGCCCAGCTTCTTGCCTTCCAGCTCGAAGCCGGTCAGACCGGCCTTGGGCCATTCGCCGGCCTTCATGCCGGCGTCGGCGCGCGGGATGTGGCGGGCCAGCGCGAACAGCAGCGAGATCGCGTGCTCGGCCGCGGCCAGGGTGTTGCCGTCGGGCGCGTTCATCACCGCGATGCCGCGCGCGGTGGCCGCGTCGACGTCGATGGTGTCCACGCCGGCGCCGGCGCGGCCGATCACGCGCAGGTTGCGCGCCTCGCGCAGGGCTTCGGCCGGGACCTGGGTGGCCGAACGCACGAGCACGGCGTCGACCTCGGCCAGGGCCTGGGCCAGCACGTCGGGATCCTTGATCGGGGCGGGGGCCACGACTACGTCCCATCCCGCCTCGCGGAACAGGGCCAAGCCGTCTTCGTGGATGCCATCGCAGGCCAGTACTTTCATCGCAAGCTCCTTGGGGAATGGGAGCGCGGAAAGCCTGCGAGCCGGCACAGCGGGAACAGGTTCGGCTACGTCAGGGCCCGGGATACGGACGGACCTTGGGTAGCGCGGCCGCACGGAGGCGGCATCTGACACGGGTCGGGAGACGGGGCCGGCTGGCATGGGAATCCGCGACTGAAGGCGCAGAGTAGCAAAGCCGTGCCCGGTTGCAAGCGCGGCACCGCCGTCACTGCCGCGATGTGCCGGCGCCGGCAATTCGCGACAGCCGCACGGACCGCGGTCACAACTACACGGATTTCTAGCTTCCGCCTCACCTGATGCCAACAAATTTCGCCCTAGGGTCGCCGGGCCGGCACCGACGCCGGCGCATTCGACGACAGGGAGTGGAAGATGCGTAAGAAGACCGCCTGGACGCTGGGCCTGCTGGCCGCGGCCGCCATGGGTGCGGCCATCGCCGCGGTGGGCCCGACCGGCCCGGGCCAGTTCTATTACTACTACGACGCCAACGGTGCGGTGGTGGGCTACCAAGCCATCGACTGCTACGGCAACCGCACGTCCTGGGGCAAGTTCACCAAGAACTACGCGGACGGCTATTTCATCTGCGATCCCGATCCGCGCTGACCCCGACGCGACCTGCGCACGCCGCCCAGCGCGCGTGCGCCCAGCCCACCACCATAGCCACTCGGCGCCCGCCGCGCACCGCGCTGCCTGCGCCGCAGCCAAGGAGATCCACCATGCGTAAGCGCCTCATCGTCGCCCTGGGCCTGGCCCTGGCCCTGTACGCCACCGCCGCCCTCGCCCGCCCGCCCATCGCCGACGAGATCGGCGAGTTCTACGTCTACTTCGACGCCAACGGCCACGTCGTCGGCGAGTCGTCCATGGACTGCGAAGGCACCTACTACCAGTCCGGCGTGCTGACGTCCCGTTACAGCTCGGGCAAGGCGTTCTGCCCGGGGGATTGATCGGCCCCGTGCACTGTCGAAGTTGGGAAGGCCGGGCGCTGCCCGGCCTTTCTGCTTGGCGCGGAGCCTTGGGGAAAGGAGCGGCGTAAGCCGCGACAGTGAAACTCGGTTACGTCGCAGTCGCCGTTGACGTGCTTTCGTGGTCGCGGCTTACGCCGCTCCTACCCAAAGCGGATTCGCGATCGGGGGAGCCGAGATCGCGGCTTATGGCCACAGGAGATTCCTGTAGGGCCGCTCCCACAGAGAGCGAGCGCCACGAAAAAGAGAAGGCCGGTCCTTGACCGGCCTTCGGGTGTGGCCTGCAACGCCGCGCCTTACTTCGGCGCGACGTTCAGTTCCTTCAACAACTGCGGCGCCGGATAGACCTCCTGCATGATCCAGCGCATGTAGCGCTGGTCGACGGAGATCATGCGGGTCATGGCCGGGTCGAAGACCCAGTTCGAGCTCACCGATTCCCAGTTGCCGTCGAAGGCCAGGCCGACCAGCTTGCCGTTGCCGTCCAGCACCGGCGAGCCGGAGTTGCCGCCGGTGATGTCCAGGTTGGCCAGGAAGTTCACCGGCACCGTGCCCAGGCGCTTGTCGGCCAGGCCGCCGTAGCGCTTGGCGGCGATGGCGTCTAGCAACGACTGCGGTGCGTCGAAGGGGTCGGCGCCGGTGGCCTTGGCCGCGACTTCCTCGAGCTTAGTGAACGGCACCTGCTTGCTGCCGTCGGTCTTGGTGTAGCCCATGACGTTGCCGAAGGTGATGCGCAGCGAGGAGTTGGCGTCCGGGTAGACGAACTGGCCCTTGCTCTTCTTGTAGTCGGCCACGGCCTGCAGGTAGACCGGGCGCGCGACCAGGGTTTCGCCGGCGCGGGCCTTGCCTTCCTCTTCCAGCTTGAGCACGGCGGGCATGATCGCCACGGCCAGCTGGATCGCCGGGTCCTTGCTCTTCTCGAACGCGGCGCGGTCGGTCTTCATCAGCGCCAGGCGCTGGTCGGTGGCGCCGAGCTTGGTCTTGGCCAGCTTGTCCAGCGCGCGCTTGATCGCCTTCTCGTCGTTGCCGCCCAGCCACTTGTCCAGCTGCGGGATGCGCTGCGCGGCCGGCAGCTTGACGTATTCGGCGAGCCAGTAGGCCTGCAGCTGGCGGTCCATCTTCGGATCGTAGCGGCGCTCCATCTGCTTCATCGCGCCTTCGAACGAAGGCATATCGCGCTGCTGGTAGCCCTGCTCGCGCTGGGCGTCGGGCTTGGCGCTTTCGATCGACAGACGGTACAGCTGCAGCGCGGCGCCGACCGCGCCGGTGTTGCGGAACTGGCTGAAGATCAGGTCGCGTTCGCGGTTGGCGCGGGCTTCGCCGCCCACCCGCACCAGGGTGTCGTGCGCGGCCAGCGCGGGCTGGCCCTTGGCGCCCTGCTTGCGCAGCCAGTCGAGCACGGCGGCGTCCTCGGCGTGCTTCTTGTCGCTGGCGCCGATGCGCTGGAAGCCTTCCAGCTGACCGTCGTAATTCTTCATCGCGTTCTGCCAGCCACGCACGGTGCTGGCGTACTTCACGCCGATCTCGGGGGTCTTCTTGCCCTCGGCTTCGACCATGGCCACCAGCTTCTTGTAGTGGCCGCCCACGGTGGGATAGGTCCACTGCGCGGTGTTGTCGAAGTCCTCGGCCAGGGCGTATCGGCTGGTCGAACCCGGATAGCCGGCGACCATGACGAAGTCGCCCGCGCCCAGCGGCTTGTCGGCGATCTTCAGCCAGTGCTTGGGCTGGTAGGGCACGTTGTCGGCGGCGTAGGCGGCGGGCTTGCCGTCCTTGCCGACGTAGGCGCGGTAGAAGGAAAAATCGCCGGTGTGGCGCGGCCACATCCAGTTGTCGACCTCGCCGCCGTAGTTGCCGATGCTGCCCGGAGGCGCATAGACCAGGCGCACGTCCTTGATTTCGAGGTTGCGGAACAGGCGGTAGGTGTTGCCGCCGGAGAAGCTGTAGAGGCGGCAGCGGAAGCCGGCTTCGGCTTCGCAGGCAGCGACCAGGCGCTTTTCCACGTCTTCCAGCGCGCGGGTGCGGCCGATCGCGTCGGGCGCGGCGGCGATGGCGGCCTTCACTTCGGCGGTGACGTCCTGGATCGAATCCAGGGCGTAGATGCGCGCGTTCGGGCCGGCGGAGACCTCGGCGGCCGGCGTGGCGGCGTTGAAGCCGTCGCGCATCAGGTTCTTTTCGGCGGTGGAGTTGAGCTGGATCGCGCCGTAGGCGCAGTGGTGGTTGGTGACCACCAGGCCCTGCGGGGAGACGAAGCTGGCGGTGCAGCCGCCCAGCGAGACCACGGCGCCCATCGGGTCGCCGGTCAGGTTGGCCAGCTGCTTGGGGTTCAACTTCAGGCCGGCCTTCTTCAGCGGGCCGGCGATCTCCGGCAGCTGCTGCGGCACCCACATGCCCTCGCCCGCCTGGGCCAGACCCACCGCGAACGTCCCCGTCATCGCCATGGCCGCAGCCAACGCCGTGTAACGCATGCAACTCTCCTTACGGTAATCGACCGGCGAGTCTAGCCCGCCGGGATGGAGGCCCGGGTATGACTAAAGTCCTGCCCGGGCCGTTCAGGTGTGACCGGATTGGAGGCCTGGGGCCCTGGGGAGATGGCTCTGAAGCCTCTGGATCCCCGCCTTCGCGGGGATGACGGGTGAGGTGTCCCCGTCGTTCCCGCGAAGGCGGGAACCCAGGGCTTCATCCAGGCATGACTCCGAAGGCCGACGGCCCTCGGGCCTGGCCCGATGGCGCTCACTCCGCCGGCAGGTTCATTTCCTTGAGCAAATGCGGCGCCGGGTAGACCTTGGCCAGCAGCCAGCGCAGGTAGCGCATGTCGACGTGGATCGCGCGCTTGTAACGCGGGTCGAACATCCAGCTGGCGCTGACCGCCTCCCAGTTGCTGTCGAAATTCAGGCCGATCAGCTTGCCGTGGGCGTCGAGCACCGGCGAGCCGGAATTGCCGCCGGTGGTGTCCAGGTTGGTCAGGAAATCCACGGTCTGGGTCTTGAGCTCGGGATCGGCGGTGCTGCCGAAATCGCCTTGGGCGATGGCCTCGCGCAGCGCCTGCGGCGCGGCGAAGGGCGCGGTGCCGGTGTGTTTCTCGATAATGCCCTGCACCGTGGTCAGCGGGCGGTAGCGCACGCCGTCGCGCGGATCCATGGTGCTGACCTTGCCGTAGCTCACGCGCAGGGTGGAGTTGGCGTCGGGATAGACCGCGCGGCCCTGCGACTTGCGATAGCCGATCAGCGCGCGCATGTAGGCCGGGCGCAGGCGCAGCAGTTCGCCGTCGCGGGTCTTGCCCTCGTCTTCCAGGCGCATGAAGGCCGGGGTCAGGATCGCGGCGGCCTGGAGCAGCGAGTCGTCGGCGCCTTGCAGGGTCTTGGCGTCGGCGCCGATGGCCTGCAGGCGCGCGGCTTCCTCGCCCAGGCCGGTGCGTGCGTAGACCGCGTCGATGCCGCGCCTGATCGCGGCCTCGTCCTCGCCCGGGAACACCTGATCGATCTCGGCCACGCGCAGGTTCGGCGCCAGCGCCTTGTACTGCTTGAGCAAGTACAGCAACAGCTCGCGCTCCACCGCCGGCGCGTAGCGGCGCTGCACCTGCTTGAGGCGGCCAGTGATGAGCACTTCATCGCGCTGCTGGTAGCCGGACTCGCGCTGGGCGTCGGGCTTGGCGCGTTCCAACGCCAGGCGCTGCACGGTCAGTGCGGCGTTGAGCAATTGGGTCTGGTTGCGGATCGCGCTGAGCAACTGGTCGCGCTCGCGCGTGGCCGCGGACGCGTCCAGCACCTTCTGCGCGGCGTCGATGTCGGCGCGCGTGGCCTTGGCCTGCGGCTGCTTATCCAGCCAGGTGAGCATGGCGGCCTCGTCCTGACCGCGCACGCGCACCGCGTCGCTGCGGCGCAGGCCGTCGAGCTCGCCCTGGGCGCGCTTGAGCGTGTTCTTGAAACTGGCCACCTGCGCGGCGTAGCGCACCTTGGCGTCGGCGTCCTTGGCCGCGGCGGCCTCGATGGTGTCGATCATGCGGTCGAACAGGGCCACGCGCGACGGCAGCTGCCATTCGATCTGCTGCTTGAACTCCGAGGCCATGCGATGGCGGAAGGTCACGCCCGGGTAGCCGGCGAGCATGGCGTAATCGCCCTCGCGCACCGGGTCGGTGCCGATCTGCAGATGGCCCGGCGGCTGATAGGGCACGTTGTCGGGCGAGTAGTCGGCCGGCTTGCCGTCCTTGCCCACGTAGGCGCGCAGCAGGGTGAAGTCGCCGCTGTGGCGCGGCCACATGAAGTTGTCGACTTCGTCGCCGTAATTGCCGATCGCGTCCGGCGGCGCGTAGACCAGGCGGATGTCGCGCAGTTCGAGCTGGCGGATCAGGTAGAAGTCGGTGCCGTAGTACATGTTGGCCACGCTGCAGCGGGTGCCCGCCTCGCGCTCGCATTCGGCCACCGCGGCCTTGGTCGCCGCATCGACGGCGTCGTAATAGGCGCGGCCGCGTTTGCCGCGTGCGCCGGCCAGGATGCGGTCGGTGATCTTGTCGAAGCCGGTGGTCACCAGCACGCGGTAATCGGGGTTGGCCGGCAGTTCGGCGGCGCGGTCGGCGGCGATGTAGCCGTTGCCGATCAGGTCGCGCTCGGGTTTGGAGTTGTACTGGATCACGCCGAAGGCGACGTGGTGGTTGGTCAGCACCAGGCCGTCGGCGGAGACGAAGGCGCCGGTGGCGCCGCCGACCTTGACCACCGCGTTCATCGGCGGCTTGGCCAGCTCGGCCAGGTCGCCCGGCTCGCCCTGGAAACCGGCCGCGCGCAGCTGGCCGGCGATCTCGGGCAGCTGCGAAGGCATCCACATGCCCTCGTCGGAATGGGCGGGCGCGGCGCACAGGGCCAGGGACAGGGCTAACAGACGGGGGCGCATGGTCGTTCCGGATCGCTGGGGAGCGGCGACGATAGGCGATTGCCGCCGGGTGCGGCAAACGCGTGCCGGGGCCGGCACGGGGCGCCGCCGGGCGGGGCGCGTATAATTTCGTCCCGTTTCCGCGCCTTCCGCGCGGTCCCCAAGGCATGCATCCCCATGACGCAAACGATGAAGGCGCTGGTCAAGCGCGAAACCGGCAAGGGCATCTGGATGGAACAGGTGCCGGTGCCCGCGCCGGGCCCCAACGAGGTCCTGATCAAGCTGGAGAAGACCGCGATCTGCGGCACCGACCTGCACATCTACCTGTGGGACGAGTGGAGCCAGCGCACGATCAAGCCGGGCCTGGTCATCGGCCATGAGTTCGTCGGCCGCGTGGTCGAACTGGGCGCGGGCGTGTCGGGCTACAGCATCGGCCAGCGCGTGTCGGCCGAAGGCCACATCGTCTGCGGCCACTGCCGCAACTGCCGCGCCGGCCGCCAGCATCTTTGCCCGAACACCACCGGCATCGGCGTGAACCGCAACGGCGCCTTCGCCGAGTACATCGTGATGCCGGCCAGCAACCTGTGGCCGATCCCGGACCAGATCCCGTCCGAGCTGGCCGCGTTCTTCGACCCCTAC
Source organism: Lysobacter silvisoli (assembly GCF_003382365.1). NCBI lineage: Bacteria > Pseudomonadati > Pseudomonadota > Gammaproteobacteria > Lysobacterales > Lysobacteraceae > Lysobacter > Lysobacter silvisoli. The sequence goes on along the minus strand of NZ_QTSU01000001.1, from coordinate 114,508 downwards.
GGCAACGCCGCGCACTGCGCGCTGGAGTTCGACGTGGTCGGCGAGGACGTGCTGATTACCGGCGCCGGCCCCATCGGCATCATCGCCGCGGGCATCTGCAAGCACATCGGCGCGCGCAACGTGGTGGTCACCGACGTCAACGACTTCCGCCTGAAGCTGGCCGCCGACATGGGCGCCACCCGCGTGGTCAACGTGGCCAACCAGTCGCTGAAGGACGTGATGGCCGACCTGCACATGGAAGGCTTCGACGTGGGCCTGGAAATGAGCGGCAATCCGCGCGCGTTCAACGACATGCTCGACTGCATGTACCACGGCGGCAAGATCGCCATGCTCGGCATCATGCCCAAGGGCGCCGGCGTGGACTGGGACAAGATCATCTTCAAGGGCCTGACCCTGCACGGCATCTACGGCCGCAAGATGTACGAGACCTGGTACAAGATGACCCAGCTGGTGCTGTCGGGTTTCCCGCTGGGCAAGGTGCTCACCCACCAGCTGCCGATCGACGATTTCCAGAAGGGCTTCGACCTGATGGAGACGGGCAAGGCGGGTAAGGTCGTACTTAGCTGGAACTGAGTAGTAGGAGATAGCGGATAGGAGTTAGGAGATAGCGAAAGCTGTCTCCGCCCCTGCTTTCGCTATTTCCTAACTCCTACCTTCTATTTTTTCGCCCCGCCGCCCCGCCAAAGACGACGCCACCATGTCCCTGACCCAACGCTACGCCGATACCCTCGACGAGATCCGCGCCGCCGGCCTGTTCAAGGCCGAGCGCATCATCACCAGCCCGCAGTCGGCCGAGATCGTGCTCGAGGACGGGCGCACGGTGCTCAACTTCTGCGCCAACAACTACCTGGGCCTGGCCGACCATCCGGACATCATCCAGGCGGCCAAGGACGCGCTGGATACGCACGGCTTCGGCATGGCCTCGGTGCGCTTCATCTGCGGCACCCAGGACCTGCACAAGCAGCTGGAAAAGACCATCGCGGATTTCTTCGGCACTGAAGACACGATCCTCTATGCCGCCTGCTTCGACGCCAACGGCGGCCTATTCGAGCCGCTGCTGGACGAGAACGACGCGATCATCTCCGACGCGCTCAACCACGCCTCGATCATCGACGGCGTGCGCCTGTGCAAGGCCAAGCGCTTCCGCTACGCCAACTGCGACATGGCCGACCTGGAAAAGCAGCTGCAGGCCGCCGACGTGGCCGGCTGCAAGACCAAGCTGATCACCAGCGACGGCGTGTTCTCGATGGACGGCTTCATCGCGCCGCTGGACGAGATCGTGGCCCTGGCCAGGAAGTACGGCGCGCTGGTGCACATCGACGAATGCCATGCCACCGGCTTCCTCGGCGCGACCGGCCGCGGCTCGGCCGAGGTCAAGGGCGTGATGGACGGGATCGACATCTTCACCGGCACCCTGGGCAAGGCCATGGGCGGCGCGCTGGGCGGTTTCACCACCGCCAAAAAGGAAGTGATCGAACTGCTGCGCCAGCGTTCGCGCCCCTATCTGTTCTCCAACTCGCTGCCGCCGCACGTGGTGGCCGCCGGGATCAAGGCGTTCGAGATGCTGTCGGCCGCCGGCGAGCTGCGCGAGCGCCTGGCCGCCAACACCGCCTACTTCCGCGAGCGCATGGGCGCGGCCGGTTTCGACATCAAGCCCGGCGTGCACCCGATCAGTCCGGTGATGCTGTACGACGCGCCGCTGGCGCAGAAGTTCGCCCAGCGCCTGCTCGAAGAAGGCATCTACGCCATCGGCTTCTTCTTCCCGGTGGTGCCGCAGGGCCAGGCGCGCATCCGCACGCAGATGTCGGCCGCGCATACGCGCGAACACCTGGACCGCGCGATCGCGGCATTCACCAAGATCGGTCGCGAACTGGGCGTGATTCCGGCCTGATCGGGCCGGGTCGAAACGACCGCGGCGCCACCTGGGCGCCGCGATGCAAGTGTTGGTCACGGGCCGCCGCAAGGGCGGCCCGTGCGTATCGGGCGCTTACTGCTGCGCCGCGATCATTTCCTGCTCCACCCGCAGCATGCTCTGGGTGAGCATCAGCAAATGGACCTGCGCCTGCGCCAGATAGGCCGGCGAAGTCGGAATCTGCTGCAACACCGCGTAGTCCAGGTTCAGCTGCTGCGAGTTCAGGCTGGCCAGCTCGGTCTGCGCCACCGCACGCTGCTGCGCCGGGCCGTTGGTGTACTGGCCGTTGTTGTAGGTCAGCTGGTTCTCCTGCTTCAACTGCAACAGCGAGAGGGTCAGCATCTGGCTCTGCACGTTGGCCGTGGTGAACGCGACGCGGGCTTCGTTCACGCGGCCGGCGTTGGCGTGCATCACCGCGATCTGGTGCTGCAGCTGGACCTGGGCGAAGTTGAGCTTGGCCACTTGCAGCTTCTGGTTGGCCACGACCGGATCGGCCGAGGCCAGCGGGGCCAGGGCCAGCATCAGCAGCAGCATCAGAGCCTGCAGGGCGGACTTGGGGGTATGACGCATGTGTGCTCTCCATGAGGATGGGGGAAGCGCGCAACCGTGCGCGCGGTAAGACGCCGGCGCCGGACATCCGGGCCGGGTGCGGCGTATGTCGTCGAAACCGGTCTGTAGGCGGATCGGGCGATCCGGGCCGGCGGCCACCTCCTTGTGCGGATAGCGCGCCCGTCATGGACGCGGCCGGCGCGGCGGCGCGAATGCGCGGCCGGGGCGGCGGAGGCAGCCTAGCCGATGCTTGCGATGCGGGGCCAGTGCCGCGCGGGGTGAAGATCGCGAGCAGATGCGCGCGATGCGAGCGCCAGCTACACCGTGGCTGTCTCCTCCTTCGAAAAAGGGGGATTAAGGGGGATGCGCTTTTTCGCTATACGCAGCGATCTGCGCCAAGAAGCAAATCCTCCCCAGCCCGCCCGGCCAGCAAGCGCAGCTTGCTGGCATTCGATCGTGCGCGAACCTGCGGTTCGCAAGCGCACGCCCTCACCCTCTACAAAGGAGGGAGCTAAGCCAGAATGCATGGCCGCGCGTCAGCGCCCGCGCTCCGCACGCGCGATGCGGCGGCGCTTGCTTTCCTGCTGTGCCTTCACCGCCGGCGCGCCCTTGGCCACGCGCACGCCGCGGGCCTTCATCCAGGCGTCGAACTCGTCGGCGGTCATGCGCCGGCCGTTCTGTTCCATGTCGAAGCGCCAGGGCGTGTTGTCGTAGCGAGTTTTGGGTTTGTACGTGGCGGGATCGTTGCCGGCCGCGCTGCGCGTGCGCGGTGGCTTGCTGCGGCGCGCGCTGAGCTCGCCGCAGGCGGCCAGCGGCGAGGCCAGGCCCGCATGCGCCGACGGCGCTTGCGCGCCCGCCAACGCCGCCAGAGCGGACGGCGCGGCCGCACGTTCGCGCATCGGTTGCGCACCGGCCGCGGCCGGTTGCAGCAGCAAGGGCATTGCCCTGGCCTCTTCGCCCGCGCAAGCGGGTTCCTGCGCGTACGCCGCGCCCGCACACAACAGCCACGGCAGCACCATCGCGATCGCACGCATCGTTTCGTCTCCCCGAACGTCGGCGGCGAGTCTAGATGCAACCCAAAGATGCGAAACGGTGAAGCGCCGCACACTCTCGCGTGAGCCCTGCATTCGGGCATCCGTTCGCGGCGCGAACGCACGTTGCGGTTGCGTGCTGGCGCACTGTTTTTTCGGAACGCGAACGCGGCGGTTCAGCACGCGCGTCGCACTGCGCGCGGACGAGGCCTCAGCGCCGCAACGCGGCGGCTTCGGCGGCGCTCAGGCGCCGCCACTGGCCTTTGGGCAATTCGCCCAGCGCCAGCTCGCCGATGGCCACGCGCAGCAGGCGCAGCACGGCGATGTCCAGCGCGGCCAGCAGGCGGCGGATCTGGCGGTTGCGGCCTTCGTCGAGCACGATCTGCAGCCAGGCGTTCTTCTCGCCATGACGCAGCAGCACGGCCGATTTCGCGCGCAGGCGTTCGCCCTGCTCGTCCACGCCGGCGACCAGCGCCGCCAGCAGTTCGGGCGTGGGTACGCGGTCGATCTGCACGTGGTAGGTCTTGTCCGGCCCGTGCTCGGGATCGGTGATGCGCGCGGCCCACTCGGGGTCGTTGCAGAACAGCAGCAGGCCCTCGCTGGCGCGGTCCAGCCGGCCCACGGGCGCGAGCCAGGGCAGCGGCGCGCCGTCGAGCACGGCGCCGTCGAAGCAGCGGTAGACGGTGTCGCGGCCCTGCTCGTCGCGGGCGCTGGTGACCAGGCCACGCGGCTTGTTGAGCATCAGGTAGATCGGCTCGGCGCGGTCCAGCTCGCGGCCGTCCACGGCGATGCGCTGGCGGCCGCGCGGGTCGCGCCGAATGGGGAACTCGGGATCGCGCACCACACGGCCGTCGACCTGCACGCGGCCGTCGGCGATCCAGCGCGCGGCTTCGGTACGCGAGCATAGGCCGTGCTTGGACAGCACGCGGGCCAAGCCGTGGCGGGGGGTGGCGTTCATGGCGGCGCGGACCGCGCGCGGGCGCGGGCGCGCTGCGGCGGGCTTACTTCTTCTTGCCCTTCTTCTCGTCCTTGGGCGGCTCGGCCGGCGCGGGCGCCGGTGCCGGCGTCGCCGCGGCGGCAGGCGCCGAACCCGGCGCGCCGCGGGCCACGCGCACGCCCTTGGCCTTCATCCAGGCGCTGAACTCGTCGGCGGTCATGCGCTTGCCGCCCTGGCTCATGTCGAAGCGCCAGGGAGTGTTGTCGAACTGGGTCTTGGGCTTGTACGCGGCCGGATCGTTGGCGCTGGGCATGCCGCTGGAGGCCGGGGTGGCGCGGGCCAGGTTGCAACCGTCGATGCGCATGCGCAGCAGCACGCGGTCCACCGACAGCGATTCGTCGAAGGCCTGCGAGAGCACGCCGGTGGGCGCGCCTAGCTGATGCGTGGGCGCGACCAGTTCCGAGGAGATCGGTGCGATCACGGTGGGCTGCACCGGCAGCGCCGGCAGGGTCAGCGAGCCGCAGTTGCCGACTTCGGCCTGGGCGAGCTGGGCGATCAACAGCAGCGGCGCTGCGGCTAGGACACGATGCATGGCGAACTCCTCCCGGTCTTGTCCGTCGCGGTGCCCCGACTGGCGCGGACCCGACCCCGGGGAGTGTAGGCGCGGGGGGCGGATCGGACAACCGCGGGGGAGCGGATCGCGCTCACATTCCCCTGTGTTGGGGCGAATCGGCGGCGAAGTTGGGTCGCGCCAATCTTGCGAAGGCGCGATCCGAGACTTCGCAGCCCTGCCTGGATGAAGCCCTGGATCCCCGCGTTCGCGGAGATGACGAAGGGGAGCAGGCGGCCGCGACCGGATGAGGATGAAGCGCTTCGGGGCGCTGTCTGGATGAAGCCCTGAACCCCGCATTCGCGGGGATGACGCTGGGGATCGGCAGGTTTCGGCGGCGCAAAAAAACGAAGCCCGGCTTGCGCCGGGCTTCGCGGTGTTGCTTTCGGGTTCCGAGGAACCCGCGACGTCCTTAGTTCTGGACGTTCAGCTCGGTGCGGCGGTTCTTCGCACGGCCTTCCGGATTGTCCGAACCATCTTCGTTGGTGTTCGGAGCGATCGGGCGGCTCTCGCCGTAGCCGTTCGGGCCGGCCAGACGCGAAGCGTCGACGCCGTTGCTGGTCAGGTAGTCGTACACGGCCGACGCGCGGCGCTCCGACAGCTTCTGGTTGTAAGCGTCGGTGCCCTTCGAGTCGGTGTGACCGGCGACTTCGACCTTCAGCTCCGGATAGCGCTTCAGGATCTCGACGGCCTCGTTCAGGATCGCGATCGCGTCCGGACGCAGGGTCGACTTGTCGAAGTCGAAGTTCACGCCCTTCAGGTCGATCGAGACCGGCACCGGGCAGCCGTCCGGACCGATGGTCTGGCCAGCCTGCGAACCGGGGCACTTGTCGTCGCAGTTGTTCACGCCGTCGCCGTCGTCGTCGCCGTCGGCGCAGTTCGGAGCGACCGGCGTCGGAGCCGGAGCGACCGGCTCAGCGGCTTCCGGACCCAGCGGCACCACGATGCCGACCGAGGCCAGCACGTCGCCGAACCAGTCTTCGTCCGGAGCGGCCACGCTGGTGTCGTCGAAATCGGCGCGGTAGGCCAGCTCGGTGCGGATGCCGACGCGGCCCAGGTCGCCCTGGATGCCCAGACCGACCTTGGCGGCCAGGTTGCCGTCTTCACGGCGGCCCGGCGAGTTCGGCGACGGGAAGGCGTTGAACTCTTCTTCCGAACGCTGGTAGCCGATACCCAGCAGGGCGTACGGGTTCCAGTTGCGGCCTTCGGTGATGAAGTGGCGGCGGAAGTCCAGCGACACGCCGTACTGGCTCCAGGACAGGTCCTGGTCAGCGTCGAACTTCGGGTGCTGATAGTTCAGCTCGCCGTCGACCGACCAGTTCGGGCTGATGAACTTGCCCACGCCCAGACCCAGGAACGGCGCGTTGCGGGTGCCACGGTCGTTGTCCTGGATGTTCATGCCGGCGGTGCCGGTCAGGTACCAGCGGTCATCGAAATCCTGCGCGCTGGCCGCCTGGGCAAACGCCAAGCCCGCGAGCAGTGCGGTGCTCAACAAACGGATCTTCATCATCTAACTCCTTCAGATCGGGGAACGGTTTGATTCACGGCGCAATCGCGTGACAGGGACTCGGTCTGGCGCGTCTGGCCGTCAGGGGGTCACTGGCCGGCCAGATAATACACTGTCAAGACGATTGTTAATACCACTTAACGTTCAGGTTTAAGAGTGGTTCCTAAATAAAGAGAGGCCCGGCAAAAGGCCGGGCCTCTCTCCTTACTTAGCGGTTTTGCTCAGTCCAGCTGAGACCCATTCAGTTCTGGGCGTTCAGCTCGGTACGGCGGTTCTTCTCGCTCTTGCAGCCCGGGAAGGCCTGACCCATGTCTTCCAGCGGACGGCTCTCCCCGTAGCCGATCGGACCGGCCAGACGACCGGCGTCGACGCCGTTGCTGGTCATGTAGTCGTACACGGCGCGGGCGCGGCGCTCGGACAGGCCCTGGTTGTAGCCGTCCTTACCGCACTGGTCGGTGTGACCGGCCACTTCCACGCGCAGCGACGGGTTGCGCTTCAGGATCTCGACGGCCTCGTTCAGGATCGCGATCGCGTCCGGACGCAGGGTCGACTTGTCGAAGTCGAAGTTCACGCCCTTCAGGTCGATGGTGATCGGCACCGGGCAGCCGTCCGGACCGATGGTCTGGCCAGCCTGCGAACCGGGGCACTTGTCGTCGCAGTTGTTCACGCCGTCGCCGTCGTCGTCGCCGTCGGCGCAGTTCGGAGCGACCGGCGTCGGAGCCGGAGCGACCGGTTCGGTGGGTTCCGGACCCAGCGGCACCACGATGCCGACCGAGGCCAGCACGTCGCCGAACCAGTCTTCGTCCGGAGCGGCCACGCTGGTGTCGTCGAAATCGGCGCGGTAGGCCAGCTCGGTGCGGATGCCGACGCGGCCCAGATCGCCCTGGATGCCCAGACCGACCTTGGCGGCCAGGTTGCCGTCTTCACGGCGGCCCGGCGAGTTCGGCGACGGGAAGGCGTTGAACTCTTCTTCCGAACGCTGGTAGCCGATACCCAGCAGGGCGTACGGATTCCAGTTGCGGCCTTCGGTGATGAAGTGGCGGCGGAAGTCCAGCGACACGCCGTACTGGCTCCAGGACAGGTCCTGGTCGGCGTCGAACTTCGGGTGCTGATAGTTCAGCTCGCCGTCGACCGACCAGTTCGGGCTGATGAACTTGCCCACGCCCAGACCCAGGAACGGCGCGTTGCGGGTGCCACGGTCGTTGTCCTGGATGTTCATGCCGGCCGTACCGGTCAGGTACCAACGGTCGTCGAAATCCTGCGCGCTGGCGGCTTGGGCCAAACCCAGGCCACCGAGCAGGGCGGCGCAGAGTAGTTTCTTATTCATGCTGAGGCTCCTAGGTGAATGAGGGAAACCGCTGCTGCGAGATTCCGGTCCGCTGTTACAGACGCCTTCCGGCGCCATCCCGCGCAGGTTAGGTTTGCCTATGTGAAAGTCATGTTAACGACCAAATAACATTGGCCCGCCATGCCGGCACGCTCCACAGGGGGTGTGGCCTGGTGGCACAAACGGACCTAGGCCTGCAGCCAGGCCATGAAGTCGGTCACGGGCAGCGCGTCCAGGCGTTGCGGGTCGCGCGCCAGCGCGCGCAAGCCCTCCGCCCGCGCCGCCGGCAGCCGCGCGCCGATGGCGGCGTCGAACTTGGCCATCAGCACCGGCAGGCCTTCGGCCCGGCGCTCGCGGTGGCCGATGGGCGCGTCGATGGCCACGCGCGGAGTGGCCGTGCCGTCGCGGAAGAACACCTGCACGGCGTTGCCGATGTAGCGCTTGTCGGGGTCGTAGTAGTCGCGGGTGAACTGCGCGCGTTCGCTTACGGCTGTGAGCTCGCGCAGCGCGTCGATGCGCGGATCGCGCGCGACGTCGTCGCCGTAGTCCTGCGCGGTGAGCCGGCCGAAAATCAGCGCCACCGCGACCATGTACTGGATGCAGTGGTCGCGGTCGGCGTAGTTATCCAGCGGACCGGTCTTGTCGATGATGCGCAGCGCCGCCTGCTGGGTTTCGATCTCGATGCGTTGTATGTCGGCGATGCGATGCTCGACCAGCGCGTGCAGCTGCAGCGCGCACTCCACCGCGGTCTGGCCGTGGAATTCGGCCGGGAAGCTGAGCTTGAACAGCACGTTTTCCATCACGTAGCTGCCGAAGTCGCGTTCGAACTCGAAGGCCTGCCCTTCGAACGCCACGTCGTAGAAGCCCCAGTTGGGCGCGGACAATGCGCTGGGCGTGCCGGGCTCGCCCTTGACCGCGTTCAAGGCATGGATCACCGCGCGCCGGCAGGCGTCGCCGGCGGCCCAGCTCTTGCGCGGGCCGGTGTTGGGCGCGTGGCGATAGGCGCGCAAGGCGCCGTTGTCCAGCCACGACTGCGAGACCGCGGCGGCGATGGCGTCGCGGTCGCCGCCCAGCAGTTGCGTGGCCACCGCGGTCGAAGCCAGCCGCACCAGGATCGTGTGATCCAGGCCGACGCGGTTGAACGCATTGCGCAGCGCGTACACGCCCTGGATCTCGTGCGCCTTGATCGCGTAGCCCAGCACGTCGCGCATGCTCAGCGCGCGGCCGCCCGCGGCTTGCGCGCGGCGGCCGCTGTAGTCGGCGACGGCGAGGATCGCACCGAGATTGTCGGAAGGATGGCCCCACTCGGCCGCGAGCCAGGTGTCGTTGAAATCCAGCCAGCGGATCTGCACGCCGATGTTGTAGGCGGCCTGCGCCGGGTCCAGTTCGTAGCCGGTATACGGCACGCGCGCGCCGCCACTCAGTTCGGCGCCGGGCACCAGCGGGCCCAGGTGGCGCACGCAGTCGGCATGCTCCATCGCCAGGGCCGCACAAGCCAACGAGTCCAGCAGCATGGCCCGCGCGGTGTCGTAGGCCAGCGCCGATCGCACGCGGTAGTCGGCCACGTAGTCGGCGATGGCCTGCAGCGACGGGTCGGTCGGCGGACGCACGGCGGAACGCAGGTCGGGGTGGCTCATGGGCGCGGCCGGTGGCGACGGATGGCGGCGATGGTGCCCGTTCGTCGGCGACGGCGGCGTCATCGCGGCGGCGGCGGCGCCACCAAGGCTGGAACGCAGCGGCGCGCGGGTGCAGGCTAGTCGGGGTCCGCGCCCGCCGCCATTCTGCCGCCATGGACATACCCACCCGCCTGCCCACGCTGTTCCTGTCGCACGGTTCGCCGATGCTGGCCATCGACGACACGCCGGCCGGCCGCTTCCTCGACGGCCTGGGCGCGCAATTGCCCTGGCCCAAGGCGATCGTGGTGGCGTCCGCGCATTTCCTCACCGACCGGCCGATGCTGGGCGGGCATGCGGCGCCGCACACGGTGCACGACTTCGGAGGCTTCCCGGCGCCGCTGTACGAGCTGCGGTATCCGGCGCCCGGCCATCCCGCGCTGGCCGAATCGCTGCGCGAGCGTCTGGAAGCCGCGGGCCTGCGGCCCAAGGTGCGCGAGGCGCACGGACTGGACCACGGCGTGTGGGTGCCGCTGCGGCGGATGTATCCGCAGGCGGCGATTCCGGTGGTGCCGCTGTCGGTGATGCCGCACGGCGACGCCGCGCAGCACTATGCGCTGGGCCGCGCGCTGGCGCCGCTGCGCGAGGAAGGCGTGCTGGTGATCGGCTCCGGCGGCTTCGTCCACAACCTGGGCGATCTGGACTGGCAGCACCGCGACGCGCCGCTGGCGCCGTGGGCGCAGGCCTTCGCGCAGTGGATGCACGAGCGACTGGACGCGCAGGACCTGGACGCGCTGCTGGACTGGCAGCGGCAGGCGCCGAATGCGCGCCACGCGCATCCGACCGTGGAGCATCTGATGCCGCTGTTCGTGGCGCTGGGCGCGGCGGGCGAGCAGGCGTCGGTGCGCGCGATCCATCGCTCGCATGAGTTGGGCACGCTGGCTTTGGATGCGTTCGCGTTCGATTGAGCCATCACAGCGCTTGCCTTGGGGTAGGAGCGGCGTGAGCCGCGACCGCGACACCTCAATTGCGAAGCCAGCGCCGTAATCGTCTTGACGCGGTCGCGGCTCACGCCGCTCCTACCCCAAAGCTGTTGCGTAGCAATGGGGTTGCTGGCGCTACGGCACCGACAGTTCGTACCGCTCCCACGGCGGATGCTCGCCGAAGCGTTCGGCCAGGAAGTCGGCGAAGGCGCGCACGCGCGGCGGGATCAGGCGGCGTTGCGGCATGACCGCGTAGATGCCCGATTCGGCCACGCTGTAATCGGGCATCACCGGGATCAGGCGCTTGGCGCGCAGGTCCTCGTTGACGTGCCAGGTGGAATGCACGGCGATGCCCAGGCCGGCGACCACCGCGTCGCGCAGCAGCTCGCCCAGGTTGCTTTCGAAACGCCCCGACACCCGCACCGCGGTTTCGCGGCCCTGGCGGTCGCGGATGCGCCACAGGTCCTGTCGGCCCTGGCTGCCGACCAGCAGCAGGCAGTCGTGGCGCGCGAGTTCCTCGGGCGAGTTGGGCATGCCGTGGCGGCGCACGTAATCGGGCGAGGCGCAGATCACCCGTCGGTTGGGCGCGAGCTTGCGCGCGACCAGGGTCGAATCCTCGAGCGCGCCGATGCGGATGGCCAGATCGAAGCCCGAGCCGACCAGGTCCAGCAGCTGGTCGCTGAGGTTCACGCTGATCTTGAGCCTGGGGTGCAGGGCCAGGAACTCGGGCAGCAGCGGCGACAGGTACTGGCGCCCGAACGAGGCCGAGGCGGTCAGGCGCAGGGTGCCGGCGATCTCGGTGGCGGCCTGGCGCAGGCCGCCGGTCAGCGCTTCCAGATCCTCGACCAGGGCCCGGCCCTGCTCGGCCAGCGCCGCGCCCTCGGGCGTGGGCCGCAGCTGGCGCGTGGTCCGGTGCAACAGGCGCACGCCCAGGTCGCGCTCCAGCCGCTTCAGGCGCTGGCTGGCCACCGCCACCGACAGGTCCAGGCTGCGCGCGGCGGCGCTGATCGAGCCCAGGTCCAGCACCCGCAGGAACAGGGAAAGGTCGCCGACTCGGTCCATGGCTTTATCAACAAATTATTGAAACTGATTAGCCATCTTGGTGCTTTCTGCTGAATATGCAAGCTTCCAGACTGCGCGCCTCCCCTGCGGATGCCCGTCATGGAACCCCTCGCCCTCCCCCGTTCACAGCCCGGCGCGCCGAAGCAGCGCATGCCGATCGCGCTGTACGCCCTCACCGCCGGCGCCTTCGGCATCGGCACCACTGAATTCGTGATCATGGGCCTGCTGATGCAGGTGGCCGCCGACCTCAAAGTCACTATCGCCGCCGCCGGCCTGCTGATCTCCGGCTACGCTCTGGGCGTGTTCGTCGGCGCGCCGCTGCTGACCAGCGCCACCCGCCGCCTGCCGCGCAAGACCGTGCTGGTGGCGCTGATGCTAATCTTCACCCTGGGCAACATCGCCTGCGCGATCGCGCCCAACTACGCCACGCTGATGGTCGCGCGGGTCATCACCTCGCTCGCCCACGGCACCTTCTTCGGCGTGGGCGCGGTGGTCGCCACCGGCCTGGTGGCCGAAGACCGCAAGGCCTCGGCGATCTCGATCATGTTCGTGGGCCTGACCGTGGCCACCCTGCTCGGCGTGCCGGCCGGCGCCTGGCTGGGCCTGCACCTGGGCTGGCGCGCGACCTTCTGGGCGGTGGCGCTGATCGGCGTGATCGCCACCATCGTCATCACCGCTTTGGTGCCGCGCGACCGCGGCGCGGTGCAGAACGTGCCGCTGCGCCAGGAGATCCAGGCCGTGACCCACCCGCAGGTGCTGCTGGGCCTGGCCATGACCGTGCTCGGCTTCGCCGGCGTGTTCACCGTGTTCACCTACATCCAGCCGATCCTGACCCAGGTGACCGGCTTCGCCGAAAGCGCAGTGTCGCCGATCCTGCTGGTGTTCGGCGTGGGCCTGATCGCCGGCAACCTGCTCGGCGGCCGCCTGGCCGACCGCCGTCTGGCGCGCGCCCTGGTCGGCACCCTGATGGCGCTGGCGGTGGTGCTGGGCCTGATGACGTTCGCCCTGCACAGCAAGATCGCCGCGGTGGTGTTCGTGTTGCTGCTCGGCATCGCCGCCTTCGCCACGGTTTCGCCGATCCAGCTGTGGGTGCTGCAGAAGACCGACGCGGCCGGCCGCAACCTGGCCTCCAGCCTCAACATCGGCGCCTTCAACCTGGGCAACGCGCTGGGCGCGTGGCTGGGCGGCGCGGTGATCGACGTGGGCCTGGGCCTGGGCGCGGTGACCTGGGTGGCGGCACTGGTGACGGTGTCGGGCATCGCCCTGGCGCTGTGGGCCGCGCGCCTGGACGCGTCGGCACGCACGCCGTCGTTGGATGCCGCCGCAGCCTGCCCGGCCGGCTGATTCTTCTCTCTTCAGCGCGCGGCTCCGCGCCGCGCGCCCCACTCAAGGACTCGTCATGGACACCCGTTTTCTCGGCCGTTCCGGCTTCAAGGTTCCCGTGCTCGGCTTCGGCGCCGGCACCTTCGGCGGCCAGGGCCCGCTGTTCAGCGCCTGGGGCAACACCGACGTGGCGCAGGCGCAGCGCCTGATCGACCTCTGCCTGGAGGCCGGCGCCAATCTGTTCGACACCGCCGACGTGTATTCCGACGGCGCCTCCGAATCCATCCTGGGCGCCGCGCTCAAGGGCCGCCGCGACCGCGCCATCGTCTCGACCAAGCTCAGCCTGCGCGCGGGCGACGGCGCCAACGACGTGGGCGCCTCGCGCCACCACCTGATCCGCGCGGTCGATCGCGCGCTGCAACGCCTGGACACCGATTACATCGACCTGCTGCAGCTGCACCACTACGACGCGCAGACGCCGGCGGAACAGGTGATGTCGACCCTGGACGACCTGGTGCGCGCGGGCAAGCTGCGCTACCTGGGCGTGTCCAACTATTCGGGCTGGCAGCTGATGAAGTCGCAGGCCGTCGCCGAGCGCTACGGCTATTCGCGCTTCGTCGCCAACCAGACCTATTACTCGCTGATCGGCCGCGACTACGAATGGGAGCTGATGCCGCTGGCGCAGGACCAGGGCGTGGGCGCGGTGGTGTGGAGCCCGCTGGGCTGGGGCCGGCTGACCGGCAAGATCCGCCGCGGCCAGCCGCTGCCCGCGGGCAGCCGCCTGCATGAAACCGCGGGCTTCGCCCCGCCGGTGGACGAGGAGCGCTTGTACCGCGTGGTCGACGCGCTGGACGCGGTCGCCGCCGAAACCGGCAAGACCGTGCCGCAGGTGGCGCTGAACTGGCTGCTGCAGCGGCCCACCGTGTCCACGGTGCTGATCGGCGCGCGCAACGAGGAACAGCTGCTGCAGAACCTGGGCGCGGTAGGCTGGAACCTCAGCCCCGCGCAGGTCGCCGCGCTGGACGAGGCCAGCCGCGTCACGCCGCCTTATCCCTACTACCCGTATTGGAACGGCATGTTCGCCGAGCGCACGCCGCCGCCGGTCTGATTCGCCCCTCCTTCCCCGCTCACTCGAGAACGCACATGGACACTGCCTCCCTTTCCGGTTGGACCGCCGTGGTCACCGGTTCCACCGCCGGCATCGGCTACGCCATCGCCGAGGAACTCGCGCGCGCCGGCGCCGACGTGGTGGTCAACGGCCGCAGCCAAGCGCGCGTGGACGCGGCGCTGGCCGCGCTCACCGCCGCCGTGCCGGGCGCGCGCCTGCGCGGCGTGGCCGCCGATCTGGCCAGCGCGCAAGGCGCGGCGCAATTCATCGCCGCGGTGCCGCAGGCCGACATCCTGATCAACAACCTGGGCATCTTCGTGCCCACCGACTTCGCCCGGATCGAAGACGAGGAATGGCAGAAGCTGTGGGACGCCAACGTCATGAGCGGCGTGCGCCTGTCGCGCCATTACTTCGGCGGCATGCTCGAACGCGACCGCGGCCGGGTGGTGTTCCTGTCCAGCGAATCCGGCCTGCAGATCCCGCCCGAAATGATCCACTACGGTGTGACCAAGGCCGCGCAGATCGCGCTCGCGCGCGGCATGGCCCAGCTCACCACCGGCACCGCGGTCACGGTCAATTCGGTGCTCGCCGGCCCCACCCGTTCCGAAGGCGTGGGCGTGTTCGTCGAACAACTCGCGCAGCAGCAGGGCGTGAGCGCGGCGGAGTTCGAAAAGCAGTTCTTCGACACCGCGCGCCCGACTTCGCTGCTGCGGCGCTTCGCCGAACCGGCCGAGATCGCGCGCGTGGTCGCCTTCGTCGCCAGCCCGGCAGCCTCGGTGGTCAACGGCGCGGCGATCCGCGCCGAAGGCGGCCTGGTGCTGTCGGCGTTCTGATTCCCCTTTCCCTAAGACATCGCAAAGTTCCGGAGCTGCCATGAAAGCCGTCGCCCTGACCCGCTACCTGCCCATCGACGATCCCGAGTCCCTGCTCGACCTCACCCTGCCCGACCCCGCCGCGCCGCAAGGCCACGACCTGCTGGTGCAGGTGGAGGCGATCTCGGTCAATCCGGTGGACACCAAGGTGCGCGCACCCAAGCCGACGGTGGAAGCGCAGCCGCGCGTGCTCGGCTACGACGCCGCCGGCGTGGTGGTGGCCGTGGGCGATGCGGTCACCCGCTTCAAGGTCGGCGACCGCGTCTACTACGCCGGCGACATCACCCGCCCCGGCAGCAACGCGCAGTTGCAGCTGGTCGACGAACGCATCACCGGCCACGCGCCGCAGTCGCTGGACGCGGCCCAGGCCGCGGCGCTGCCGCTGACCGCGATCACCGCCTGGGAACTGCTGTTCCAGCGCATGCCCTTCGATGCCGACAAGGGCGGCATCGGCAAGACCGTGCTGATCATCGCCGGCGCCGGCGGCGTGGGCTCCATCGCGATCCAGCTCGCGCGCCGCGCTGGCTTCAACGTGGTCGCCACCGCCTCGCGCGAGGCCACCGTGGCCTGGTGCAAGGCCATGGGCGCGCACCACGTCATCGATCATCGCCAGCCGCTGCTGCCGCAGTTGCAGGCGCTGGGCCACGCCCAGGTCGAGGCGGTGCTGAACCTGGCCGACACCGACCGCTACTGGGACGCCATCGGCGAACTGCTGGCGCCGCAGGGTCATGTGGGCCTGATCGTCGAGCCCGCCGGCGCGCTGCGCATCGGCGATCCGTACAAGGCCAAGTGCATCGGCATCCATTGGGAAATGATGTTCTCGCGTCCGCGTTTCCGGACCGCCGACATGGTCGAACAGGCGCGCATCCTGGACCGCGTGGCCAAGCTCATCGACAGCGGCGAGCTGCGCGGCATCCATAACGAAACGCTGGGCCGCATCGACGCGGCGACGCTGCGCGAGGCGCACCGCCGCCTGGAATCGGGCAGCACCATCGGCAAGCTGACCCTGGCCGGCTGGTAAGCGCATGGACGCCGCCGCCTGGTGGCTGTTCTGCTCCCTGGCCCTGCTGACCGCGTTCAGTCCGGGACCGGCGGTGCTGCTGGCCTTGTCGAATGCCGCCGCGCACGGCCCGCGCCGCGCGCTGCTGGGTTCGGCCGGCAACGCGCTGGGCGTGTTTCTGGTCTCGGCCACCGCCATGCTGGGCCTGGGCGCGGTGCTGAAGACCTCGGCCTGGCTGTTCGCCGCGCTCAAGCTCGCCGGCGCGCTCTATCTGCTGTGGCTCGGCCTGCGCCAATGGCGCCAGCGCGCAGACCTGTTCGCGCGCGTGCCCGAACCCACGCGCGCGGGCGCGACGCGGCGCCTGTTCCTGCAAGGCCTGCTGGTCGCGTCCACCAACCCCAAGAGCATCCTGTTCTTCACCGCGCTGCTGCCGCAGTTCATGCGCACCGACGCGCCGCTGCTGCCGCAGTTCTTCGCCCTGACCCTGAGCTTCGCCGCCTGCACCGTGCTCTCGCACCTGTGCTACGTCGGCCTGGCCGGCGTGCTGCGGCGCTGGCTGGCCACGCCGCAACGCGCGCGCTGGTTCAACCGCGTGCTGGGTACGGGCTACGCCGCGATGGGGTTGAGCCTGCTGCGCTGGCGGCCGGCGGCGGCCGCATAAAAAGGGGCCGGCATGGCCGGCCCCTCCCCTGTTGCTCGCTGCATCGCGGCTCAGTGCCCGCGCGCGACCTCGTAGCCGTTGAAGACCAGCGAGGCCGAGGCGCGTCCCTGGGTCAGCGAACGCAGCGCGGTGCTGTAGCCCGACAACTGCGCCAGCGGCGCGCGTGCGCTCACGTCCGCGCGCGTGCCCTTGTCGTCGATAGCCAGCACCCGCCCGCTGCGGCGCTGCAGGTCGCCGACCACGTCGCCGACGTTGCCGGCCGGCGTGTCCACCACCAGCGCCATCACCGGCTCCAGCAGGGTCGTGCCGGCGATCGCCAGCGCCGCCTTCAGCGCCTCGGCCGCCGCGCGTTGGAACGCCAGTTCCGACGAATCCACCACGTGGGTCTCGCCGTCTACCAGGGTCACGGTCAGGCCCACCACCGGACAGCCGCGCGGGCCTTCCATCAGCGCGCTGCGCAGGCCCTTCTCCGTGGCCTGGACGAAGTTGCGCGGGACCACGCCGCCGCTGGTGCGGTCGAGGAACTCGAAGCCGCCGTCCTCGCGCGGGGCGACGTCGATGACCACGCGCGCGAACTGGCCGACGCCGCCGTTGCGCTTGGACACCTTGCCTTCCACGCCCGCGACCGCGCCGCTGGGCGTTTCCTGATAGGCCACGCGCGGCGAGCCGGTGCGCACTTCCACCTTCCACTCCCGCCGCAGGCGTTCGACCATGACCTCCAGGTGCAGCTCGCCCATGCCCCAGATCAGGGTCTCGCCGGTGTCCTCGTCGCTGCCGACGCGGAACGACGGATCCTCCTGGACCAGGCTGGCCAGTCCCTGGCCCAGCCGGATCAAGTCGCCGGACTGGGCCGCGTTCAAGCGCCACGACAGCACCGCGGGCTGGGCCTGGATCGCGTCCAGCAGCAGAGTCCGCGCAGGTGCGCTGAGCGTCTCGCCGCTGACCGCGTCCTTCCAGCCCTGCACCGCGACGATCTCGCCGGCATAGGCCGCGTCCACGTCGCGGCCCTGGTCGGCCTGGACCACGACCAGGCGGCCCACGCGCAGGGCGCGTTCGCGCCGCGAGGCCCACACCGTGTCGCCCACCCGCAGCGTGCCCGAGTACAGACGCACGAACGAGAGCGCGCCGTGTTCCTGGTGCACGATCTTGAACACCAGACCCGCGAGCGGACCGGCGGCGTCGGGCGCGAGCGCGACGTCGCCGCCTTCGCTGTCGGCGCGCACCCAGGGGCGGTCCAGCGGCGAAGGCAGGTAATCGACGATCGCGTCCAGCAGCGTTTCCACGCCCTTGTTCTTGAACGCCGAACCGGCCAGCACCGGGGTGCCGGCGCCGCTCAGGGTGCCGCGACGCAGCGCGGCCTTGAGCGCGGCCGCGTCGACCTCGCGCCCTTCCAGATAGGCCAGGGCGAGTTCGTCGTCGGCATCGGCCACGGCCTCGACCAGGCGCAGGCGTGCGGGCTCGTGCGCGCGCGCTTCCTCGGCGGTCCACGGCCGGCGCGACAGCGCCGCTTGCGCGTCCCACAGCACGGTTTCGCGCGTCACGTAGTCGATCCAGCCCTGCAGCTCGCCTTCGGCGCCCACGGCCCGACCCAGCGCCCACGGCACCGCGTCGAGCTTGTCGCGCATCTGCGCCAGCACGCCGTCGAAGGACGCGCCTACGCGGTCCATCTTGTTGACGAAGGCCAGCAGCGGCACGCCGTGCCGGCGCGCCTGGCGCCACACGGTTTCCGATTGCGGCTGCACGCCGTCCACGGCGCTGAACACCGCGACCGCGCCGTCGAGCACGCGCAGCGAGCGCTCAACTTCGATCGCGAAGTCGATATGGCCCGGCGTGTCGATGATGGTCAGCCGATGCGGGTCCTGCCCGGCCGGTGTCCAATGCGTCTGCACCGCCGCGGCGCCGATGGTGATGCCGCGATCGCGCTCGATCGGATTGAAGTCGGTGGTGGCGGCGCCGTCGTGCACTTCGCCGGTGCGATGGATCGCGCCGGTCTTCCACAACAGTCGTTCGGTCAGGGTGGTCTTGCCGGCGTCGACGTGGGCGATGATGCCGAGGTTGCGCCAGCGGGAGACGGTGGTGGTGGAGGTGGTGGTGGTGTTCATATGAAGCTCGCTGTTCGTTGCCAACACGGGAGGCCGCGCGCGGCGGTTGGCAACGCAGCGCGCGGCTAGGGTTCGGTCTCGGCCGCGGTATTCACGACACGTTCTCCTTGGTTTCTCGGTTGCTTGAGTGGTGGGGTTGCGGACTCCGGAGCGGGCTCCGGGCCGGACGGCGGGCCAAAAAAAAAGCACCCTTGCGGGTGCTCTGTTCGGTGTGGCGGCGGAGGCGCCGGACTAAGCCGCAACGCAACCGCAGATCACAGGAGGCAGGCGCACCCGGCCCGCGCTCGCGCGCAGGGCATGCAGCGATATCAGCAGCGGGTACGACGTCATGGGCGGCCTGGACCGGGTGATGGGTGCACATAGAGTAGGGGCGGCCGCGCCGGAGTCAACGGCCGCCGCGGTGCGCGCGGCGGGATGCAGCGTTGCGCCGCCATGCGGGCCACCGGCCGCCGCCGGGCGGTGGTTGAATCCCAGCCGTTTTCCCGGCATCGTGCGCGCTCCATACGCCAGCGTACTTTCGCCATGACGGCCGCCAGCTCATCGACCGCCCCGCACCCTGTGTACCCCAAGCTGTTCGAGCCGCTGGACCTGGGCTTCTGCACCCTGCCCAACCGCGTGCTGATGGGCTCCATGCACACCGGGCTGGAAGACAAGGCGGCGGATTTCCCCAAGCTGGCGGCCTACTTCGGCGAGCGCGCGGCCGGCGGCGTGGGCCTGATCGTGACCGGCGGCTTCGCCCCCAACATCGTCGGCTGGCTCAAGCCCTTCGGCGGCAAGCTCAGCTGGCGCTGGGAAGCGGGCAAGCACCGCCAGGTCACCGCCGCCGTGCACGAGCACGGCAGCCGCATCTGCCTGCAGATCCTGCACGCCGGCCGCTACGGCTATCACCCGCTGCAGGTGGCGCCGTCCAAGCTCAAGGCGCCGATCAACCCCTTCACCCCGCGCGCGCTGACCGGCTGGGGCGTGCGTTCGCAGATCAAGGCCTTCGTGCGCAGCGCGCAGCTCGCACGCGAGGCCGGTTACGACGGCGTCGAAGTCATGGGCTCGGAGGGCTATCTGCTCAATCAGTTCACGGTGCCGCGCACCAACCGCCGCGACGACGCCTGGGGCGGCGACGCCGCGCGCCGCATCGCCTTCGCCGTGCAGATCGTGCGCGGCATCCGCGCCGCCTGCGGTCCGGATTTCATCATCATCTACCGCCTGTCGATGATCGACCTGGTCGACCAGGGCTCGACCTGGGAGGAAGTGATCGCCCAGGCCCAGGCGGTGGAGGCCGCCGGCGCCACCCTGATCAACACCGGCATCGGCTGGCACGAGGCGCGCATACCCACCATCGCCACCTCGGTGCCGCGCGCGGCCTTCACCGGCATCACCGCGCGGCTCAAGCCGCACGTGTCGCTGCCGCTGGTCACCACCAACCGCATCAACATGCCCGACGTGGCCGAGCGCATCCTGCGCGAGGGCGAGGCCGACATGGTGTCGATGGCGCGGCCGCTGCTGGCCGACCCGGCCTGGGTGGCCAAGGCACGCGAGCGCCGCAGCGACGAGATCAACACCTGCATCGCCTGCAACCAGGCCTGCCTGGACCACGTGTTCGAGAACAAGCACGCCAGCTGCCTGGTCAACCCGCGCGCCTGCGCCGAGACCGAACTGGTCTACCGCCCCACCGCCGCGCCCAAGCGCGTGGCCGTGGTCGGCGCCGGCCCGGCCGGCCTGGCCTGCGCCACGGTCGCGGCCGAGCGCGGCCACCGCGTGACCCTGTTCGATGCCGCCAGCGAGATCGGCGGCCAGTTCAACCTGGCCAAGAAGATCCCGGGCAAGGAAGAGTTCCACGAGACCCTGCGCTACTTCCGGCGCAAGCTGGAAACCACCGGCGTGGACCTGCGCCTGAACACCCGCGCCGATGCCGCCGCGCTGCAGGGCTACGACGAAGTGGTGCTGGCCACCGGCATCGCCCCGCGCGAGGTCGATTTCCCCGGCAGCGACCACCCCAAGGTGCTCAGCTATCTGGACGTGCTGCGCGGCGGCACCGTGGCCGGCGCCAAGGTCGCCATCGTCGGCGCCGGCGGCATCGGCTTCGACGTGGCCGAATACCTGGTGCATCCGGCCGGCCACGACAGCGCCAGCCTGGACCCGGCACGCTGGCGCGCCGAATGGGGCGTGGACCTGGGCTACGGCGACAACCGCGGCGGCCTGGGCGAAGCGCGGCCCGAACCGCCGGCGCGCCAGGTCTGGCTGCTGCAGCGCAGCCCCGGCAAGCCCGGCGCGCGCCTGGGCAAGACCACCGGCTGGATCCACCGCGCCACGCTCAAGGCCAAGCAGGTGCGCATGCTGGGCGGGGTGGAATACCTGGGCATGGACGACGAGGGCTTGCGCATCCGCGTGGACGGCAGCGAGCAGGTGCTGGCGGTGGACCACGTGGTGGTCTGCGCCGGCCAGGAGCCGTACAAGCCGCTGGCGGCCGAGCTGGCCGCGGCCGGGCGCAGCGCCCACGTGATCGGCGGCGCCGATGTGGCCGCCGAACTGGACGCCAAGCGGGCCATCGCCCAGGGCAGCCGCCTGGCGGCGGCGCTGTAAACCGTTTCCAGGCCGACCCTAGGGCGGCCTGCGTCACACTTGCTGCACCGTCTCGCCCCGGGCAGATACCCTGTGCTGGCAAGGCCTTAGCGCCTATTCAGAGTAAAAACTTAAGTTATTTCGCGTACTTAGCCATAGCGATTCAGCGAGCGTTTAGTTAGCCGCCGCTACCGTGCGCCAACTTTCACGCCGCCGCTTCAGGTGGCACACCCTCGCCGCCCGCATCGTCCATGCGGTCCACGGCACGGGGCAAAAGCGCGCCGCAGAGCCGCTGCCCTCCCCAGTACGCCATGCCGGTCCATACCGTGTCAGCCATCTCCCACTAGGAGGAGACGGAGGTCGCAGTGCGGTCCGGCGCAACGGAGCAAGGAGTCCGATATGAAACTCGCCTGGATCTTGTGGCTGGCCTCCGTGCTGCCGCCGCAACCCGCCGATTCGCTGTGTTTGAGCACCACCGTGTACCTGGAAGCCCGCGACCAGTCCATCCGCGGCCAGAAGGCCGTGGCCGAGGTCGCCCTGCGCCGCCGCGACAGCGGCCTGTGGGGGGATTCGGTCTGCGAGGTGGTCACCGCCCGCAAGCAGTTCGCGCCGACCCTGGTCTCGCCGGGCACGCGCCTGAGCAATACCGAAGCCTGGGCCGAGTCGGTGCAGATCGCCCTGGAAGCCGAGCGCAATTGGGCGCTGCCGGCCGGCCAGCGCAAGGAGATCGTGCCCGGCGCCAGCCACTTCGCCGCGCACGCCATCGCCAGCCCGAGCTGGCGCAACGCCTATCAAGTCGCGACCATCGGCGATCACACCTTCTATCAGGTGCAGAAGCTGAAGCCGCGCAAGTCTTGAGTTCGTTGTTGTAATCGCTGCGGTAGTTGGCAAGACCATTGAAAGGAACGAGCGCCTGGCGCTCGTTCCTTTTTTGTTGCGCATGCGTGCGGCTTGAGGCGGCTCGTAGCGGCAGCGCATCAAGCATTCGCACGCGGCCTGCACGCTGGCTAGGATTAGCCTGTACCCGTTCCCAGCGCAGGAGTCCGCCATGAAGCTCTACGCCAAACCCGGCGCGTGTTCGACCGCCGATCACATCGCCCTGCAATGGACCGGCCAGCCGTTCGAGCTGCAGGTGATGACGCGCGAGTCGATGAAGTCGCCGGAGTTCCTGCGCATCAATCCCGCTGCCGCGGTGCCGGCGGTGGAAGACGGCGATTTCGTGCTCACCCAGAACGCGGCGATCATGGGCTATATCGCCGACAGCTACCCCGCCGCGCAACTGGCCGGCGACGGCAGCCCGCGTCAGCGCGCCACCGCCGCGCGCTGGCTGGCTTTCGTGAATTCCGATCTGCACCCCGCGTTCCTGCCGCTGTTCGCGCCGGCGCGCTTCGCAGAAGACGCCAGCCATCATGCGGCGCTCAAGCAAGCCGCGCACAAACGTCTGCGCGCGCTGTACGAAGCGGCCGACAAGCAGCTCGAAGGCAAGCAGTGGCTCGCAGGCTTCCGCAGCTATGCCGACCCGTATCTGTACATCACGCTGCGCTGGGCTCAGGCGCAGCAGATCGACCTGTCGGGGCTGGAGAATCTGCATGCGTTCAAGCAGCGGATGGAGGCGGACGCGGGAGTGCGCGCGGCGTTGGAGGCGGAAGGATTGAGTTGAGGGAGCATCGCGGTGGGGTTGCGCGGGTATTGACTGTTTCGCATGCCCTCACCCCAACCCCTCTCCCGTAAACGGGAGAGGGGCTAAAGCAGCAAGCGGCGTCGGATGTATCCCCTCTCCCGCCTGCGGGAGAGGGCTAGGGTGAGGGGATGAGCGCAAAGCGCGAATGCTCTTGCTCGGGCACCGAACTCGCCACGCAAATAGAAGACCCGTAGGGCGGCGCACAGGACGTGCGCCGTTTTCCGCTCGGGCAGGAGGCCCGATCGGAAAATCCCCGCGCCCGCACCGCTCTCGCACGGGAGCTCTGGGGCAGCGTTTTTCTTTGGTTACTTTCTTTTGACGCTTATCAAAAGAAAGTGACCCGGCCGCTTGCGGACGGAAGCTGTTGCTGTTGCTTCGACCAACACACCCACACACCTTCGCGAGTTCGGAGCTGATCGCGGCTTACGCCGCTCCTACCCCAAGGCGCCAGCGCAGACCCCACGCAGACCGGGGCCTTGGTCGTAACTGTGGATTCGCGGTCGCAGCTTGCGCAGCTCCTACAGGGGCAATCGCGGTACTCGTCGTGGTTGCGGGTTCGCGGTCGCGGCTTACGCCGCCAATGCCCCGGAGCGCAAGCCTTAGAGCTGCGCGGCGGTGCGCAGGCGGCGATCCAGTTCGTCGGCCAAGGCCGCGTCGCGCGCCTTGACCACGGCCGCGCGCAACTCAGGCAACACCTGGACCAACTCGGCCAGCGTCGTGCAGCGTTCGATCTTCAATTGCAGAAAGTACCCGCGCAGACCCAGTTGCTCGCGCACCGCATCGGACATCAGCGCATACAGCACGCTGTAACGGCTGCCGGCGTCGCCATTGGCCCCAGGAGCGACCGCCGCAGCCTGCGGTGGCGGCGCGGCCGCCTGCGGCCCGATCCCGACCAGCCCCAGCGCCTGCAGTTGCTCCAGCGCATCGCCCGGCCCGTGCAGCGATGCCGCCATCGCCCGCAGCTGGGCCACATCGCGTTGGCCGTCCACCACCAGCAGCAGCGAGCGCAGCACCGGTGCCAGCCGGCGCGTGCGGCGATCGATCTCGTCGCGACCGGCCTGGGTCTTGCTGGGTATGTCGTGGTCGCGCATGGCCCCCTCCGGCACGCTCGCGCCGGCAGCGGCCGGCCGCAGCCCGACCCTACGCCGATCGGCCCGTGCGGGCTGCGATGCGGTTCGCGCTTCGGGGCTGAGGCCCGACTATGCCACCGCCCCGCCCCGCGAACGCCGCGCTTAGACCAAAGGATGAAGCCCGCACGCGCGCCGCCGCGCCCGCAGCCTGCCCCCAGAACGCAAAAGGCCGCGCAAGAGCGCGGCCTTTTGCGATCGAACCCGGCTCGGCTCAGCGCTGATCCAAGGCCACGTAAGCCCGATCTTCCGGCCCGGTGTAGTTGGCGCTGGGACGGATGATCTTGCCGTCCTCGCGCTGCTCGATCACGTGCGCGGCCCAACCGGTGGTGCGCGCGATCACGAACAGCGGGGTGAACATCGGCGTGGGGATGCCCATCATGTGATAGGCCGAAGCCGAGTACCAATCCAGGTTCGGGAACATCTTCTTCAGATCCCACATCAGCGTCTCGATGCGCTCGCTGACGTCGAACAGGGTCTGGTTGCCGCCGTCCTTGCACAGCGCGCGCGACAGCTCCTTGATGATGGGGTTGCGCGGGTCGCCGATGGTGTAGACCGGGTGGCCGAAGCCGATCACGATCTCCTTGCGCTCCACCCGGGCGCGGATGTCGGCCTCGGCCTCATCGGCGCTGTGGTAGCGCGAGATGATGTCCATGGCCACTTCGTTGGCGCCGCCGTGCTTGGGGCCGCGCAGCGCGCCGATCGCGCCGGTGATGCACGAATGCAGGTCCGAGCCGGTGCCGGCGATCACGCGCGCGGTGAAGGTGGAGGCGTTGAACTCGTGCTCGGCGTACAGGATCAGCGACTTGTCCAGCGAGTCGGCATGCAGCGGGCTGGGCGGCTCGCCGTGAAGCAGGTGCAGGAAGTGCGCGGCCACGCTGTCGTCGTCCGTCTCGCAGTCGATGCGGCGGCCGTTGCGGGTGAAGTGCCACCAGTACAGCAGCATGGAACCGAAACTGGCGATCAGACGGTCGGCGATGTCGCGCGCCTCGCTGGCCGGGTGGCCTTCGCGCTCGGGCAGCACCGTGCCCAGCACCGAGCAGCCGGTGCGCAGCACGTCCATCGGGTGGGCGTTGGCCGGCACCAGTTCCAGCGCGTCGGTGACGATGGCCGGCAGGCCGCGCAGGCGCTTGAGTTTGGTCTTGTAGGCCTTGAGCTGCGACACGGTCGGCAGCACGCCGTGGACCAGCAGGTGGGCGACTTCCTCGAAGGTCGACTTGGTCGCCAGGTCGTGGATGTCGTAGCCGCGGTAATGCAGGTCGTTGCCGCTGCGGCCGACGGTGCACAGGGCGGTGTTGCCGGCCGCGGTGCCGCTGAGGGCGACCGATTTCTTGGCCTTGGGCAGGACTTGTTCGCTCATCGTCGTTGCTTCCTCTTACTTGTTCTGGGCGAATAGCTCGTCGAGCT
This sequence comes from Lysobacter silvisoli, assembly GCF_003382365.1. Classification (NCBI taxonomy): domain Bacteria; kingdom Pseudomonadati; phylum Pseudomonadota; class Gammaproteobacteria; order Lysobacterales; family Lysobacteraceae; genus Lysobacter; species Lysobacter silvisoli. Next base: position 89,140 of record NZ_QTSU01000001.1, on the reverse strand, counting down.
TGTCTTCGTAGGCGTGGTAGCCCAGGAAGTCGTACAGCTCGGCGCGGGTCTGCAGGGTGTCGACGATGCCCTTCTGGGTGCCCTCGCGGCGCACGGTCTCGTAGAAGTGCAGCGCCGCCTTGTTCATGGCGCGGTAGGCGCCGCAGCAATACAGGGCGATGTCCACGCCCGCCTCGCGCAGTTCGTCGGTGGTGAAGAACGGGGTGGAACCGAACTCGGTCAGGTTGGCCAGGATCGGCACCTTCACCGCGGCCTTGAAGCGGCGGTAGTCGTCCAGGGTCTTCATGGCCTCGGGGAAGATCATGTCGGCGCCGGCTTCGACATAGGCGACGGCGCGCTCCATGGCCGAGTCGATGCCCTCGACCGCGGCGGCGTCGGTGCGCGCCATGATCACGAATCGATCGTCGCTGCGCGCGTCGACCGCGGCCTTGACCCGGTCGACCATCTCGTCCTTGCTCACCACTTCCTTGCCCGGACGGTGGCCGCAGCGCTTCTGCCCGACCTGGTCTTCCATGTGCACGGCGGCCACGCCGATGCGCTCGAAGTTGCGGATGGTGCGGCCGATGTTGAACGCCCCGCCCCAGCCGGTGTCGATATCGACCAGCAGCGGCATGCCGGTGGCGTCGACGATGCGGCGCGCGTCGGTGAGCACGTCCTCCATGGTCGAGATGCCCAGGTCCGGCATGCCCAGCGAATTGGCGGCCACGCCGCCGCCGGACAGGTACAGCGCCTGGTAGCCGGTGCGCTTGGCCATCAGGCCGGCGTAGGCGGTGATCGCGCCCATCACCTGCAGCGGCGATTCGGCGGACAGGGCGGCGCGGAACTGCGCGCCGGCGGAAACGTGGCTCATGGGGACTCCGTTGTGATCGGCCCCGGCAACCCGGGGCGATCCGGCCATTTTACCCCAGCCGCCGTGGCGGCCCGGCTACGCCCCTTCGGCGGGCGCCGGCTCAGCCGATGGTCTGCACCACCCGGCCCTCGCCGTCCTTGATCTGGGTCTTGCGCACCTGCACCGACAGGGTGTCGAAGCTGCGCAGGGCATAGCGGCCCTCGCGCGCCTGCAGGGTCGCGACCAGGTCCTTGACCGTCTCGGGGCTCAAGGTCAGGCGCAGGGCGCCGTCCTCGGCCGCGGCGGCGTTGCGCCGGCCCGGGGCGAACACCACCCGCGTCTCCGGGCCGATCAGCTGCAGCGGCTTGTCGAACGGCAGGCGCAGCGGCAGCAGCGACAGCAGCTCGCCGATCTGGCGCGCGCCCAGCACCAGCTCGGTCAGCGGCGCGCGCAGCATGCGCGGGCGCTGCTCCCAGGACAGTTGGTCGATGAACAGGAAACCGGTGGTGGAACCCTCGCGCGCGGCGCCGGCGGCGATCTCGGCGGCGATCTCCGACTCCTGCATCAGCGAGACGCGTTCCAGGTCGGTCACGAACAGCGGCATGTGCGGTTCGAACACCTTCAGCGCCTGCACCGTCGACCAGCGCTTGGCCGCGTGCTCTTCTTCGTTGGTCAGGCCCACCACCTGCAGGAACTCCAGGCGGCCGTTGGGCGTGTCGGTGGGCGGCAATTCGGGATCGCGCACGAAGGCGACCGAACGGATGCGGGTGTCGGTGTCGGCGGCGATCGGGCCGTTGGCGTTGAGGTAGTGGCCATGGCTGAAGGCGTTGCGGCTGGTGAACACGTAACGCGCCAGATTCTGCAAAAACGCCAGGGCCCACATCGGCGGTTCGTCGGCGTCGCTGTCGTCGCGCAGGCGGAAGGTCAGTTCGAAGCCCCAGCCGCTGACCTCGGCGTCCTCGGACTCCTTGGCGTACAGCTCGGACAGGCCGTAGGTGACGTAGTGCCAGTGCGGCACCGGCTGCTCGCGCTTGTAGACGCTGATGCCGTCCAGGGGATCGGGGCCGCCCAACGAGTAGCGCAGCAGGGTGCCGTAATGGCGCGGCTCCTGCGTGCCGTACAGGGGCTGCAGCGCGCGGTCGATGGCCTCCCAGCCCGGTGCGCTGTCCTCGTCCTGGCTCATCGTGGGGGTTCCGTGGCGTGTGGGGACGCCCATCCTAAGCGAGCGAGGTTAAAAGCGGCGTCAAACGTGCGGACGCTCGCGCCAGGAATGCGCAAGTTGCGTGCCGGCGCGCCGAGGGTCAGGCGTCCGCGCCGCGTTGCAGCGCGCGCTGCACTTCGTCCAGGGCGCCGGGGTCGTCCAGGGTCGATAGATCGCCGGGGTCGCGGTCCTCGGCCAGCGCCTGCAGCAAGCGCCGCAGCAGCTTGCCCGAGCGGGTCTTGGGCAGCGCGCCGACCACGTAGACCCGCGCCGGCCGCGCCACCGCGCCCAGTTGTTCGACCACGCATTGGCGCATGCCGGCCGCGGCCGCCGCGGCGTCGGCCTGACCGCCGGCCTTGAGCGTGGCGAACACCACCGGCACCTGGCCCTTGAGCTCGTCGCGCACGCCGATCACCGCGGCCTCGGCCACGGCCGGATGCGCGGACACCGACTCCTCGATCTCGCGCGTGCCCAGGCGATGACCGGCGACGTTGATCACATCGTCGGTGCGGCCGAGGATGAAGGTGTAGCCGTCCTCGTCGCGCACCGCCCAGTCCAGCGAGCTGTACAGCAGTTCCTTGAAGTGACCGAAGTAGCTGGACAGGAAACGCGCGTCGTCGTTCCACACGGTGCTCAGGCAGCCCGGCGGCAGCGGCGGCACGATCACCAGCACGCCCTTCTGGTTCGGGCCCACGTCTTCGCCGCTGGCCTCATCGATCACGCGCAGGCGGTAGCCGGGCATGGGCAGGCCGGGCGAGCCGACGCGTACCGGTTTCATGTCCAGGCCCGGCATCAGCGCCAGCACCGGCCAGCCGGTTTCGGTCTGCCAGTAGTTGTCGATGATGGGCTTGCCGATACCGTCGGTGATCCAGTTCGCGGTGGGTTCGTCCAGCGGCTCGCCGGCCAGGAACAGCCATTGCAGTTGCGACAGATCGTGTTTCTTCAGCCAGGCCGCGTCCTGCTTCTTGAGCACGCGGATGCCGGTGGGCGAGGAGAACATGGTGCGCACGCCGTAGCGCTCGCAGATGCTCCACCACACGCCGGGGTCGGGGTTCGTCGGCAGACCTTCGTACAGCACCGAGGTGGCGCCGGCGATCAGTGGGCCGTAGACGTTGTAGGAATGCCCCACCGCCCAGCCCACGTCGGAGGTGGAGAACATGACCTGGCCGGCGCGGATGTCGTAGATGGCCCACATCGACAGGGCCAGCGCCACCGCGTAGCCGCCCACGTCGCGCTGCACGCCCTTGGGCTTGCCGGTAGTGCCGGAGGTGTAGAGCAGGTAGCTGGGTTCGTTGGACTCCAGCCATTCCACTTCGACCGTAGCGCCGGCGTGGCGCTCGCGCAGCGGCGCGTAGTCCACGTCGCGGCCGGGCACCCAGTCGTGGTCCGGATCCAGGCCGCGGTTCACCACCAGCACCCTGGGCGGCGGTGCGGCCGCCTCGGCGCAGGCCGCGTCCACCAGCGGTTTGTAGGGGATGACCTTGCCGCCGCGCATGCCGGCGTCGGCGCAGATCAGCAGTTTGGGTCTGGCGTCGTCGATGCGCAGGGCCAGGTTGTGCGCGGCGAAACCGCCGAACACCACCGAATGCACCGCACCGATGCGCGCACAGGCCAGCATCGCGAACACCGCCTCGGCCATGTTGGGCATGTAGATCACCACCCGGTCGCCGCGGCCCACGTCCAGCGACTTCAGCACCGCGGCGAAGGTGTTGACCTCGGCATGCAGCTGGCGATAGCTGAGTTCGCGGGTCTGCCCGGTTTCGCTGGAGATCGCGACCAAGGCCAATTGTTCGCCGCGCTCGTCCAGGTGGCGGTCCAGGGCGTTGAAGCACAGGTTGGTCTGTCCGCCCACGAACCAGCGCCGGAACGGCGGGCGGTCGTAGTCCAGGATGCGCTGCGGCGGCGTGCGCCAGTGGATCGCCGCGGCCTGCTCGGCCCAGAAGGCCTCGGGCTGCTCGATCGAACGGCGGTGGAAGTCCTCGTAGTTCATGCGGCGCTCCGCGCTCCGGGCTACCCGGGCAGGCTAGACCAGGCTGCGCCGGGGCGCGTTACGACCTTGGTAGGGGCGGTTGGGTGGGGCCCGAAAAGCGAATCCCCCTCAATCCCCCTCAACAAAGGGGGAAGACAAGCGGACCGCAGCGACTTGGGAGCGCTCGCGGATGTGCTCCCTCCTTTGTTGAGGAGGGTTGGGGAGAATTTGCCCTTGCCCCTGCCCCCTAACCCATTCCGGCTAGCCTTATGGTGCTATTGGCCGCCGCCGCCTCCCCGACCACCATCGTTCCCGGCGCCGCGGTCCGTTCCGGGCGCGCGCCGCCCAGCAGGAGCCTTCCGTGAGCGCAGTCAGCACCGACCCCGCCGCCGTCCCCAGCACCGCGCCGATGAGCGCGGGCCAGCGGCTGAAGTCGATCTTCTCCGGCTCGGTCGGCAACCTGGTCGAGTACTACGACTGGTACGTGTACAGCGCGTTCTCGCTGTATTTCGCCCACGTGTTCTTCCCCAAGGGCGACCGCATCTCGCAGGCGCTCAACGCCGGCGCGATCTTCGCCGTGGGCTTCCTGATGCGCCCGCTGGGCGGCTGGGTGTTCGGCCGCTACGCCGACCGCCACGGCCGCCGCGCCGCGCTGATGCGGTCGGTGCTGCTGATGTGCGCCGGCTCGCTGATCATCACCTTCACCCCCGGCTACGAGACCATCGGCGTGCTCGCGCCGGTGCTGCTGGTGGCGGCGCGGCTGATGCAGGGCCTGAGCGTGGGCGGCGAATACGGCAGCTCGGCCACTTATCTGAGCGAAATGGCCAGCCAGCGCCATCGCGGCTTCTGGTCCAGCTTCCTCTACGTCACCCTGATCCTGGGCCAGCTGCTGGCGCTGCTGGTGTTGATCGTGCTGCAGCAGTTCGTGCTCGACGAAGCACAGCTCAAGGACTGGGGCTGGCGCATCCCGTTCGCGATCGGCGCGCTGGCCGCGATCACCGCGCTGTACCTGCGCCGCAACATGCAGGAGACCGAGTCGTTCTCCAAGCTCAAGGCCGGGGCGCAGCCGCAGCACCGCGAGGGTTCGCTGCGCACCCTGATGCAGCACCCGCGCGCGGTGCTGACCGTGGTCGGCCTGACCATGGGCGGCACGCTGGCGTTCTACACCTACACCAACTACATGCTGAAGTTCCTGACCATCAGCACCGGCTTCGACAAGGAGACCGCGTCGTTGATCAACGCCGCGACCCTGTTCGTCTACATGCTGATGCAGCCGCTGGTGGGCGCGCTGTCCGACCGCATCGGCCGGCGCCCGATCCTGATCGCCTTCGGCGTGCTGGGCGCGGTGCTGACCGTGCCGGTGATGCACCTGATCCGCGACGCGCAAACGCCGATGCAGGCGTTCTGGCTGATCATGATCCTGCTCAGCGCGGTCAGCGGCTACACCGCGATCAACGCGGTGGTGAAGGCCGAACTGTTCCCGGTGCAGATCCGCGCCCTGGGCGTGGGCCTGCCCTATGCGCTGACCGTGGCCCTGTTCGGCGGCACCGCCGAGCCGGTGGCGCTGTGGTTCAAGAAGACCGGCATGGAAGACGGCTTCTTCTGGTACGTCAGCGTCTGCATCGCCTGTTCGCTGCTGGTGTACGCGCTGATGCGCGACACCCGCAAACATTCCGCCATCGACCGCGACTGAACGCCCTCCCCCACGTCGGCCTCACGTCCGCACCACGTCCACCGCCCAGGACCATCGCCATGAAAAAGTCGGGATCGCGTTTCTACCTGTGGGTGCTGGGCGCCATCGTCGCCGGCGGCGTGCTCGGCCACTACGCGCCCGAGTTCGCGGTCAAGCTCAAGCCGCTGGGCGACGGCTTCATCTCGCTGATCAAGATGCTGATCGCGCCGATCATCTTCCTGACCGTGGTGCTGGGCATCGCCGGCGTGTCGGACGTGAAAAAGGTCGGCCGCGTCGGGGTGAAGGCGATCATCTATTTCGAGGTGGTGTCCACCATCGCCCTGGTGATCGGCCTGCTGGTGGTCAACACGCTCAAACCGGGCTCGGGCTTCAACGTCGATCCGGCCACCCTGGACGCCAGCGCGGTGGCCAAGTACGCCAGCGCGGCCAAGGAACAGAGCACGGTCGACTTCCTGCTGCACATCATTCCCAAGACCTTCACCGACGCCTTCACCGGCAACGGCGACCTGCTGCAGGTGCTGCTGCTGGCGGTGCTGTTCGGCTTCGCCCTGCTGCACCTGGGCAAGACCGGCGAGAAGGTCATCGACTTCTTCGAGATCATGTCCAAGGTGTTCTTCGGCATGATGGGCATGATCATGAAGCTGGCGCCGATCGGCGCGGGCGCGGCCATGGCCTTCACCATCGGCAAGTACGGCGTGGATTCGCTGGGCCCGCTGGCGCGGCTGATGGGCAGCTTCTACCTGACCTGCGCGCTGTTCGTGCTGGTGGTGCTGGGCGCGATCGCCTGGGCCACCGGCTTCAACATCCTGCGCTTCATCCGCTACATCCGCGACGAGCTGCTGCTGGTGCTGGGCACCTCGTCGTCGGAGTCGGCGCTGGTGCCGCTGATGCGCAAGCTCGAGCGCCTGGGCTGCTCCAAGCCGGTGGTGGGCCTGGTGGTGCCCAGCGGCTATTCGTTCAACCTGGACGGCACCAACATCTACCTGACCATGGCGACCATCTTCGTCGCCCAGGCCCTGAATGTGGACCTGAGCCTGACCCAGGAACTGACCCTGCTGGCGGTGGCCATGCTCACCTCCAAGGGCGCCTCGGGCGTGACCGGTGCCGGCTTCATCACCCTGGCCGCGACCCTGACCGTGGTGCCCTCGGTACCGGTGGCGGGCCTGGCGCTGATCCTGGGCATCGACCGTTTCATGAGCGAGGCGCGCGCGCTGACCAACTTCGTCGGCAACGGCGTGGCCACCATCGTGGTCGCGCGCTGGGAGAACGAGCTGGACCGCGACAAGCTGCAGCACGAACTGCTGAATCCGCCCAGCGCCACCGATCTTGACGTCGACCTGCCCTCGGACCACCACGGTCCGCTGGCCGAACGCCAGACCTGAGGCCGGCGGCGCGCCCGCGCGCCGTTCCCCCGACACCACGCAACGACCCCTGGCCGGCGCCCTGCGCCCGGCACGGCGCCCTGCTGCCTGGACGGCGGCCCCCACCGGAGCACGACCATGCCGCGCTGCCCCCGCCCCGCCCTAGTCTTCGCCCTCGCCGGCCTGTGCGCCGCGCCCGCCGCCGCGCGCGCCGGCCTGGACGACTGGCCCACGCGCATCCTCTTCGCCGACGGCACCGAGTTGGCGGCCACCGGCAACTTCGCCTACGACAGCGTCGATTTCCGCGGCGACGGTTACGGCACCGCCGCCACCGACCTGTCCGCCGACGGCCATTTCCGCCGCCGCGAGTTCGGCGTCAATCTGAAGAAGAAGGACGTCTACGACTTCACCGCGGTGATGGACTTCGAATCCAAGCTCTGGCTGGACGTGGCCCTGCGCATGGAAACGCGCGCGCTGTTCGGCAGCGACTACGGCCGCGTGCGCATCGGCTACTTCAAGACGCCGGTGAGCATGGAGAGCGTGGCCGCGTCGCGCTCGACCGCGCTGATGGAGGCCTCGGCCGCGTCGCAGGCGATCTATCAGGGCCGCCGCACCGGCGTGGAATGGTCGCTGGAGCGCCCGCGTTACGCGCTCAGCACCGCCTATTTCTTCGGCCACGACCTGCAGGGCGACAACCCCGGCACCACCGCCGCCGCGCGCGCGGTGTGGACGCCGGTGAAGGATAAGGACCGGGTGATCCACCTTGGCCTGACCGGTTCGGTCGAGAACCCGCACGGTTTCCGCGACGGGCGCGGCACCTGGTTCGGGCCGTCGGCGCGCTTCCGCGCGCGGCCGATGAGCGGCCTGACCGCGGTGCGCCTGGTCGATTCCGGTGCGCTGAGCGACACCGATCGCATCGTCCGCAACGGCCTGGAGGCGCTGTGGCTGGAGGGCCCCTGGTCGGTGCAGGCGGAATATCTGCGCGCCACCGCCGAGCGCGAAGCCGGTCGCCCCGACTTCACCGCCGCCGGCTACTACGTCACCGGCAGCTGGGTGCTCACCGGCGAAAGCCGCAGCTACAACGGCAACAACCTGGGCAACGTCAAACCCGCGCACGACTACGGCGCGGTAGAAGTGCTGGCGCGCTACGGATCGCTGGACCTGGACGACGGCGGCATCGAAGGCGGCCGCCAGCGCGACTGGACCCTGGGCGCGAACTGGTACGTCGGCACCCACCTCAAGTTCCAGGCCAACTACGTGCACGTGAACGCCGACAAGGGCCTGCTGTCGGCCGACCCGGACGTGGTCGAAGTGCGCGCGCAGGTGCAGTTCTGAACGCCGCCGGCCGCAGGCGGCGCGACCGCGTCGGCAAGGGTTAGTCTCTAGGCTGGCCCGCCGCCCCTGCCGCCGCCCACGCCGTGATCCCGCACCGCCGCCAGCTCCGCCTTGCGCTATGGACCGCCCTGATTGCGGCCGGCGCACTGCTGTCGATGTGGGTGGCCGGCCGCATCGCCTATGAGCGCGCGTTGCAGCGCCAAGCCGGCGAGGCGCGCGCCCTGCTGACCCAGCGCGCGCAGGTGATCGAGCAGCACATCGACCGCTACCGGATCATGCCGGCGGTGCTGTCGCTGGACCCGCAGCTGCGCGCCACCCTGGCCGCGCCCGACGACGCCGCGCTGCGCCAGCGCGCCAACCAGCGCCTGGTGCAGCTGAACTTCGCCAACCGCACCAGCACCCTGACCCTGATCGACCGCCACGGCATGGGCATCGCCGCCAGCAACTGGGACCAGGCCAGCAGCAACGTCGGCCATTCCTACGCGTTCCGCCCCTACTTCAGGCGCGCGATGGACACCGGCACCGGCGAGTTCTACGCCATCGGCGTGACCACGCGCGTGCCCGGCTATTTCATCGCCCGCGCGATCCACGACGAGCGCGGCCGCGCGATCGGCGCGGTGGCGGTGAAGGTGGAACTGGAGGACATCCGTTCGGACTGGAGCGAGCGCGGCGACCTGGTGCTGCTCAGCGACGCCGCCGGCGTGGTGTTCCTGAGCGCGCAGCCGCAATGGCGCTACCGCATGCTGCGCGCGCTGAATCCGGCCGAGCGACGCGCGTTGCAGGACACCCGCCAATACCTGGGCCAAGGCCTGCGCACGGCCAGCCTCCGCGAGGAACGCGGCCTGGGCGGCGATGCGCGCGTGGTGCGCCTGCGCGAGCCGCGCCTGCGCGAACCCATGCTGTGGCAGTCGCTGCACCTGCCGCGCGAGAACTGGACCCTGCACCTGCTGCGCGACACCACGCCCAGCCTGCGCACCGCCTGGATCGCGCGCGCGGTGGCCGCCGGCGCCTGGCTGCTGCTGGTGGCCGTGGCGCTGCTGCTGATCCAGCGCAACCGCATCGCCGCGCTGCGCCTGCGCAGCCGGCAGGAACTGGAACGCATGGTCGAGCACCATGCCGAGGCGCTGCGCAACGCCCAGGACGGCCTGGTCCACGCCGCGCGCCAGGCCAGCATGGGCGAAGGCCAGAGCCTGGAGCATCTGCCGCAGGGCGTGAGCGTGGTCGACGCGCAACTGCGCCTGGTGGCCTGGAACCAGCGCTACGCCGAACTGTTCCGCTACCCGCCGGAACTGCTGCAGGCCGGCCGCCCGATCGAAGACCTGATCCGCTACAACGCGCGCCGCGGCCTGCTCGGCCCCGATCCGGAAGAAGCGATCCGGCGCCGTCTGGATCATCTGCTGCGCGGCCAGTCCTACCTGCACGAACGCGAGCGCCCCGACGGCACCGTGATCGAGATCCGCGGCAACCCGCTGCCCGACGGCGGCTTCGTCACCAGCTACGCCGACATCACCGCCTACAAGCAGGCCGCGCGCGACCTGCGCAGCCTGGCCGACAGCCTGGAACGCGGCATCGAGCAGCGCACCAGCGACCTGCAGACCGCCAAGGGCGAGGCCGAGCGCGCCAACCGCTCCAAGACCCGCTTCGTCGCCGCGGCCGTGCACGACCTGCTGCAGCCGCTCAACGCCGCGCGCATGTACCTGTCCTCGCTGCGCCGGCGCAGCCAGGGCGAGAGCGCCGAACTGGTCGCGCACATCGACGCCGCGCTGTCGGCGCAGGACGACATCCTGGCCAGCCTGCTCGACATCGCCCGGCTGGAATCGGGCGCGCTGCAGGTGCGGCGCAGCGCATTCCCGCTGGCGCGGCTGCTGGCCGCGATCGAGGGCCCGTTCCGCATCCTGGCGCAGGCGCGCGGGCTGGAGTTGCGCGTGGTCGCCAGCGCCGCGGTGATCGACAGCGACGAAGCGCTGCTGCGCCGCATCGTGCAGAACTTCGTTTCCAACGCGCTGCAGTTCACTCCGCGCGGCGGCCGCATCGTGCTCGGCGCGCGGCGCATCGCCGGTGGCGTGCGCCTGGAAGTGTGGGACAGCGGACGCGGCATTCCCGAGAGCAAGTTGGACGCGATCTTCGAGGAGTTCCAGCGCCTGGACAACGGCGCCGACGCGCCCGCGCGCGGCGCCGGCCTGGGTTTGGCGATCGTGCGCCGCGTTGCGCAACTGCTCGGCCACCGCGTGCAGGTGCGCTCCTGGCCGGGGCGCGGCAGCGTGTTCTCGGTGGACCTGCCCTACGGCGATCCAGCGGCGGTGGCGGCCGCCACGTCGAATGAGCCGCGCGACAGTTCGACCCTGCAAGGCCGCAAGGTCTGGGTAGTGGACGACGACGACGCCTCGCGCGACGCGGCCACGCGTTTGCTGAGCGACTGGGGCTGCGAGGTCACCGCCGCGCGCTCGGCCGCCGACGCCGAGATGCAGGCGCGCTACGCGGCCATGCCCGAACTGTTGCTGCTGGACCACCGCCTGGGCGACGACACCGGCATCGAACTGGCGCCGCGCCTGCAGCGCGCCTGGCAGGCGTTGCCGCCGACGATCCTGATGTCGGCCGACGCCGATCCGGGCTTGCGCGCACGCGCGGAGGAATTGGGCTGGAGTTTCCTGCCCAAGCCGGTGCGTCCGGCGGCATTGCGGGCGTTGATGATGCGCTTGCTGGGGTAGAAGCGAATCCCCCTCAACAAAGAGGGAAGACAATCAAAGGCGACGGTTGTGGCTCCCCCCTTTGTTGAGGGGGGCTCGGGGATTCGCTCTTAAGCGGCGCCCCTACCCACCCACCTCATCCTCCTCCCCCGCCACCCCAGCCGAATCCAGCGCCAGCGCCTTCACCAGCACCGCCGCCTGCGTGCGCGAATGGCAGCCCAGCTTGCGCAGCACCGCGGTGACGTGGATCTTCACCGTGTTCTCCGACAGCGACAGCTCGTAGGCGATCTGCTTGTTGAGCAGGCCGTCGGCCACGCGCATCAGCACGCGCAGTTGCTGCGGCGTCAGCTGCGCCAGGCGCTCGGCCAGGCGCGCGTCGTCCTCGCTGCGTTCGGCCTGCTGCGGCGGAAACCACAGGCCGCCGTCCAGCACCGCCTGCACCGCCTGCGCCAGCGACTCGGCCGGCGCCGACTTGGGCACGAAGCCGGCGGCGCCGAACTGCTGGGCGCGGCGGATGGTGCGCGCATGGTCGTCGGAGGACACGATCAGCACCGGCAGCTCCGGGCGCTCGCCGCGCAGGTAGACCAGCGAGGAAAACCCCATCGCCCCGGGCATGGTCAGGTCCAGCATCGCCAGGTCGTAAGGCGCGCCCTCGGCCACCGCCGCCTCCAGCGCGCTGCGGTTGGCGACCTCATCCACGCTCAGCCCCGGCGCGATCTCGCCCAGCGCATGGCGCAGGGCGGCGCGGAACATCGGATGGTCGTCGGCGATCAGGACGCGCAGGGGGACGCTCATCGGCTAAAGGCATTGGGACATGACGCCAGGATGCTACACGCTGGCGCGGCCGCACAAAAAAAGGGCGGCCAAGGCCGCCCTCCTTCTGCGCATCGCGCGGTCGATCAGCCCAGCAGGTGGGCCACGCCGGCGCGCTCTTCTTCCAGCTCGGCCAGGGTCTTGTCCATGGCCTTGCGGCTGAACTCGTCCACCTCCAGGCCTTCCACGCGGGTGTATTCGCCGTTGGCGGTGGTCACCGGCACGCCGTACATCACGCCCTCCGGAATGCCGTAGCTGCCGTCGGACGGCACGCCCATGGTCACCCACTTGCCGTTGCTGCCCAGCACCCAGTCGCGGATGTGGTCGATGGCGGCGTTGGCGGCCGAGGCGGCCGAGGACAGGCCGCGCGCTTCGATGATCGCCGCGCCGCGCTTGCCCACCTGCGGAATGAAGGTGTTGGCGTTCCAGTCGGCGTCGTCGATCTTGTCCTTCAGCGACACGCCGCCGGCCTTGGCGAAGCGGTAGTCCGGGTACATGGTCGGGCTGTGGTTGCCCCACACGATCAGCTGGTCGATGTCGCCCACGGCCACACCGGCCTTGGCGGCGAGCTGGCTCAGCGCGCGGTTGTGGTCCAGGCGCAGCATGGCGGTGAAGTTCTTGGCCGGCAGGTCCGGCGCCGACTTCATCGCGATGTAGGCGTTGGTGTTGGCCGGGTTGCCGACCACCAGCACCTTGACGTCGCGCGAAGCGACCTTGTTCAGCGCCGCGCCCTGAGCGGTGAAGATCTTGGCGTTCTCCAGCAGCAGGTCCTTGCGCTCCATGCCCGGGCCGCGCGGACGCGCGCCGACCAGCAGGGCGATGTCGGCGTCCTTGAACGCGACTTCGGCATCGTCGGTGCCGACGATGCCGGCCAGCAGCGGGAACGCGCAGTCTTCCAGCTCCATGATCACGCCCTTGAGCGCGGCCTGGGCCTTCTCCAGCGGCAGCTCCAGCAGCTGCAGGATCACGGGCTGGTCCTTGCCCAGCATTTCGCCGGAGGCGATGCGGAACAGCAGCGAGTAGCCGATCTGGCCGGCAGCGCCGGTGACGGCAACACGGACGGGATTCTTCATGGGGTGATTCCTTACGCTGGATGGAAGTGCGGGCGGGCCCGCGTCAGTAAATGGTGTAGCCCAAGGGCGTGAGCTTGTCCTTGAGCGCATCGGTGTTGTAACCGTGGATCACGTCCTGGCCGATCACGGTCACGGGCACGCCGTTGGAACGCAGCGCGCTGGCCGCGCGCGCGCCTTCGGGCGTGTCCACGTCGAGCACGCGGTAACGCACGTTGGCCTGCTCGAAATCCTTCCGCTGCTTGCGGCAGTAACCGCACCACTCCGCCGCCAGCATCACGATCTTGCTGTCGCCGGTGAGCTGGCGCGGGTCGTCGGGGTGCAGCTGGACCGGACCGGCGCCGAACCAGGCGGCCGCGCCGCTGGCCTTGAGCGCCTTGTAGCCGCCGACGCCGACGGCGAGCGCGCCGGCGATCCACAGGACGGTGATCACGCGCATGCGGTCGATTCCTTTCGTCTGGGCCGTGCCGGTCCGCGCCGAACTCAGACGAGTTCGGCGAAGAACTCCTGGAAGCGCTGCAGCCCCGGCGCCAGCTGCGGCGTCGGGCAGGTGTAGCTGATGCGCAGCGCGCGCGGCTCGCCGAAGGCCGAGCCCGGCACGCAGGCCACGCCCTTGGTCTCCAGCAGCGCGTTGCAGAAATCCATGTCGTTGCCGATCTTCAGGCCGCTGGGGCCATGGGTCTTGCCGTAGGCCACGCTGATGTCGGGGAACACGTAGAACGCGCCCTGCGGACGCGGGCAGATCACGCCCGGAATCGCGGCCATGGCGTCCATCACCTGGTCGCGCTTGGCCTGGAACTCGGCGCACTTCTGCGTCGGCACGTCCTGCGGGCCGGTGAGCGCGGCCACCGCGGCGGCGGTGACCATTTCCGGCACGTTGGTGATGTGGTTGGAATTCATCGTCGCCAGCGCCTGCGCCACCGACTCCGGACCGGCCATGAAGCCCACGCGCCAGCCGGGCATGCCGTAGGTCTTGGACAGCGAATCCAGGAAGATCACCCGGTCGCGCAGTTCCGGACGCGCGTGCACGAAGTTGTGATAGCCCAGGCCGTCGAACACCATGCGGTTGTAGATGTCGTCGGTGATGATCCAGGTGTCCGGATACTTCACCAGCACCGCGGCCAGCGCGTCGATCTCGTCCTTGCCGTAGACCATGCCGGTCGGGTTGGACGGATTGTTGAACAGGAACACCTTGGGCTTCTTCGCCAGCGCCGCGTCGAGCTGCGCCGGGGTGAGCTTGTAGTCCTGCTCGGCCGGGCACGGCAGCAGGTCGATCTTGGCGTTGACGATCTCGGCGATGTCGAGATAGCTGGTCCAGTACGGCGTGGGGAAGACGATGGTGTCGCCTTCGTCCAGCAGCGCCTCGGCCAGGTTGTAGATCACGTGCTTGGCGCCGATGCCGGTGGCCACGTTGACCCGGCCGTAGCCGGTCAGGCCGATCTTGGCCATGTGCTCGATGAAGGCGTCCAGCAGCGCGTCGGCGCCGCGGTTGCTGCCGTACTGGCCGCTGTCTTTCGCCAGCGCCTCGCGCACGGCGGCGTAGACGTGCTCGCCGGGCAGGAAGTTGGGAACGCCGATCGAGAAGCTGATGATGTCGCGGCCTTCGGACTTGAGCCGCTTGGCCTTTTCGGCGACCTGCATGATCGCGCTGGGCTTGGCGCGACCGATGCGCCGGGCAAGCTGGGGCATCGTGAAACCTCGTGGGGTGGTGTACGACGGATGCGGGGAGGTGTGCGAGCGAACGCGCTGCATACGGTGACCGAATGCATCCGGAACCACCGCAATCGAGCCCCAAAATGGTAGCACAGCGCGCTGCGGCGCCGGCCCCGCGCGCGCTGGGAAAGCCCGTTCCGGCAAGGCCGCGCAAGCCGCCTGGATACGCCGGCGCATCGCCCGCGCCGGACCGGTCCTGTGGGAGCGGCGCAGCGAGCGAGCCCGCCGAAACCGCGTCCGCGCCGCCCAAACGAAAACGCCGCGGCAGGGGCCGCGGCGTTTCGGGGGTGAAACCGTGCGCCTGGGCTCAGGCGGCCAGGATCTTGTTCCACTCGGCCACGCGGTCGGCCTTGGCGGCCAGCGCGGCGGCGGCGTCGCCCTCGATCTTCACCGACTTGATCTTGTCGCCCTGCTTGACCGCGTCGACCACGTCCAGGCCTTCCACGACCTTGCCGAACACGGTGTGCTTGCCGTCCAGCCAGGGGCAGGCGATGTGGGTGATGAAGAACTGGCTGCCGTTGGTGCCCGGGCCGGCATTGGCCATGGACAGCACGCCGCGCTCGTGGGCCAGGCCGTTGCGGGTCTCGTCCTCGAAGCGGTAGCCGGGGCCGCCGGTGCCGGTGCCCAGCGGGCAGCCGCCCTGGACCATGAAATCGGCGATGACGCGGTGGAAGTTCAGGCCGTCGTAGAAGCCGCGCTGGGCCAGGTTGACGAAGTTGGCGACGGTCAGCGGCGCCTTGTCGGCGGCGAGCTCGATGCGGATCGGGCCGCGGTCGGTGTCGAAGGTGGCGGTCAGGCTCATACGGCGGACTCCAGGTGGTGCGGGTCGGAAGGGGACAGCGTCGACGCCGAGATGGCGGCGGCGCGGACAATCCTCAAGGGTACCCGATCCCTCCCCCGCGCTCGGTGCGGCGTCCGGCCCAGGGCTACGCGCCCCCGCCGGACGGCGGTTGCTCTGACCGCGGATTCAGCTTTTGCCGGCCGGCGCGGCCGCCGGCGGCCGGGGCAGCGCCCGGGCATGAACGAAAAACCCCGGCCGCACAAGTATTTGCCGCAATCCCAAGGTATAATGTTCGGCTTCCTTCCAGCCCCTACGCTCTCGTCGAAGAGCGCACTCCGCATGTCCATCGAACGCCTGCGCAATATCGCCATCGTCGCCCACGTCGACCATGGCAAGACCACCCTCGTCGACCAGCTGCTGAAGCAGTCGGGCACCCTGAGCGAGCGCGCCGTGGTCCCGGACCGGGTGATGGACAGCAACGACCTGGAAAAGGAACGCGGCATCACGATCCTGTCCAAGAACACCGCGATCCGCTGGACCAACCCCAAGACCAACGAGGTCTGGCGCATCAACATCGTCGACACCCCGGGCCACGCCGACTTCGGCGGCGAGGTCGAGCGCGTGCTGTCGATGGTGGACTCGGTGCTGGTCCTGGTCGACGCGATGGACGGCCCGATGCCGCAGACCCGCTTCGTCACCCAGAAGGCCTTCGCGATGGGCTTCAAGCCGATCGTGGTGGTCAACAAGGTCGACCGCCCGGGCGCGCGCGCCAGCTGGGTGCTGGACCAGACCTTCGACCTGTTCGACCGCCTGGGCGCCACCGACGACCAGCTCGACTTCACCACCGTCTACGCCTCGGGCCTGCAGGGCTACGCCGGCATGGACGACAGCGTGCGCGACGGCGACATGACCCCGCTGTTCGAGGCCATCTGCGAGCACGTGCCGGCCCCGCCGGTGGACCCGGAAGGCCCGTTCCAGATGCGCGTGACCTCGCTGGACTACAACAACTACGTCGGCGTGATCGGCGTCGGCCGGATCCAGCGCGGCAAGGTCAAGACCAATCAGCAGGTCACCGTGATCAATGCCGCCGACGGCAAGACGCGCAGCGCCAAGGTGCTGCAGGTGCTGGGTTTCATGGGCCTAGAGCGCGTGGAAGTGGGCGAAGCGCAGGCCGGCGACATCATCGCGTTCTCGGGCATCGAAGGCATCGGCATCTCCGACACCCTGTGCGATCCGGCCGCGGTGGAACAGCTGCCGGTGCTCGCGGTCGACGAACCGACGATCTCGATGACCTTCCAGGTCAACGACTCGCCGTTCGCCGGCGTCAAGGACCGCAGCGGCGGCAAGTTCCTGACCTCGCGCCAGCTGCGCGACCGCCTGACCCGCGAGACCCAGCACAACGTGGCGCTCAAGGTCGAGGACACCCAGGACGCCGACAAGTTCAAGGTCTCCGGCCGCGGCGAGCTGCACCTGTCGATCCTGATCGAGAACATGCGCCGCGAAGGCTACGAGCTGGCCGTGTCGCGCCCGGAAGTCATCATCAAGGAAATCGACGGCGTCATGCAGGAGCCGTTCGAGTCGCTGGTGGTGGACATGGAAGAGCAGTTCCAGGGCGGCGTGATGGGCCGGCTGGGCGAGCGCAAGGCGTTGCTGCAGAACATGGAACCCGACGGCAAGGGCCGCGTGCGCCTGGATTACATGATCCCGGCGCGCGGCCTGATCGGCTTCCAGACCGAGTTCCGCACCCTGACCGCCGGCACCGGCCTGCTGTTCCACGTGTTCGACCACTACGGTCCCAAGGCCGAAGGCCAGATCGGCCAGCGCCAGAACGGCGTGCTGATCTCCAACGGCACCGGCCCCTCGCCGGCCTACGCGCAGGCGGCCATGCAGGAACGCGGCCGTCTGTTCATCGAGCCGGGCGAGGAGATCTACGAAGGCCAGATCGTCGGCATCAACAGCAAGGACAACGACCTCACCGTCAATGCCCTGCGCGGCAAGCAGCTGACCAACTTCCGCGCCGCCGGCAAGGACGACGACGAAGGCCTGATCCCGCCGATCAAGTTCTCGCTGGAGCAGGCGCTGGAGTTCATCGACGACGACGAACTGGTCGAGATCACCCCCAAGGCGATCCGTCTGCGCAAGAAGTTCCGCAGCGAGACCGACCGCAAGCGCGCTTCGCGCGCGGCCTGAGACGGCACAAGGCCGGCGCCGTAACGGACACGATCCGGATACGATGCTCGCGTGAGCGACGGCGCCGACCCACATTACGACCTGCGACCGCAGGCCCACCCGGGCCTGCACGTGATCGCCCTGGTCGAGGCGGCCAAGGGCACGCTGGCCCTGCTCGCCGCCAGCGGCCTGGAGCTGCTGGGACCGGCGCCGCTGCAGCGCTGGATCCATGAGCTGATCGCGCGCTTCCATCTCAATCCCGAGCACGGTGGGCTGGCCAAGTTCGCCGACATGATCAGCCCGCATTCGGTGCACCTGGCCGCGGCCGTGGTGCTGCTGTACGGCGCGCTGCATCTGGTCGAAGCCTGGGGCCTGTGGCGCGCGCGCGCCTGGGCCTCGTGGCTGGGCTGCCTGGGCGCGGCGATCTACCTGCCCTTCGACATCTACGCGCTGTTCAAGCACCCCGGCTGGATCGCGGTGGCGGTGCTGGTGATCAACCTGATCGTGGTCTGGGTGCTCGGCCGCGACCTGTTCAAGCGCCGCCACTAGCCTCTCCTCGCCGCTCGCGGCCCGTGCTCGGGCATACTCCGGCCCATCCAGGGACAGGGGGTTGCCGATGCCGTTCTTGCCTAGATTCGCCGCACCGACCTTGACGTTGGCGCTGTGCGCCTGCGCGATCGCGCCGCAGGCGCGTGGCCAGACCGCCGCCGAATCCGCCAGCGAGCCGGCCATCGCCGCGGCCGCGTTCGCCGTCGCCGACCCGCACGGCATCGTCGAAGCCGACCTCGCCCAACTCGAACGCCGCCTGCGCGAAGGCAAGCTCAGCAGCGCGCAGCTGACCCAGGCCTACCTGGACCGCATCGCCGCGCTGGACCGCAGCGGGCCGCAACTGCGCTCGGTGATCGAGCTCAACCCCGAGGCCCTGGCCGAGGCCGCCCGCCTGGATGCCGAGCGCAAGGCCGGCGCGCTGCGCGGGCCGCTGCACGGCATCCCGGTGCTGATCAAGGACAACATCGACGCCACGCCCATGGTCAATTCGGCCGGCTCGCTGGCCCTGGCCGAGCACCGCCCCAAGGCCGATGCGCCGCTGGTGGCCGCGCTGCGCAAGGCCGGCGCGATCATCCTGGGCAAGACCAACCTCAGCGAGTGGGCCAACTTCCGTTCGATCCAGTCCACCTCGGGCTGGAGCGCGCGCGGCGGCCTGACCCGCAACCCCTACGCGCTGGACCGCAGCGCCTGCGGCTCCAGCAGCGGCACCGGCGCGGCCATCGCCGCCAGCCTGGCCGCGGTGGGCGTGGGCACCGAAACCGACGGCAGCATCCTGTGCCCGGCGGCGATGAACGGCCTGGTCGGGCTCAAGCCCAGCGTGGGCCTGATCAGCCGCAGCGGCATCATTCCGATCTCGGCCAGCCAGGACACGCCCGGGCCGATGGCGCGCAGCGTCGCCGACGCCGCGGCGCTGCTCAACGCCCTGGTCGCGGCCGAGGCCGGCGGCGACGCGGCTGCGGGAGACGCGGCACGCCATCGCGCCAGCGACTACACCGCCGGCCTGAAACCCGATGCGCTCAAGGGCGCGCGCATCGGTTTCCTGCACGAGTCCGGCGTGGGCTATCAGCGCGAACTCAACGCCAGCCTGGACCGCGCCATCGCGACCCTGCGCGCCGCCGGCGCGGAAGTGATCGAGGTCGAACTGGCCACCGCCGGGCAGTGGGGCGAGGCCGAATACGAAGTGCTGCTGTACGAATTCAAGGACGGGCTGGAGCGCTATCTCAACGACAGCGGCGCGCCGCTGCGCACGCTGGACCAGCTGATCGCCTACAACCAGGCGCACGCCGACACCGAGCTGGCGGTGTTCGGCCAGGAGCACCTGGAGCGCGCCGCGCGCAAGGGCCCGCTGAGCGAACCGGGCTACCGCGACGCCGCGGCCAAGGCCCGCCGCCTGGCAGGCGCCGAAGGCATCGATGCGATCCTGGCCAAACACCGCCTGGACGCACTGGTCGCTCCCGCCACCGGCCCCGCTTTTACCCGCGACCCGGTCAACGGCGACCACTTCAACGGCGCAGGCTATGGCGCCGCTGCGGTGGCTGGCTATCCCAGCCTGACCGTACCCATGGGCGACGCCCGCGGCTTGCCGCTGGGCCTGGCGTTCATGGGTCCGAAGTGGAGCGAGGCGAAGTTGCTGGCTTACGCCTATGCGTTCGAGCAGCGCACGCAGGCGCGCATTGCGCCGCGGTTTCTGCCTACGTTGCCGGTGGTTGAGGCGGCGGCGGTCGCGCCGTGATTTGAACTCCGCGTGCCCTCACCCCAACCCCTCTCCCGTGAACGGGAGAGGGGCTAAAGCAACAGCGGCGTCGGACGTGTCCCCTCTCCCGCTTGCGGGAGAGGGCTAGGGTGAGGGGATGAGCGAAGCGAATGCTCTTGATCCTCGCTTGGGCACCGAACTCGCAGTACCAATAGCAGACCCGAAGGGCGGCGCACAGGACGTGCGCCGTTTTCCGCTCGGGCAGGAGGCCCGATCGGAAAATCCCGGCGCCCGCACCGCTCTCGCACGGGAGCTCTGGCGAAGCGTTTTTCTTTGGTTACTTTCTTTTGACGCTTATCAAAAGAAAGTAACCCGGCCGTTTACGGACGGAAGCTGTTGCTGTTGTTTCCGAGCACACCCATACACCTTCGCCAGTTCGAAGCTAATCGCGGCCCACGCCGCTCCCACAGAAAGCAGATCCCGCGGAGGCCGACGCTTTCGCCGTAGTTGAAAACTCGCGGTCGCAGCTCACGCAGCTCCTACAGGTAGTAATCGAACAATCGTCGTTATTGAGGATTCGCGGTCGCAGCTTGTGACCGAAGGAAATCCCGTGGGACGCAGCTCCTACAGGGGTAGTCGCCACAAAAACGAAGCCCGCCTTGCGGCGGGCCTCGCATCACGACGATACGAACGCAGGACTCAAGCCGGCGCCGCGATCTGCGCCTGCTTGCGCACGATCAGCATCGCCACTTCCAACGCCTGCTCGTAGTTCAGGCGCGGGTCCACGGTGGAACGGTAGGCGCGTTCCAGATCGCTCTCGGTGAGCTCGCGCGCGCCGCCCAGGCACTCGGTCACGTCCTCGCCGGTCAGCTCCAGGTGCACGCCGCCCAGGCGCGTGCCGGCCGCCGCATGCAGCTCGAAGGCCTGCTCGATCTCGCTGCGGATATTGCGGAAGCGGCGGGTCTTGTAGCCGTTGCTGGTGCTCTCGGTATTGCCGTGCATCGGATCGCAGACCCACAACACGCGGCGGCCGTCGCGGCGCATCGCCTCCAGCAGCGGCGGCAGCTTCTCCGCGATCTGGGTCGCGCCCATGCGATGGATGAAGCTCAGGCGGCCCGGCTCGTCCTCGGGGTTGAGCAGGTCGACCGTGCGCAGCAGCTGGTCCGGCGTGACCGACGGGCCCACCTTCAGCGCGATCGGATTGCGGATGCCGCGGAAGTACTCCGCGTGCGCACCGTCGGCGGCGGCGGTGCGCATGCCGATCCACGGGTAATGGGTGCTCAGGTTGAACCAGCCCCAGTGGCGCGGCACCTGCCGGGTCAGCGACTCCTCGTACGGCAGCAGCAGCGCCTCGTGCGAGGTGTAGAAGTCGACGCGGTTGAGGTTGTGCACCTCGCTGCCCGACAGCGTCTCCATGAAGCGCACGGCGTCGCCGATGGCATTGACCATGCGCCGGTATTCGTCGGCCAGCGGCGAGTGGCCGACCCAGCTCAGGTTCCAGTACTCGGGGTGGTGCAGGTCGGCGAAACCGCCGTCGATCAGGGCGCGGACGAAATTCATCGTCATCGCCGAACGCGCATGCGCCTTGATCATGCGGCGCGGGTCCGGGCGGCGCGCGGCCTCGGTGAACTCCGGCGCGTTGACCATGTCGCCGCGGTAGCTGGGCAGGGTCACGCCGCCGATGGTCTCGCTGTCGGCCGAACGCGGCTTGGCGTACTGGCCGGCGAAGCGGCCCACGCGCACCACCGGCTTGCGCATGCCGTGCACCAGCACCAGGCTCATCTGCAGCAGCACCTTGAGCCGGTTGGAGATCACGTCCGAGGAGCACTGGTCGAAGCTCTCGGCGCAATCGCCGCCCTGCAACAGGAAGCGCTTGCCTTCCTGCGCCTCGGCCAGTTGCTGCTTCAGCGCCAGGATCTCCCACGAGGTCACCAGCGGCGGCAGGTTGCGCAGCTCCTGCAGCGCCAGGTTCAGTTCGGCCTCGTCCGGATAGCTCGGCAACTGCAGTGCGGTGCGGCCGCGCCAGGACGAGGGCGTCCAGTCGGCGGGCAGGTTGACGGCACGGAGGTTGCGATCGGAGGCGCTCATTGCGATGGGTCCAGGGTTGTTGCGGGGGAAGGAATCAGGGGGCCGGCGTTCGCTTGCGGAACGAGGCGTAGGCGACCCACAGGGCCAGTACGACGAAACAGATCAGGCTCCAGGCCGGCATGGCCAGGCCCAGGAAGGTCCAGTCCACGGCCGCGCACTCGCCCGAGCCGGTCATGACCTTGCGGATCACGCCGGTGATCGGCATGGCGTCGAGCATGTAATCCAGGCCCGGGCCGCAGGCGGGCACCTGGTCCGGCGGCAGGTGCTGCAGGCGCACGTGGTTGCCGGCGACCAGGATGCCGGCCAGCGCCGCCAGCAGGCCGAGCACGCCGTAAGCCTTGCGGCCGCGCGCGCCCTTGGGGCCGTGGATCGCGCCGAGCAGGAACACCAGCCCCAGGGCGAAGAAGGCCACGCGCTGGAAGATGCACAGCGGGCACGGCTCCAGGCCGTCGTGCAGCTGCAGGTAGAAGGCGTAGCCGAGCAGGCCGGCGCAGGCCAGGAAGCCCAGCAGGTATTGGGTGCGGAACGAGGCGGACAAGGGCATGGTCATGCGGTCACCTTACGTCTTGGGCCGCGTCGTGCCTAGCGGCCGCGACGCAACGGTGGGTTATGGCGACAGAAGACTCCGACAGGCGGCGAAAGTTGCGTGCCGTTGCTGCGGAAACCGTTGCCGACGTAACCGTTGCCGGAATGCAAAAGCCCCGACCAGGGCCGGGGCTTTTACGGGTGCCTGCGCGAACGCAGGCACGATCGAATGCGGCAGGACGCGCGGCCGAAGATTACTCGGCAGCGGCTTCCGGACGGTCGACCAGTTCGACGTAAGCCATCGGCGCATTGTCGCCGGCGCGGAAGCCGCACTTGAGGATGCGCAGGTAACCGCCCGGGCGGCTCGCGTAACGCGGGCCCAGGGTGGTGAACAGCGTGCCCACGGCTTCCTTGTCGCGCAGGCGCGAGAAAGCCAGGCGGCGGTTGGCCACACCATCGACCTTGGCCAGGGTGATCAGCGGCTCGGCGACGCGGCGCAGTTCCTTGGCCTTGGGCAGGGTGGTGCGGATCAGGCCGTGCTTGATCAGCGAGGCCGCCATGTTGGTGAACATGGCATCGCGGTGGGCGCTGGTACGGCTGAACTTACGGCCGGATTTCTGGTGACGCATGACGGGAATTCCTTATGAATCGAGTGAATGTAAGAACTGTTGGACTTCGCTGTCGCCATCCAGGCGTTGTTGCATTGGACTGCGGTTGGTCCGAACCGACCGTTCCTTGGCCGGCGTGCCGCGGATCTTTGCGATCCGTCGGTGGTGTTGCGGTACTGCAAGCGCGAACCGCGCCCGAAGGCGCGGTCGCGTAAGGCCGTTATCAGCCCATCATCCCATGCTGCGCGATACCGGCCGGCGGCCAGTTCTCGAGCTTCATGCCGAGGGACAGGCCGCGCTGAGCCAGCACTTCCTTGATCTCGGTGAGCGACTTCTTGCCCAGGTTCGGGGTCTTGAGCAGCTCGACCTCGGTCTTCTGGATCAGGTCGCCGACGTAGTAGATGCTCTCGGCCTTGAGGCAGTTGGCCGAACGCACGGTCAGCTCGAGGTCGTCGATCGGACGCAGCAGGATCGGGTCGATGCCGCTGGTGGCCGGCTTCGCCGCACCGCGGTCGCGGTGGGTGAAGTCGCCGAACACCGACAGCTGATCGGTGAGGATGTCGGCGGCGGTGCGCACAGCTTCCTCGGCGTCGATCGTGCCGTTGGTTTCGATGTCCAGGACCAGCTTGTCGAGGTCGGTACGCTGCTCGACGCGCGCGGCTTCCACGGCGTAGGCGACGCGGCGCACCGGCGAGAAGCTGGCGTCCAGCATCAGGCGGCCGATGGCACGGGTCTCTTCGTCCGGGCGGCGACGCGCGGCGGCCGGCTGGTAGCCGAAACCGCGCTCGATCTTCAGACGCATGTTGATCGCCGTGTCCTTGGTCAGGTGGCAGATCACGTGCTCGGGGTTCAGGATCTCGACGTTGTGGTCAGTCTTGATGTCGCCCGCGGTCACGATGCCAGGGCCCTGCTTGGCCAGCGACAGCGTCGAAGCGTCGCCGGTGTGCATGCGGATGGCGACGTCCTTGAGGTTCAGCAGGACTTCCAGCACGTCCTCTTCGAGACCTTCGACCGTGGTGTACTCGTGGAGCACGCCGTCGATCTCGACCTCGGTGATCGCGAAGCCGGGGATCGACGACAGCAGCACGCGGCGCAGCGCGTTGCCGAGGGTGTGGCCGTAGCCGCGCTCCAGCGGCTCGATCACGACCTTGGCGCGATTGCCGGTCAGTCGTTCGATCTGCGGACCACGCGGGCGCAGTACCTGGTTGGCGGTAACCGTCATGTTTCGGTGTCTCCTGCGAGGCCCCGGCGAACCGGGGCTTCAAAGATGATTACTTCGAGTACAGCTCGACGATCAGCGCTTCGTTGATATCGGCCGGCAGATCGGCACGATCCGGCACAGCCTTGAACACACCGCTGAACTTCTTGCTGTCGACCTCGACCCAGGACGGCGACAGGTCCATCTGCGACGACACGGTCAGGGATTCCTGCACGCGCAGCTGCTTCTGGGCACGCTCGGACAGAGCGATCGCGTCACCGGCCTTGACCTGGTACGAAGGCAGGTTGACCGACTTGCCGTTGACCGTGACGCCGCGGTGCGAAACCAGCTGGCGGGCGGCCGGACGGGTGACCGCGAAGCCCATGCGGTAGATCACGTTGTCCAGACGCGTCTCCAGGAGCTGCAGCAGGTTCTCGCCGGTGTTGCCCTTCTTGGTCGAGGCCTTCTTGTAGTAGTTGCGGAACTGACGTTCCAGCAGGCCGTAAATACGCTTGACCTTCTGCTTTTCGCGCAGCTGGGTGGCGTAGTCGGACAGCTTGCCCTTGCGGGCGGTGGGACCGTGCTGGCCGGGCTTTTGCTCGAGCTTGCACTTGGAGTCGAGGGCGCGCGCCGACGACTTCAGGCCGAGGTCGGCGCCTTCGCGACGGGCGAGCTTACAGGTGGGACCGATATAACGAGCCATGATTCTTCAGCTCCTCAGACGCGACGCTTCTTCGGCGGACGGCACCCGTTGTGCGGGATAGGCGTCACGTCGATGATGTTCATGATCTTGTAACCGACGTTGTTCAGAGAACGAACGGCGGACTCACGGCCCGGACCCGGACCCTTGATGCGCACTTCCAGCGACTTCACGCCGTAGTCGAGCGCAGCGCGGCCGGCCTTTTCGGCGGCGACCTGCGCGGCGAACGGGGTCGACTTGCGCGAACCGCGGAAACCCGCGCCGCCCGAAGTCGCCCACGACAGCGCGTTGCCCTGGCGGTCGGTGATCGTGATGATGGTGTTGTTGAAAGAAGCGTGGACGTGAGCGATGCCGTCGGTGACGACGCGCTTGATCTTCTTCTTGGTTTTGGCAGCAGCCGGCTTAGCCATGGTCTATGCCCCTTACTTCTTGATGGCCTTGCGCGGACCCTTACGGGTACGGGCATTGGTACGGGTGCGCTGACCACGCAGCGGCAAGCCGCGGCGGTGACGCAGGCCGCGGTAGCAGCCCAGGTCCATCAGACGCTTGATGGCGATGCCGACTTCACGGCGCAGGTCGCCTTCGACCACGTACTTGCCGACTTCGGCGCGCAGGCGCTCGACTTCCGGCTCGGACAGGTCACGGATCTTGGTCGAGGAGTTGACGCCGGCGGCGTCGCACACCTTCTTCGACCGGGTACGGCCGATGCCGTAAATGCTTTGCAACCCGACCCAGACATGCTTCTGGGCAGGCAAATTGACGCCCGCAATACGCGCCATAACGCGATCTCCAACTGAGTTTGGCGGCC
Organism: Lysobacter silvisoli; assembly: GCF_003382365.1. NCBI lineage: Bacteria > Pseudomonadati > Pseudomonadota > Gammaproteobacteria > Lysobacterales > Lysobacteraceae > Lysobacter > Lysobacter silvisoli. The sequence goes on along the minus strand of NZ_QTSU01000001.1, from coordinate 63,350 downwards.
GAGACGGATTAATCCCGGCGGAGTGAACTGGAAATTTTAACAAGGTCTCGGGTTAATAGGAAGCCCCGCGGCACCCGGGGGTGCCACGGAACCACGGCATGGGGAGTGTGCCCATGCTCCGGCGACGAACCAGGACTGGCTGAACAGGGCGATCCCGCCCCACTCGCCCCGCGCGCTACTCTGGCGCGCGGAATGGCCCCGGCTCACCCGCGCGCGAGACCGCCGCGCGAGCCGCCCTTCAAGTTCGCCTTCTTCAGCAGGCTCTCGTACTGATGCGACATCAGATGAGCCTGGATTTGGGCGATGAAATCCATCACCACGACCACGACGATCAGCAACGAGGTGCCGCCGAAGTAGAACGAGGTGCCCAGTTGGGTGCGCATGATCTCCGGGAGGAGACAGACGATCACCAGATAGGCCGCGCCGGCCGCCGTGAGGCGGGTCAGCACGCCGTCGACATAGTCGGCCGTCGCCTTGCCCGGGCGGATGCCCGGAATCAGCGCGCCCGACTTCTTCAGGTTGTCCGCGGTTTCCTGCGAGTTGAACACCAGCGCCGTGTAGAAGAACGCGAAGCCGACGATCAGGCCCGCGTACAGGATCATGTGCAGCGGCTCGCCGGGGTTCAGCCACTGGCTCAGACGCTGCAGCCAGGTGGCCTGGTTGCCCTGGCTGAACCAGGTCGCCGCGGTGGCCGGGAACATCACGATGCTGGAGGCGAAGATGGCCGGGATCACGCCCGCCATGTTCAGCTTCAACGGCAGGAACGAGGACTGGTTCATGTAGGCGTTGCGGCCGCCCTGACGCCGTGCGTAGTTCACCGTGATCCGGCGCTGTCCGCGCTCGACGAACACCACCAGGTAGGTGAACACCAGGACGATGGCCACGACCACGACCGCCGTGATGGCGTTCATGGTGCCGTCGTTGATCTGGTTGAACATCGTGCCGACCGCGGCGGGCAGGCCCGCGACGATGCCGGCGAAGATGATCAGGGACACGCCGTTGCCGATACCGCGCTCGGTCACCTGCTCGCCGATCCACATCAGGAACATGGTGCCGGCGGTCAGCGCGATCACCGCGGTCAGGATGAAGCCCGGACCGGGGCTGTAGACCACCGGGATGCCCTGGCTCGCACCGCCGGCCTGCAAGGCCGTGGCGATGCCCCAGGCCTGGAACACGGCCAGCGGGATCGCACCCATGCGCGACCACTGGTTGATCTTGCGCCGGCCCGACTCGCCTTCCTTCTGGATGGCCTTCAGGCTGGGCACGATCTGCACCAGCAGCTGCACGATGATGGACGACGAGATGTACGGCATCACGTTCAGCGCGAACAGGCTGAAGCGGTGAAGGGCGCCGCCCGAGAACATGTTGAACATGTCCACGATCGTGCCCTTCTGCGTTTCCATGAGCTTGAGCATCGCCTCGGGGTTGACGCCCGGCACCGGGATGTAGCACCCGATGCGATAGACGATCAACGCGCCGACCACGAACAGCAGACGTTGGCGGAGCTCGGTGAACTTACCGAGACCGCCGCCGAGACCGGCCATCGCGTTGCTGCTCCGCGCCATGTATCGCTTACTCCCCGACCTTGCCGCCGGCCGCTTCGATAGCGGCCTTAGCGCCGGCCGTAGCCAGCACGCCCTTGAGCACGAACGCCTTGCTCAGCTCGCCCTTCTTGACGATCTTCGCCTGCTTGGCGGTGCTGGGAACCAGCTTGGCCGCGAGCAGCTTGGCGAAATCGACCTCGCCCGCTTCCAGCTTGTCCAGCTGGTAGGACAGCACCTCGGCGGTGTCCTTGGCGGTCTTGGAGCGGAAACCGATCTTCGGCAGACGACGCTGCATCGGAGTCTGGCCGCCTTCGAAGCCGGCCTTGATCTTGCCCTTGCCCGAACGGGCGAAGGAACCCTTGTGGCCGCGGCCCGCGGTCTTGCCCAGGCCCGAACCGATACCGCGACCGACGCGCTTGCGGTCTTCGCGGGCGCCGTCAGCCGGCTTGAGAGTGTTGAGACGCATGATGTGCTCCTTAGCCCTCGACCTGAACCAGGTAGTGGACCGTGTTGATCAGGCCACGAACCTGCGGGCTGTCCTTCAGCGTCCGCACGTCGTTGAGCTTGTTCAGGCCCAGCGCCTTCACCGACAGGCGGTGACGCGACTGGCAGCCACGCAGACCCTTGACGAGGCGCACCGTCACGGTGCCGCCTTCGACCGGCTTGTTAGCAGCCTTAGCCATGGTTGAGATCCTCCACCTTCTTGCCGCGCTTGGCCGCGATCTTGGCCGGCGAATGCATGCCGGTCAGACCCTTCAGGGTGGCGCGGACCAGGTTGATCGGGTTGCGCGAACCGGTGGCCTTGGCCAGCACGTTCTTGACGCCGACCGCTTCCAGCACGGCGCGCATGGCGCCGCCGGCGATCACGCCGGTACCTTCCGACGCCGGCTGCATGAACACATGCGCCGCGCCATGGCCCGACTTCACGGCGTGCCACAAGGTGCCGTTGTTCAGATCGACGTTGTTCATCGCCTTGCGGGCGTATTCCATCGACTTCTGGATCGCGACCGGCACTTCGCGCGCCTTGCCGTAGCCGAAGCCGACCTTGCCGTTGCCGTCGCCCACCACCGTCAGCGCGGTGAAGGTGAACTGGCGGCCGCCCTTGACGGTCTTGCTGACGCGGTTGACCGCGATCAGCTTCTCGATCATGCCGTCGTCGATCTCTTCGCGGTTACGGTCGCGATCACGACCCCGCGGTGCACGCTGTTCTTCAGCCATTTCGAATATCTCGTAGGTTTATGGGATTTGCGGCGTCGCCGCTTATGGTTGTGATGTGGATCGGGTGTCGCGACCAGGACGGAAACCCGTCCTGACGCCCGGCGCAGGCCGCGCCGGCAGCATGTCTCGTTCAGGCGTGGGGACGGATCCCCTCGCCTTCAAGACTTAGAACTGCAGACCGCCTTCGCGGGCCGCATCGGCCAGAGCCTTGATGCGGCCGTGGTAGCGGTAGCCCGAACGGTCGAAAGCGACCTTGTCGATGCCGGCGGCCTTGGCCTTGGCGGCGATCGCGTGGCCGACCTTGACGGCGGCGTCGGCGTTCTTGCCGTTCTTCAGGCCTTCCTTGACGTCGGCCTGCACGGTCGAGGCGGCAGCCAGGACCTTGGAGCCGTCGGCGGTGAAGACCTGGGCGTACAGGTGCTGGCCGGTGCGCAGCACCGACAGGCGCGGCACGCCGAGTTCGCGGATGTGCGCACGGGTCGACTTGGCGCGGCGCAGGCGGGCGGTGTTCTTGTTCATTTCGATTACTCCTAAGAAGCGGATTGGCGCGGCGGCTCTTCTTTGAATCCCCGGCCATGGATGGCCGGGCTTTTCGCAGAGGGACCTGCCTTATGCCTTCTTGGCTTCCTTGCGGATGATGACTTCGCCGGCGTACTTCACACCCTTGCCCTTGTAGGGCTCCGGCGGACGGAAACCGCGAATCTTGGCGGCGACTTCACCGACGCGCTGCTTGTCCGCGCCCTGGACCACGATTTCGGTCTGGGTGGGGGTCGCGATGGTGATGCCTTCCGGAGCCTTGAACAGCACCGGGTGCGAGAAACCCAGCGCCAGGTTCAGGTCCTGGCCCTGCATCGAGGCGCGGTAACCGACGCCGACCAGCTCGAGCTTGCGCTCGAAGCCTTCGGAGACGCCCTTGACCATGTTGGCCAGGATCGCGCGCAGGGTGCCCGTGAGCGGGATCAGCGCGGCGTCTTCGGTGACGAACACGGCTTCGCCGTTCTCGACCTTCAGGTTGATGGCGGCCGGCTTGGCGATCGACAGGGCGCCCTTCGGGCCCTTGGCGCTGATGCTGTCGGCTTGGATGTTCAGCTCGACGCCCTTCGGCAGGGCGACCGGCTTCTTGGCAACTCGGGACATGGCTATTCCTCCCTTAGGCCACGAAGCACAGGACTTCACCGCCGACGCCCTGCTGGCGCGCCTGCGCATCGGTCATGATGCCCTTCGAGGTGGAGATGATCGCGACGCCCAGGCCGCCCAGGACCTTCGGGATCGCGTCCTTGCCGCGGTACTGACGCAGGCCCGAACGGGAGTAGCGCTCCAGGCGCTCGATCACCGGCTTGCCTTCGTAGTACTTCAGCGAGATTTCGAGTTCGGACTTGCCCGGACCCACCTGGGTCACGCGCGAATCCAGGATGTAGCCCTCGTCCTTCAGCACGGCGGCGATGGCCACCTTGGTCTTGGACGACGGCATCTTCACCGTCTGCTTCCGAACAGCGGCCGCATTCTTGATGCGGACCAGCATGTCGGCGATGGGATCAGTCATGCTCATTGAGTCACCTATGAGTAGCACCGATATCCGCGGGATTGCGAATTTCAGTTGTAATACAACGGGTTACAGCGAATCAACAACGCCGCCGCGGCCCGGGGGCCGCGGCGGTGGAACCGGGAAAGCCGGCTATCTTACCAGCTTGCCTTGCGAAGACCAGGCACGTCGCCGCGCATGGTGGCTTCACGCAGCTTGTTGCGGCCCAGGCCGAACTTCTGGTAGACGCCGCGCGAGCGGCCGGTCAGGGCGCAACGGTTGCGCTGACGGCACGGCGAGGAGTCGCGCGGCAGCTTCTGCAGCTTGACGGCGGCCTCCAGCTTCTCCTCGTACGAGGCGGTCTCGCTGGAAACGATCTTCTTCAGCTCCTCACGCTTGCCGGCGAACTTCTTCGCCAGCTTGGCCCGCTTGAGGTCGCGGTTGATCATGGAGGTCTTAGCCATAGTTCAATCCTAGACTCAGTTGCGGAACGGGAAGCGGAAGGCTTCGAGCAGGGCCTTGGCCTCGGCATCGGTCTTCGCGGTCGTGGTGATCGCGATGTCCATGCCGCGCAGCGCGTCGACCTGGTCGAAATCGATTTCCGGGAAGATGATCTGTTCCTTGACGCCCATGTTGTAGTTGCCACGGCCGTCGAACGAACGACCCGAGACACCGCGGAAGTCGCGCACGCGCGGCAGCGAGATGTTGATCAGGCGGTCCAGGAACTCGTACATCTTAGCGCGGCGCAGGGTGACCTTGGCGCCGATCGGCCAACCGTCGCGGATCTTGAACGAAGCCACCGACACGCGGGTCTTCGTCACGATCGGCTTCTGGCCGGCGATCTTGGTCATGTCGGCGACGGCATTTTCCAGGATCTTCTTGTTGGTGGCGGCCTCGCCCACGCCCATGTTCAGCGTGATCTTGGTCAGGCGCGGCACTTCCATCGGGTTCTTGTAACCGAACTTCTCGGTCAGCGCAGGAACCACTTCATTCTTGTAGAACTCTTCGAGCCGGGTGGTCATTTCAGCATTCCTCAGGCGTCAACCGCCTCACCGCTGGAGCGGAACACACGCAGTTTGCGTCCATCCTCCAGCACCTTGAAACCGATGCGCTCGCCCTTGCCGGTGGCCGGGTTGAACAGCATGACGTTGGAAATGTGAATCGGCGCTTCGCGCTCGATCACGCCGCCCGGCTGGTTGGCCTGCGGGTTCGGCTTGGTGTGGCGCTTGACCACGTTGATGTTGGCCACGACGACCTTGTCGCCGAGCACACGCACCACGTCGCCCTTCTTGCCCTTGTCCTTGCCGGCGGTGACGATCACCTGATCGCCCTTCTTGATACGGTTCATGGTCTAGTTCCTCCGCTCAGAGCACTTCAGGCGCGAGCGAGACGATCTTCATGAACTTCTCGGAGCGCAGCTCGCGAGTCACGGGCCCGAAGATACGGGTGCCGATCGGCTCATGCTTGTTGTTGAGCAACACCGCGGCGTTGCCGTCGAAGCGGATCAGCGAACCGTCCGGACGGCGCACGCCCTTGCGGGTACGCACCACGACGGCGTCGTAGACGTCGCCCTTCTTGACCTTGCCACGCGGAATCGCGTCCTTGACGGTGACCTTGATGATGTCGCCGATGTGGGCGTAACGGCGCTTGGAGCCACCGAGCACCTTAATGCACATCACTTCCTTGGCACCGGAATTGTCGGCCACGTCGAGGTAGCTTTGCATCTGGATCATGGTTCAGCCTCCTCTTATTCGGCCACGCGGCTGACGATTTCAACCACGCTCCAGTTCTTGGTCTTCGACAGGGGAGCAATCTCCTTCACGCGCACAATATCGCCTTCCTTGCAGGCGTTCTCGGCGTCGTGGGCGTGGAGCTTGGTCGAGCGGCGGATGTACTTGCCGTACAGCGCGTGCTTGACCTGGCGCTCGACGAGCACGGTGACGGTCTTGTCCATCTTGTTGCTGACGACCCGGCCTTCAACCGTGCGCACAGCCTTCTCTGTATTGTTGTCGGTCATGGCGAGGGTCCTTACTTCTTCTGACCCAGCAGCGTGTTCACGCGAGCGATCTCGCGGCGAACACGGCGGGCCTCGTGGGTCTTGGCGAGCTGGCCGGTGGCCTTCTGCATGCGGAGAGCGAAGCTCTCCTTGTGCAGGTCGACCAGGTGGGCCTTGAGCTCGTCGGCCGACTTCGCGCGGAGTTCTTTCAGTTCCATTAGCGCACCGTACGGGTAACGAAGGTGGTGGTAACCGAGAGCTTGGCGGCAGCCAGACGGAACGCTTCGCGCGCCACATCTTCGGCAACGCCTTCGATCTCGTAAATCATGCGGCCGGGCTGGATCTGGGCGACCCAGTACTCCACGTTGCCCTTACCGGAGCCCATTCGGACTTCGATCGGCTTCTTGGTGATCGGCTTGTCGGGGAACACGCGGATCCACATCTTGCCGCCGCGCTTGACGTAGCGGCTGATCGAGCGGCGCGCCGCTTCGATCTGACGCGCGGTCAGCTGGCCGTGTGCGGTCGCCTTGAGGCCGTATTCGCCGAAGCTGACGGCATTGCCGTTCCAGCTCAGGCCCTCATTGCGGCCCTTGTGTACCTTGCGGTACTTGGTTCGCTTGGGTTGCAACATGGCGGATTACCTCTGTTCGCGGGCAGGACGGCCCGGGCGGTCGTTACGGTCGCCGCGATCGCCGCGGTCACCACGATCGCTGCGCGGCGAATCGTCCTGCTTTTCCTGGCCGACCTGGGTGAAATCGAAGATTTCGCCGCGGTAGACCCAGACCTTGATGCCGATGATGCCGTACGTCGTCTTGGCTTCAGCGAAGCCATAGTCGATGTCGGCGCGCAGCGTGTGCAGCGGCACGCGACCTTCGCGGTACCACTCAGAACGCGCGATCTCGGCGCCGTTGAGACGGCCGGCCACGTTGACCTTGATGCCCAGGGCGCCAAGGCGCATCGCATTGCCCACCGCGCGCTTCATGGCGCGACGGAACATGATGCGGCGCTCCAGCTGCTGAGCGATCGACTCGGCGACCAGCTGCGCGTCGAGTTCCGGCTTGCGGACCTCGGTCACGTTGATGTGCGCCGGAACGCCCATCAGCGCGCTGACTTCCTTACGCAGCTTCTCGATGTCCTCGCCGCGCTTGCCGATCACCACGCCCGGACGGGCGGTGTGGATGGTCACGCGGGCGTTGTTGGCCGGACGCTCGATGAAGATCTTCGAGATGCCCGCCTGCGCGAGCTTCTTGCGAAGCATCTCGCGGACCTTGAGGTCGGCAGCCAGGTACTCGGCGTACTGCTTCTTGCCGGCGAACCACTTGGAGCTCCAATCCTTGGAGATGCCAAGGCGGATGCCGGTCGGATGAACTTTATGACCCATTGTCTGACTCCGCCTTACTTGCCCGCGCCCACAACCACAGTGATGTGGCTGGTGCGCTTGAGGATGCGGGTGCCGCGGCCCTTCGCACGCGCCATGAAGCGCTTCAGTGCGGGACCCTCGTCCACCATGATGGTCTTGACCTTGAGTTCGTCGACGTCGGCGCCCTGGTTGTTCTCGGCGTTGGCGATGGCGGACTCCACGACCTTACGGATCAGTGCAGCTGCCTTCTTGTCCGAGAACTTCAGCAGGTTGACGGCGCGCTCGGCGGACAGACCGCGCACCTGGTCGGCGACCAGGCGGGCCTTCTGCGGGGAGATGCGCGCGGTGCGCAGGATGGCTTTCGCTTCCATGGTCATCTCCTTACTTGCCCGACTTCTTGTCGCCGCCGTGACCCTTGAACGTACGGGTCAGGGCGAATTCGCCAAGCTTGTGGCCAACCATGTTCTCGTTGACCAGCACGGGGATGTGGTTCTTGCCGTTGTGAACGGCAATGGTGAAGCCGATCATCTCCGGGAGAATCATCGAACGACGCGACCAGGTCTTGATCGGCTTCTTGTTGTTGCCGGCCGCTTCCACCTTCTTCTGCAGATGGTGGTCGACGAACGGACCTTTCTTGAGGGAACGTGCCATGGCCGATTAGCTCCTGCGGTCGCGAACGATGAACTGCTGCGTACGCTTGTTCTTACGCGTCTTGTAACCCTTGGTCGGAACGCCCCACGGCGTCACCGGATGCGGGTTGCCCTGGCCAGCCTTGGCCTCACCACCGCCGTGCGGATGGTCGACCGGGTTCATGGCCGCGCCACGAACGGTCGGCTTGATGCCGCGCCAGCGCTTGGCGCCGGCCTTGCCGAGCTTCTCCAGGCTGTGCTCGTCGTTGCCGACTTCGCCGATGGTGGCGCCGCACTCGACCGGCACCTTGCGCATTTCGCCGGAGCGAAGACGCAGCGTGGCGTAGCCCTGCTCGCGAGCCACCAGGTAGGCGCTGGCGCCGGCCGCACGGGCCAGCTGGGCGCCCTTGCCCGGCTTCATCTCGACGCAGCACACGGTGGTGCCGACCGGGATGTTGCTCAGCGGCAGGGTGTTGCCGACGCGGATCGGGGCGTCGCGGCCGGCGATCACCTGGTCGCCGTCCTTCAGGCCCTTGGGGGCGATGATGTAACGACGCTCGCCATCGACGTAGCACAGCAGCGCGATGTGCGCGGTGCGGTTCGGATCGTATTCGATCCGCTCGACGCGGGCGGGGATGCCGACCTTGTCGCGCTTGAAGTCGATGATGCGGTAGTGCTGCTTGTGGCCACCGCCGATGTGGCGGGTGGTGATGCGACCGTGGTGGTTGCGGCCGCCGCTCTTGCTCTGCTTTTCGACCAACGCCGCGTGCGGCGCGCCCTTATGCAGGCCCGGCGTCACCACGCGGACCGCGCTGCGGCGGCCGGCGGACGTGGGCTTGAAAGTCATCAATGCCATGGGTCTTTCCTCAGGGCTTGGCAATCACGTCGATCGACTGGCCTTCGGCCAGCTTCACGTACGCCTTGCGCCAGTCGCCGCGACGGCCCATGCGGAAACGGAAGGCCTTGCTCTTGCCCTTCACGTTGACCACATTCACCGCCTCGACCTTAACGTCGAACAGCTTTTCCACGGCGACCTTGATGTCGGCCTTGGTAGCGTCCGTCGCGACTTCGAAGACGTATTGGTTGGAAACTTCCTGCAGACGCGCGGTCTTTTCGGACACGCGCGGCGCGCGGATGATGCTGTAGAGCTTGGCGTCGTTCATGCCAGCCACTCCTCGATCTTCTTGACCGCATCGGTCGTGAACACGATCGAGTCGGCGCCGACGAGGGCGACCGGATCGAGTCCCTGCACGTCGCGGACTTCCACATAAGGCAGGTTGCGAGCCGAGAGGTACAGGTTCTCGGAGGCTTCCTCGGTGACGAGCAGCGGACGACGGCCCACTTCCAGCGTCTTCAGCTTGGCGACCAGGCCCGAGGTCTTCGGCGCGTCGACGTCCAGCGACTCGACGACGCTGATGCGGCCCTGGCGGTTCAGCTCGGACAGGATCGCGGCGATCGCGGCGCGGTACATCTTGCGGTTCACCTTCTGGGCGAAGCTGCGCGGCTTGGCCGCGAAGGTCACGCCGCCGCCGACGAAGATCGGAGCCGTCAGCGCGCCGTGACGCGCGCCGCCGCCCTTCTGCTTCTTCGACTTCTTGGTGGTGCCGTTGACTTCCGAACGCGTCTTCTGCGCCTTGGTGCCGGCGCGGCCCGCGTTGCGGTAGGCCACAACGACCTGGTGGACCAGGTCTTCGCTGAATTCGCGATCGAAGATGGCGTCGGAAACCGACAGCTTCTTGTCGCTACCGTTGATGGCAAGTTCCATCGTTATGCTCCCTTGCTCGACGGGCGGACGATCACGTCGCCGCCCGGAGCGCCCGGCACGGCACCCTTGATGGCGATCAGGCCGCGCTCGGCGTCGACCTTCACCACTTCCAGGCCCTGCGTGCTCTGCTGGACGGCGCCCATGTGACCGGACATCTTCTTGCCCGGGAAAACGCGGCCCGGCGTCTGGCGCTGGCCGATCGAACCCGGCGAGCGGTGCGACAGCGAGTTACCGTGCGTCGCGTCGCCCATGCGGAAGTTCCAGCGCTTGATCGTGCCCTGGAAGCCCTTGCCCTTGGTGACGCCCTGGACGTCGACGATCTGGCCTTCGGAGAAGATGTCGGCCTTGATTTCGCCGCCGATCTCGAAAGCGCCGATCTGGTCGGCTTCCACGCGCAGCTCCCACAGGCCGCGACCGGCTTCGACCTTCGCCTTGGCGAGGTGACCGGCTTCGGGCTTGTTGACGAGCGCGGCGCGGCGCACGCCCACCGTCACCTGCACGGCGCTGTAGCCGTCGGTCTCGGTGGTCTTGATCTGGGTGATACGGTTCGGAGTGGCTTCGATCAGCGTCACCGGCACCGACTTACCGTCGGCGAGGAAGACGCGGCTCATGCCGGCCTTACGGCCGACGATGCCCAACGAATATTTCTTCGCGGTCATGGTGGCTTGCCTCAGGTCAGCTTGATCTGCACGTCGACGCCAGCCGCGAGTTCGAGCTTCATCAGCGCGTCCACGGTCTTGTCGTTGGGGTCGACGATGTCGAGCACGCGCTTGTGCGTGCGGGTTTCGTACTGGTCGCGCGCGTCCTTATCGACGTGCGGGGACACCAGGACGGTGTAGCGTTCGATCTTGGTCGGCAGCGGGATCGGGCCGCGCACTTGCGCGCCGGTCCGCTTGGCCGTCTCGACGATCTCGCTGGCCGAGCGGTCGATCAGACGATGATCGTACGCCTTCAGCCGAATCCGGATCTTTTGGTCCGCCATGACGGAATTCCTTGGTTGAAAGAGCGACGGGCCGGCTTCTGGGTGTGCCGAGCCCCACGAAAACGCAAACACTCCAGGGCAGCACCCTCGCCCCGGAGCTTCCTTGCCTGGAAAAAACGAAAGCAGGCCGGTTTCCCGACCCGCCCCAGACTGAGCAGAACGCACGAAACGCTCCGTCTAGCGTTCCTTGGAAGCCCGTAGGGGCCCGGAACGTACGGAGCGAGGCCGTGCGACATATCCCTGTCTGGCGAATACGAGGCGCGTCCTGCTCCTCATTTCGCTGGTCGTGCCGCCCTGGATTTAGCAGGACTGGCACGGTGGTCGCGCATTCTAGCCGGATACGCAGGAGCGATGCAAGCACCCTGCCTGGTGGCCGTGCGGACCGCCCGGACGCCCTATTCAGGGGCGGCCGGACCTGGGTAAAGCGCGGCGGCCCGGGGCCGCCGCTGGATCGTTGCTGGGTGAGACTGGATCACTATCCGGGGCTGCGAGCCCTTTGGTCCGTCATTCCCGCGTAGGCGGGGATCCAGAGACCGAGGGGGCTCGCATCTCTTCGGCTGTCATTCCCGCGAAAGCGGGAATCCAGTGACCGAGGAGTCCTCGCACGAAGAGCCCTGGATACCCGCCTTCGCGGGGATGACGAACTGACAGAGCCGGGCGCGCAGGGCGCGCCCGGTCAGTTCGTCACTTGATGATCTTCGCCACCACGCCGGCGCCGACGGTGCGGCCGCCTTCGCGGATCGCGAAACGCAGGCCTTCGTCCATCGCCACCGGGTTGATCAGGCTCACCACCATCTTGATGTTGTCGCCCGGCATGACCATTTCCACGCCTTCCGGCAGCGTCACCGCACCGGTGATGTCCGTGGTGCGGAAGTAGAACTGCGGACGGTAGCCCTTGAAGAACGGGGTGTGACGGCCGCCCTCGTCCTTCGACAGCACGTACACCTCGGCCTCGAACTCGGTGTGCGGGGTGATCGAACCCGGCTTGCACAGCACCTGGCCGCGCTCCACGTCGTCGCGCTTGGTGCCGCGCAGCAGCAGACCGGCGTTGTCGCCCGCCTGACCCTGGTCCAGCAGCTTGCGGAACATTTCCACGCCGGTGACCGTCGTCTTCTGGGTCGGACGGATACCGACGATTTCGATTTCGTCGCCCACCTTGATGATGCCGCGCTCGATACGGCCGGTCACCACGGTGCCGCGGCCCGAGATCGAGAACACGTCTTCCACCGGCATCAGGAACGGCTTATCCACGTCGCGCTGCGGCTCCGGGATGAACGTGTCCAGCGCTTCCACCAGCTGGATGATCGCCGGCACGCCGATCTCCGACTGGTCGCCTTCCAGCGCCAGACGGGCCGAGCCCTTGATGATCGGGGTGTCGTCGCCCGGGAAGTCGTACTTCGACAGCAGCTCGCGCACTTCCATCTCCACCAGCTCGAGCAGCTCGGCGTCGTCCACCATGTCGGCCTTGTTCAGGAACACGACGATGTACGGCACGCCGACCTGACGCGACAGCAGGATGTGCTCGCGGGTCTGCGGCATCGGACCGTCAGCGGCCGAGCACACCAGGATCGCGCCGTCCATCTGCGCCGCACCCGTGATCATGTTCTTCACGTAGTCGGCGTGGCCCGGGCAGTCCACGTGCGCGTAGTGACGGTTCGGGCTTTCGTATTCCACGTGCGCCGTCGAGATCGTGATGCCGCGCGCCTTCTCTTCCGGCGCCGCGTCGATCGCGTCGTATGCCTTGAACTCGCCACCGAAACGCTCGGCGCCGACCTTGGTCAGAGCGGCCGTCAGCGTGGTCTTGCCGTGGTCGACGTGACCGATGGTGCCCACGTTCACGTGCGGCTTGGTGCGCTCGAACTTACCCTTAGCCATGGCTAATCTCTCTTTAAAGTTGCTAGTTGAATGCTTGGAAGCGGGCCGGACTCGCCGGCCCGCGGGATTCTGATCAGGCCTTTTTGATCACGGTCTCGGCGATGTTGTTCGGCGCCTCGGCGTAGTGATCGAATTCCATCGTGAAGGTGGCGCGGCCCTGGGTCAGCGAACGGATGGTGGTCGCGTAACCGAACATCTCGCCCAGCGGCACCATCGCGTTGATGGTCTTGCCCGACGGCGTGTCGTCCTGGCCCTGCAGCAGGCCGCGACGACGGCTCAGGTCGCCCATCACGTCGCCGACGTACTCTTCCGGGGTCACCACTTCGACCTTCATCATCGGCTCCAGCAGGACCGGATCGGCCTTGCGGAAGCCTTCCTTGAAGGCCATCGAAGCGGCGAGCTTGAACGCCATTTCCGACGAGTCGACGTCGTGGTACGAGCCGAACACCAGCTTGACCTTGACGTTGACCACCGGGAAGCCGGCCAGCGGACCGCTGGTGATGGTTTCGCGCAGGCCCTTCTCGACCGCCGGGATGAATTCCTTCGGAATCACGCCGCCGGTGATGTCGTTGACGAACAGGAAATCGTTCTCGACATCCTCGTTGGCGCGGTCGGCTTCGTTCATCGGCGACAGCTCGATCACGACATGACCGTACTGACCCTTACCGCCGGACTGCTTGGCGTGCTTGTAGTCCGACTTGACGTCCGACTTGCGGATCGTCTCGCGGTACGCCACCTGCGGCTTGCCGACGTTGGCCTCGACGTTGAACTCGCGGCGCATGCGGTCGACGATGATGTCCAGGTGCAGCTCGCCCATGCCGGCGATGATGGTCTGGCCGGATTCCTCGTCGGTACGAACGCGGAACGAGGGATCTTCCTGCGCCAGACGGCCCAGGGCGATGCCCATCTTTTCCTGGTCCGACTTGGTCTTGGGCTCCACCGCCATCGAGATGACGGGCTCCGGGAAGGTCATGCGCTCCAGGGTGATGACGTGATCGGCGGCGCACAGGGTGTCGCCGGTGGTCACGTCCTTCAGGCCCACGGCCGCGGCGATGTCGCCGGCGCGCACTTCCTTGATCTCGTCGCGCTGATTGGCGTGCATCTGCAGGATGCGGCCGATGCGCTCCTTCTTCGACTTGACCGGGTTGAACACCTGGTCGCCGGAGTTGAGCACGCCCGAGTACACGCGGAAGAAGGTCAGCGCGCCCACGAACGGGTCGGTCATGATCTTGAACGCCAGAGCCGAGAACGGCTCGGTGTCGGACGCCTTGCGGCTGTCTTCCTTGTCGTCCTCGTCGATGCCCTGGACCGGCGGACGGTCGGCCGGCGACGGCAGCAGGTTGATCACGCCGTCGAGCATGGCCTGCACGCCCTTGTTCTTGAACGCCGAGCCGCAGAACACCGGCACGATCTCCACGCGCAGGGTGCGCTCGCGCAGACCGGCGATGATTTCTTCCTCGGTCAGCTCGCCTTCGTTCAAGTACTTGTCCATGAGCGCTTCGGTGGCCTCGGCCGCCGCTTCGATCATGAAGCCGCGCGCTTCCTCGGCCTTGGACTGCAGGTCGGCCGGGATGTCGCGGTACTCGAACTTGGTGCCCTGCGAGGCGACGTCCCAATGGATCGCCTTCATCTTCAGCAGGTCGACCACGCCCTCGAAGCCGTCTTCGGCGCCGATCGGCACCTGCATCGGCACGGCGTACGCGCCCAGGCGCGACTTCAGCTGCTCGACGACCTTATCGAAGTTGGCGCCGGTGCGGTCCATCTTGTTGACGAACGCCATGCGCGGCACGGAGTACTTGTTGGCCTGACGCCACACGGTCTCCGACTGCGGCTGCACGCCGCCCACGGCGCACAGCACGAACACCGCGCCGTCGAGCACGCGCAGCGAACGCTCGACTTCGATGGTGAAGTCGACGTGCCCGGGGGTGTCGATGATGTTGAAGCGGTGCTCCGGCAGGGACTTGTCCATGCCCTTCCAGAACGCGGTGGTCGCGGCGGAAGTGATGGTGATGCCGCGCTCCTGCTCCTGCTCCATCCAGTCCATCGTCGCGGCACCTTCGTGCACTTCGCCGATCTTGTGGCTGACGCCGGTGTAGAACAGGATGCGTTCCGACGTGGTGGTCTTGCCGGCATCGATGTGAGCCATGATGCCGAAGTTGCGGTAACGCTCGATGGGAGTGGTGCGAGCCACGGGACCCTCTCGTAAGTTTTCGAATTCCAGATGGCCGGACGCCGCCTCGTGGGCGGCCTCCGGTTCGCTAGGCGGTTATGCAACCGCCAAGGCAGCGCGCGGCGCGCTGCCGGTGCCCGGGCGCGAAGGCCCGGGGCGCTGCGATCACCAGCGGTAGTGGGCGAACGCCTTGTTCGCTTCCGCCATGCGGTGGGTCTCTTCGCGCTTCTTGATCGCGCCGCCGCGGTTTTCCGAGGCGTCGAGCAGTTCGGCGGCCAGCTTGCGCGGCATGGTGTTCTCGCCGCGCTTGCGCGCCGACTCGATCAGCCAGCGCATCGCCAGGGCCATACGGCGCGAGGAACGCACTTCGACCGGCACCTGGTAGGTGGCGCCGCCGACGCGGCGCGACTTCACTTCGACCGAAGGCGAGACGTTGCCGAGGGCCTTTTCGACCAGCTCGAGCGCGTTCGGGTTCTTCTCCCCGATCACGTCCATGGCGCCGTAGACGATCTTTTCGGCGACGGACTTCTTGCCGCTCTGCATGACCATATTGATGAAGCGCGCGATCGTTTCGCTGCCGTGCTTGGGATCGGGCAGGACCGAACGCTGCGGAGTGGAGCCTTTACGCGACATGTTTATTCGCCTGAATCAGATGCTTTTGATGGAAAGTGCGGCCACGCATGGCCGCCCTAGCTGTTCCGGGCACGAGCCCGTACGGATCAGCTCTTCGGACGCTTGGCGCCGTACTTGGAACGGCTCTGGCGGCGCTTGGCCACGCCGGCGGCGTCGAGCGAGCCGCGCACGGTGTGGTAGCGCACGCCCGGCAGGTCCTTGACGCGGCCGCCGCGGATCAGCACCACGCTGTGCTCCTGCAGGTTGTGGCCTTCGCCGCCGATGTACGAGATGACCTCGTAACCGTTGGTCAGACGCACCTTGGCCACCTTGCGCAGCGCCGAGTTCGGCTTCTTCGGGGTGGTGGTGTAAACGCGGGTGCAAACGCCGCGACGCTGCGGGCAGTTCGCCAGCGCCGGCGAGGCGCTCTTGTAGGTGGTCGCCTGCCGCGGCTTGCGGACGAGCTGGTTGATCGTTGCCATCAGGAACTCTTTGGTGAGGGGCCGGTGTAGCCACTACGTGGAGAAACGAGCGGCAAGCCGAATGCACCCGGCCCACCGAGACGAAAAAGTATAGCCCGCGTCCGACGTTACCGTCAACGCGAGCTATCGGAACGCCAAGCGTCCACGGGGTTGCCGTGCCGGTCTGGTCGTTCTACTTCTGGCGATCCCGCCCTACCCTGGGCCGAACACGAGGCGCTCCCTGCGCCTCATTTCGTGATCTGGGAGGCCCCGAAGGGCCATCCGAATTGCTAACTATACGTTACTTGGCGGGAGGCCGCCAGTGCGGCCACCCACCGGACCCGCCCTCCCCCGCGCGCGGGGGAGGAACGGGCCGCCGGACTCAGGCCTGGTCGGCCTGGTCGGCGGCTTCGCCGGCCGTTTCGACCGCCTCGGCCACGACTTCGGCCGAGACCGGGCCCGCCAGGGCCTCCATCTCCGAGTCGGTCAGGCCGGAGGCGTTCTTGCGGCGCTGGGTGTGGTACGCCAGACCGGTACCGGCCGGGATCAGGCGGCCGACGATCACGTTCTCCTTCAGACCGCGCAGGCCGTCGCGGGTACCGCGCACGGCGGCCTCGGTCAGCACGCGGGTGGTCTCCTGGAACGAGGCGGCCGAGATGAACGACTCGGTCGCCAGCGAGGCCTTGGTGATGCCCAGCAGCACCGGCTCGTACTTGGCCGCGATCTCGTTGCGGTTCAGCAGGCGGGCGTTCTCCTCGATGAAGCGCTGACGCTCGATCTGCTCGCCGTGCAGGAACTTGCTGTCGCCCTGGTCGGTGATTTCGACCTTGCGCAGCATCTGGCGGATGATCACTTCGATGTGCTTATCGTTGATCTTCACGCCCTGCAGGCGGTAGACGTCCTGGATTTCCTTGACCAGGTACGCGGCCAGCGGCTCGACGCCGAGCAGGCGCAGGATGTCCTGCGGGTTCGGCTCGCCGTCCACCACGGTCTCGCCCTTCTCCACGTGCTCGCCTTCGAACACGATGATCTGGCGGTACTTGGGGATCAGCTCTTCGTGCTCGTTGCCGTCGGTTTCCTTGATGATCAGGCGCTGCTTGCCCTTGGTGTCCTTGCCGAAGCTCACGATGCCGGAGACCTCGGCCAGCACGGCCGGATCCTTGGGCTTGCGCGCTTCGAACAGGTCGGCCACGCGCGGCAGACCGCCGGTGATGTCGCGGGTCTTGGAGGCTTCCTGCGGGATCTTGGCGACCACGTCGCCCACGCCCACCGCGGCCCCGTCCTGCAGGTTCACGATCGAACGCGGCGGCAGCAGGTACTGCGCCGGCAGGTCGGTACCCGGGATGCTCAGGTCCTTGCCGTTCTTGTCGACGATGCGCACGACCGGACGCAGGTCCTTGCCCTGCGAGCCGCGACGCTTCGGGTCGGTGATTTCGCGCGAGGCCAGACCGGTCTGTTCGTCGGTCTTCTCGATCACGGTCACGCCGTCGACGAAATCGACGAAGCGGATGAAGCCGGCCACTTCCGACACGATCGGGTGGTTATGCGGATCCCAGTTGGCGACCTGCTGGCCGGCCTTGATCTCGGCGCCGTCCTTGACGGCGATGTTCGCGCCGTAAGGCAGCTTGTAGCGCTCGCGCTCGCGGCCGTGCGGGTCGAGCACGGACAGCTCGCCCGAGCGCGACACCGCGACCAGATGGCCGTTGGCGTGTTCGACGTGCTTGAGGTTGTTGAACTTGATCGAACCGGTGGTCTTGACCGTGACGTTGTCGATCGCCGCCGCACGCGAAGCCGCACCACCGATGTGGAACGTACGCATGGTCAGCTGGGTGCCGGGCTCGCCGATCGACTGAGCGGCGACGACGCCGACCGCTTCGCCGTGGTTGACCAGGTGGCCGCGGCCCAGGTCGCGGCCGTAGCAGTTCGCGCACACGCCGAAGGCGCTTTGGCAGGTGATGGTCGAACGGACCTTGATCGACTGGACGCTGGCGTCCTCGAGCTTCTGCACCCAGGCTTCGTCGAGCAGGGTGTTGCGGGTGACGATGGGATCCTCGTCGTTGCCCGGCAGGAACACGTCCTCGGCCACGACGCGGCCCAGCACGCGGTCGCGCAGCGGCTCGACCACGTCGCCGCCTTCGACGATCGGGGTCATCATCAGACCCTCGACGGTGCCGCAGTCGGTTTCGGTGATCACCACGTCCTGCGCCACGTCGACCAGGCGACGGGTCAGGTAACCCGAGTTCGCGGTCTTCAGCGCGGTGTCGGCCAGACCCTTACGGGCACCGTGCGTGGAGTTGAAGTACTCCTGCACGTTCAGGCCTTCGCGGAAGTTCGCCTTGATGGGCGTCTCGATGATCGAGCCGTCCGGGCGGGCCATCAGGCCGCGCATACCGGCCAGCTGACGGATCTGCGCCTGCGAACCGCGGGCGCCCGAGTCGGCCATGATGTACAGCGAGTTCATCGACTTCTGGTCGACGGCCTCGCCCTTGGCGTTGGTGATGTGATCGGTACCGATCGCGTCCATCATCGCCTTGGCCACGCGCTCGTTGGTGCGCGACCAGATGTCGACGACCTTGTTGTAGCGCTCGCCGGCGGTGACCAGACCCGACTGGTACTGCTGCTGGATCTCGAGCACCTCGGCCTCGGCCTCGGCGACGATGCCCTCCTTCTCCTTCGGGATGATCATGTCGTCGATGCCGATGGAGACGCCGGCGCGGGTCGCGTAAGCGAAGCCGGTGTACATCAGCTTGTCGGCGAACACGACCGTGTCCTTCAGGCCGAGCATGCGGTAGCAGGAGTTGATCAGTCGGCTGATGTTCTTCTTGGTCAGCTCGACGTTGGCCAGCGCGTACGGCAGGCCTTCCGGCAGGATCTCGCGCAGCAGGGCGCGGCCGACGGTGGTGTCGACCACGCTGGTCTTCGGGCTACGCGAGCCGTCCTCGGCGATCACGGTCTCGCTGATGCGGACCTTGCACTTGGCGTGCAGTTCGACGGTGCGGTTGTCGTAGGCGCGCTTGACCTCGGCGACGTTGGCGAAGGCCATGCCCTCGCCCTTCTTGTTCTCCAGGGCGCGGGTCATGTAGTACAGGCCCAGCACCACGTCCTGCGACGGCACGATGATCGGCTCGCCGTTGGCGGGGGACAGGATGTTGTTCGACGCCATCATCAGGGCGCGCGCTTCCAGCTGGGCCTCGAGGCTCAGCGGCACGTGCACGGCCATCTGGTCGCCGTCGAAGTCGGCGTTGAACGCGGTGCAGACCAGCGGGTGCAGCTGGATCGCCTTGCCTTCGATCAGCACCGGCTCGAACGCCTGGATGCCCAGGCGGTGCAGGGTCGGGGCGCGGTTCAGCAGCACCGGGTGCTCGCGGATCACCTCTTCCAGGATGTCCCAGACTTCGGCTTCTTCGCGCTCGACGAGCTTCTTGGCGGCCTTGATGGTGGTGGCCAGGCCGCGACGCTGCAGCTTGGCGAAGATGAAGGGCTTGAACAGCTCAAGCGCCATCTTCTTCGGCAGGCCGCACTCGTGCAGGCGCAGGGTCGGGCCGACCACGATGACCGAACGGCCCGAGTAGTCCACGCGCTTGCCGAGCAGGTTCTGGCGGAAGCGGCCCTGCTTGCCCTTGATCATGTCGGCCAGCGACTTGAGCGGGCGCTTGTTGGTGCCGGTGATGGCGCGGCCGCGGCGGCCGTTGTCCATCAGCGCGTCCACCGATTCCTGCAGCATGCGCTTCTCGTTGCGCACGATGATGTCGGGCGCGTTGAGCTCGAGCAGGCGGCGCAGGCGGTTGTTGCGGTTGATGACGCGGCGGTACAGGTCGTTCAGGTCGGAGGTCGCGAAGCGGCCGCCGTCCAGCGGGACCAGCGGACGCAGGTCCGGCGGCAGCACCGGCAGCACGGTCATGACCATCCACTCCGGACGGTTGCCGGATTCGAGGAAGGCCTCGACCAGCTTGATCCGCTTGGTCAGGCGCTTGAGCTTGGTCTCGCTGTTGGTCGAGGCGATCTCTTCCTTCAGCTGGATCATCTCGGCCTGCAGGTCGATGGTGCGCAGCAGGTCGTAGACCGCCTCGGCGCCCATCGCGGCCTCGAAGTCGTCGCCGTGTTCCTGGCGCGCCTGCAGGTACTGCTCTTCGGTCAGCAGGTTGCCGCGCTCGAGCGGGGTCAGGCCCGGCTCGGTGACGACGTAGGCTTCGAAGTACAGGATGCGCTCGATGTCGCGCAGGGTCATGTCCAGCATCAGGCCGATGCGCGAGGGCAGCGACTTGAGGAACCAGATGTGGGCGACCGGCGAAGCCAGGTCGATGTGGCCCATGCGCTCGCGGCGGACCTTGGCCAGGGTGACCTCGGTGCCGCACTTCTCGCACACCACGCCGCGGTGCTTCATGCGCTTGTACTTGCCGCACAGGCACTCGTAGTCCTTGATCGGACCGAAGATCGCGGCGCAGAACAGGCCGTCGCGCTCGGGCTTGAAGGTGCGGTAGTTGATGGTTTCCGGCTTCTTCACTTCGCCGAACGACCACGAACGGATCAGGTCGGGCGAAGCCAGCGCGATCTTGATCGCGTCGAAGTCCAGCGCGGGACGCTGCTGGTTGAAGAGATTGAGCAAGTCTTTCATTTGAACTCTCCGGGAATCGGGGTAGAGAAAAGGGAAGCTTCAGGCCGGGGCCGCCGGGGCGCGCCGTTGGGCGCGCCCGCGTCGGACGCCGGATGTCCTCAGTTCTCTTCCAGCTCCATGTTGATCGCGAGCGAACGGATTTCCTTCACCAGCACGTTGAAGGACTCCGGCATGCCGGCGACCATCTCGTACTCGCCGTCGACGATGTTCTTGTACATCTGGTTGCGGCCCTGCACGTCGTCGGACTTCACCGTCAGCATTTCCTGCAGGGTGTAGGCCGCGCCGTAGGCTTCCAGCGCCCAGACTTCCATTTCGCCGAAACGCTGACCGCCGAACTGCGCCTTGCCGCCCAGCGGCTGCTGGGTGACGAGCGAGTACGGACCGGTCGAACGCGCGTGCATCTTGTCGTCGACGAGGTGGTTCAGCTTCAGCATGTGCATGTAGCCGACCGTGACCGGGCGATCGAACGATTCGCCGGTGCGACCGTCGTGCAGGATGGTCTGGCCGCTGCTGGGCAGCTCGGCGAGTTCGAGCATCTTCTTGATCTCGACCTCGGCCGCGCCGTCGAACACCGGGGTGGCCATCGGCACGCCGTCGGTCAGGTTGCGGGCGAGCGTCAGCAGCTCCTCGTCGGAGAACTGCTTCAGATCGACGCGCTGGCCGTGCAGCTTGCTGTCGTGGTTGTAGATGTCGTCGAGGAACTTGCGCAGGTCGGCGAGCTTCTGCTGCGCCTCCAGCATGCGCTGGATCTTCTGGCCCAGGCCCTTGGCGGCCCAGCCCAGATGCACCTCGAGGATCTGGCCGATGTTCATACGCGACGGCACGCCCAGCGGGTTCAGCACGATGTCGACGGTCTGGCCATCGGCCATGTACGGCATGTCCTCGACCGGGACGATGGTCGAGACCACGCCCTTGTTGCCGTGACGGCCGGCCATCTTGTCGCCCGGCTGGATGCGGCGCTTAACGGCCAGGAACACCTTGACCATCTTCAGCACGCCCGGAGCGAGGTCGTCGCCCTGGGTGATCTTGGCGCGCTTGTCGGCGAAGCGGCGCTCGAACTCCTTCTCGTGCGCGTCGATCTGCTTCTGCGCGCGCTCGATGGCGTCGATGGCCTCGTCGTCCTTCATCCGCAGCGTGAACCACTCGGACTTCTTCAAGCCGTTGAGGAACGCATCGGTGACGGTGTCGCCCTTCTTCAGGCCGGCGCCGCCGTTGGCGACCTTGCCGACCAGCTGCGAACGCAGGCGGGCGTAGATCGCGCTTTCCAGGATCCGGAACTGGTCGTCGAAGTCCTTCTTGACGCGCTTGATCTCGGATTCCTCGATCTGGCGGGCGCGCTTGTCCTTCTCGATGCCGTCGCGGGTGAAGACCTGCACGTCGATGACGGTGCCGTCCATGCCCGGGGGCACGCGCAGCGAGCTGTCCTTAACGTCCGACGCCTTCTCGCCGAAGATCGCGCGCAGCAGCTTCTCTTCCGGAGTCAGCTGCGACTCGCCCTTCGGCGTGACCTTGCCGACCAGGATGTCGCCGGCGCGCACTTCGGCGCCGATGTAGACCACGCCGGACTCGTCCAGACGGTTCAGCGCCTGCTCGGAGACGTTCGGGATGTCGGCCGAGATCTCCTCCGGACCCAGCTTGGTGTCGCGCGCGACGCAGGTCAGCTCTTCGATATGGATCGTGGTGTAGCGATCCTCCTCGACCACGCGCTCGGAGAGCAGGATCGAGTCTTCGAAGTTGTAGCCGTTCCACGGCATGAACGCGACCAGCATGTTCTGGCCCAGGGCCAGTTCGCCGATGTCGGTCGAGGGGCCGTCGGCCAGCACGTCGCCGCGGGCGATGACGTCGCCGACCTTCACCAGCGGGGTCTGGTTGATGCAGGTGTTCTGGTTCGAACGGGTGTACTTGATCAGGTTGTAGATGTCGACGCCCGCGTCGGTCACGCCGGAGATTTCCTCCTCGTTGACCTTGACCACGATGCGGCCGGCGTCGATCTGCTCGACCACGCCGCCGCGCAGGGCGTTCACGGTCACGCCCGAGTCGCGCGCCACGGCGCGCTCGATGCCGGTGCCGACCAGCGGCTTCTGCGAACGCAGGGTCGGAACGGCCTGGCGCTGCATGTTCGCGCCCATCAGCGCGCGGTTGGCGTCGTCGTGCTCCAGGAACGGCACCAGCGCCGCGGCGACCGACACGGTCTGCATCGGCGAGACGTCCATGAAGTGGATTTCGCTCGGCGGCTTCAGCAGCGACTCGCCCTGGTAACGGCAGGCGACGAACTGGTCGGTCATCAGACCCTTGTCGTCCTGGGTGGCGTTGGCCTGGGCGATGACGTACTCGTTCTCTTCGATCGCCGAGAGGAACTCCACGTCGTCGGTGACCTTGCCGTCCACGACCTTGCGGTACGGCGTCTCGAGGAAGCCGTACTTGTTGGTGCGGGCGAACACCGCCAGCGAGTTGATCAGGCCGATGTTCGGGCCTTCCGGCGTCTCGATGGTGCAGACGCGGCCGTAATGGGTCGGGTGCACGTCGCGCACTTCGAAGCCGGCGCGCTCGCGGGTCAGACCGCCCGGGCCGAGGGCCGACACGCGACGCTTGTGCGTGACTTCCGACAGCGGGTTGTTCTGGTCCATGAACTGCGACAGCTGCGAGGAGCCGAAGAACTCCTTGATCGCGGCGGCCACGGGCTTGGCGTTGATCAGCTCCTGCGGGGTCAGGCCTTCGGACTCGGCCATCGACAGGCGCTCCTTGACCGCGCGCTCGACGCGGACCAGGCCGACGCGGAACACGTTCTCGGCCATTTCGCCGACCGAACGCACGCGGCGGTTGCCCAGGTGGTCGATGTCGTCCACGGTGCCGCGGCCATTGCGGATCTCGGTCAGCACGCGGATCACGTCCAGGATGTCGGACGTGGCGCCCAGCTCGCCGCGCAGGCGCACGGACTCGTCGTCCTTGCGGTCGGCGAAATACTTGGCGTCGTACAGCACCGAGGCGCCGGTGGTTTCCTTGCGGCCGATGCGGCGGTTGAACTTCATCCGGCCCACGGCCGAGAGGTCGTAGCGCTCGAAGGTGAAGAACAGGTTGTGGAACAGGTTCTGCGCGGCGTCCTTGGTCGGCGGCTCGCCCGGACGCATCATGCGGTAGATCTCGACCAGCGCTTCCAGCTGGGTCTTCGACGGGTCGATGCGCAGGGTGTTGGACAGGTACGGACCGCGGTCGAGGTCGTTCACCCAGATGGTGCCGACCGATTCGATGCCGGCCTTGCGGAACGCGGCCAGCTGGTCGTCGCTGATCTCGTCGTTGGCCGTGGCCAGCAGCTCGCCGGTCTTGGCGTCGACGACGTCGTTGGACAGGATGCGGCCCACCAGGTACTCGTCCGGCACGGCCAGCGCGGCGATGCCCGACTGCTCCAGCTGCTTGACGTGGCGCGCGGTGATGCGGCGGCCGGCCTCGACGATGACCTTGTCGCCGTCGGCGAGGTCGAAGTTGAGGGTTTCGCCGCGCAGGCGCTCGGGGATGAGCTCGAGCTGGACGCCTTCCTTGGGATCGATATGGAAGGTGTTGATCTCGAAGAACTCGGCCAGCATCTCCTCGTTGTTGTAGCCCAGCGCGCGCAGCAGCACGGTGACCGGCAGCTTGCGGCGGCGGTCGATACGGGTGAACAGCGCGTCCTTGGGGTCGAACTCGAAGTCCAGCCAGGAGCCGCGGTAGGGGATGATGCGGGCGCTGTACAGCAGCTTGCCCGAGCTGTGGGTCTTGCCGCGGTCGTGGTCGAAGAACACGCCCGGCGAACGGTGCAGCTGCGAGACGATGACGCGCTCGGTGCCGTTGACGATGAAGGTGCCGTTGTCGGTCATGAGCGGAATCTCGCCCATGTAGACCTCCTGCTCCTTCACGTACTTGATGGCCTTGGTCGACGACTCGCGGTCGTAGATGACCAGGCGCACGGTTACGCGCAGCGGGGCGCCGTAGGACAGGCCGCGGTTGCGGCACTCGCGCTCGTCGAACGCCGGATCGCCCAGCTTGTAGCCGACGTATTCGAGCGCGGCGTTGCCGCTGTAGCTGGAGATCGGGAACACCGACTTCAGGGCGGCGTGCAGGCCGCGATCGGCGCGCTTGGAGGGCTCGACGTTTTCCTGCAGGAATTCGCGATAGGAGTCGACCTGGATCGCGAGCAGGAACGGCACTTCGAGGATCGACTTGCGCTTGCCGAAGTCCTTGCGGATGCGCTTCTTTTCGGTGAACGAGTACGTCATGGTGAGCTACCGCCTCGGTTTTTTTTACGGACCTTCGGTACGCCGTTGCGGCGCCCGGTGCGTGTCGCGCGTCCGCGACCGCCGGTCCTGGGGGGAACGAAGAACTGACAGTGGGAAGTCGCTGGTATTGCCGGCACCAGCACGCCTTCTCCCGCTACTTCCGACTGTCAACTCGGCTTTTGCAGCTATTTCGGTACGGCCCGGCCGCCTGTCGCAGCGCCCAATGAACTCTTGGAAAAGCGGCGCTCCAACAACGGCCAAAGGCCGGGGACTTTCGTCCCCAGCCTCAGGTGGTCGCCAGGATCAATCCGGCGACGCGGTGCAACTTACTTCACTTCGACGGTCGCGCCAGCGGCCTCGAGTTCCTTCTTCATCTTCGCGGCGTCGTCCTTCGACACGGCTTCCTTCAGGACGCCACCGGCCTCGGTGAGGTCCTTGGCTTCCTTCAGGCCCAGGCCGGTGATGGCGCGGACGGCCTTGATGACGTCGACCTTCTTGGCGCCGGCGTCCTTCAGGATGACGTTGAACTCGGTCTGCTCTTCGACCGGGGCGGCAGCGGCGGCCGGACCGGCAGCGGCGACGACCGGGGCGGCGGCGGACACGCCGAACTTCTCTTCGATGGCCTTGACGAGATCCATCACTTCCATCAGCGACTTGGCGGCGATGGCGTCGACGATCTGTTCGTTGGACAGGGACATGGTGTTTACCTCTGGAATGTTGATCTTGCGAATCGGTTGGTAAGTCGCTTAACGGCTTAGGCTTCGGTGGCTTCGGCGGACGCCTCGGCCGATTCGGCCGGAGCGGCTTCTTCGCCGCCGCCCTGCTTGTCGGCCACGGCCTTGACGGCGCGGGCGAACATCGAGGCGGGTTCGGCGAGGACGCGGGCCAGCATGGCCAGGGCCTGTTCGCGGGTCGGCAGCGAGGCCAGCACGTCGACGTGCGACGCCGGCAGCAGCTTGCCTTCCACGGACACCAGCTTGGGCTTGAGCTTGTCGTTAGCCTTGGCGGCTTCCTTGATCAGGCGACCGGCAGCGCCGGGTTCCTCGAGCGAGAACGCGTACAGCAGCGGACCGGTCAGGGCGTCCTTGACGACCTCGAACTCGGTACCGGCCACGGCGCGCGACGCCAGCGTGTTCTTGACAACCTTCAAGTACACGCCGGTCTCGCGGGCCTTCTTGCGCATCGCGGTCATCTGACCGACGGTGGTGCCCGCGTACTCGACTGCGACCAAGGAGTGGGCCTTGGCGGCGACTTCTGCCAGCTCGGCGACTACTTCTTGCTTCTGAGACAGATTAAGAGCCATTGCACTCCTCCAAAACCGGATTCGGAGGCGGGCGACCAGCGAAAGCGGAGCTTGCGCGTGTCGGGCCGCGATCTCGAATCTCGGCTTCTAGAACTCCGCTTACGGCTCCTGCCGTTCACGGTCCTGGGCGGCATCGTCCTGACGCCGGGGACGCTCGCGCGTCCCGTGGTGGCCCTTCTGGAATTCCAGAGGGGGCTGCACCATCTACGCAGGCTGCTTCCGGGGAAGCCCGATTAAGCGATCCCGCTAGTGGCGACGGCGATTCCCTGCCAATACGAGCGTCCCTGCCCGTCGTCGTCACGCGCTGACCGCACCTGCGGTCTTTGACGGCTCGCTTCCGGTACGACCGGTTGCGGCGCCCTCAAAAGTGTCGGCTCGCGGCGGTGGGCTGCCGTGGGCCTGGTAGAGCATGGGTGCCGCGGTGAGGCGGAACCCGGATGTTTCGGTTGCGTCGGAGTTTGGCTGCTCCGATCTGCGCACGCCGCACGAAGCGGGAGTGCGCAGGGGTGCTGGATCCCCGCTTTCGCAGGGATGACGATCTGACACAGCCGCGCGCTGTGCGCGCGGGTCAAATCGTCACTTCAGCGTCAGCGAGGTCTGGTCGACGGTGACGCCGGCGCCCATGGTCGAGCTGATCGAGATCTTCTGCAGGTACTGACCCTTGGCGGTCGACGGCTTGGCCTTGATCAGGTCCAGCAGCAGCGCCTGCAGGTTGTCCTTCAGCGAGCCGTCCTCGAAGGACACCTTGCCGATGGTGCAGTGGATGATGCCGGCCTTATCGGTGCGGTAACGCACCTGGCCGCCCTTGGCGTTCTTGACCGCCTCGGCCGGGTTCGGCGACACGGTGCCGACCTTCGGGTTCGGCATCAAGCCGCGCGGGCCCAGCACCTGACCGAGCTTACCGACCACGCGCATGGCGTCCGGGGTGGCGATGACGACGTCGTAGTTCAGGTCGCCGGCCTGCATCTTCTCGGCCAGGTCGTCCATACCCACGGCCTCGGCGCCAGCGGCCAGGGCTTCGTCGGCCTTGGCGCCCGCGGGGGCGAACACCGCCACGCGCACGCTCTTGCCGGTGCCGGCCGGCAGCACGGTCGAACCGCGCACCTGCTGGTCGGACTTCTTCGCGTCCACGCCCAGGCGCACCGCGACGTCGACGGACTCGACGAACTTGGCCTTGGTCGAGGTCTTCACGATCTTGATGGCTTCCTCGAAGGCGTAGGCCTTGCCCGGAACCACGGCGGCCTTGATGGCCTTCTCACGCTTGCTGATCGCCATTGCTTAGCCCTCCACCACCAAACCCATGCTGCGGGCCGAGCCCGCGATCGTCTTCACCGCGGCGTCCAGGTCGGCCGCCGTCAGGTCGGCTTCCTTCGCCTTGGCGATGTCCTCGAGCTGCTTGCGGGTGACCTTGCCGACCTTCTCGGTGTTCGGGCGCTTGGAGCCCGAGCTGATGCCGGCGGCCTTCTTCAGCAGCACCGAAGCGGGGGTGCTCTTGGTGACGAAGGTGAAGGTACGGTCGGAGTACGCGGTGATGATCACCGGGGTCGGCAGACCCGGCTCCAGCTTGGAGGTCGCGGCGTTGAACGCCTTGCAGAACTCCATGATGTTCAGGCCGCGCTGACCGAGGGCGGGGCCCACCGGCGGCGACGGGTTGGCCTGACCGGCCTTCACCTGCAGCTTGATGTAACCAACTACTTTCTTAGCCATCTTCCTCTCTCCGGGTGCTAACGCCTGGGTTGCAGGCTCCCCATCGGGCCGGGAAATGCGTGTCCCGGGCTTTCACGTTGTAATTCGCCGAGACGCCGACAGCCGCCTTGCGGCGGCTGCGGCTCCCTGGTTCGGTGCGCGCCCTAGACTGCGCAGCCGGCAAGTATATCAGGTTTTTGCGGACCCTGGCGGGAGGGGCCGGGGGCCCGGATCAGGCCTTCTCGACCTGCCCGAACTCCAGCTCGACCGGGGTCGAGCGGCCGAAGATCAGCACCGCCACGCGCAGGCGGCTCTTCTCGTAGTTGATTTCCTCGACCACGCCGTTGAAGTCCACGAACGGGCCGTCGATGACCCGGACCATTTCGCCCGGCTCGAACAGGACCTTGGGCTTGGGCTTCTCCACGCCTTCCTGAACGCGCTGCAGGATCATGTCCGCTTCGCGATCCTGAATGGGCAGGGGACGGTCGGCGGTGCCGCCGATGAAGCCCAGGACCTTCGGGGTTTCCTTGATCAGGTGCCAGCTTTCGCTGTCGATGCGCGGGATACCGGCTTCATCGTGGGTGGCGATCTGCACCAGCACGTAGCCCGGGAAGAACTTGCGCTCGGAACGACGCTTCTGGCCGGAACGCATTTCCACCACTTCTTCGGTCGGGACCAGCACGTCGCCGAAGCGGTCCTGCATTTCGAAACGCACGATACGATCGCGCAGCGCCTGCGCCACCGACTTCTCGAAGCCGGAGTAGGCGTGGACCACGTACCAGCGCTTGTTGACTTCCGTCATTGCCTCAACGCCTCAGGATGAACTCGATCAGGGCGCCGATGCCCAGATCGAAGGCGGCCAGGATCAGGCTGATGATCGTCACGGCGATCATCACTACCCAGGTGGTGCGCATGGCTTCCTGGCGGGTCGGCCAGACCACCTTGCGCAGCTCGAAGCGCGATTCGGACAGGAATTCGCGGGTCTGGTGACCCTTGGCGCTGGTCATGAACAGCGCGGCGGCCGCAACCAGGCCGGCGACGACGGCCAGCGCGCGCAGCGGCGTGGCCCAGTCGCTGAACCAGTAGAAGGCGAACACGCCGGCACCGACCAGGAGCACCGCGACGACGTACTTGGCCAAGTCCCCGGCGGAAGCGGAATCGTGTTGTTCGACCTTGCTGTTCATCCAGTCCTATCGCGTCCATCGCGCGGCGCTTGCGCAGCCGCCTGCTTGGTGAAAGTCCGGCACTGACCGGGCTTGCGGAGGGACCCGCATTGCCTAGGTGGCACGCCAGGAGGGACTCGAACCCCCAACCTGCGGTTTTGGAGACCGCTGCTCTGCCAATTGAGCTACTGGCGTATCGTCTTGAAATCTTCCGGCCGCTTCGCCGCCCTGGCGGGCGGACCGTCGGCCGAACATTGTGTTCGAAAGTACGGCGCTTTGAAACAACGAAGGCGGACCGAGTTCCCGGCCCGCCGTTCGCTTGGGCCCAGGCCGCCACGCGGGTGGCCTGGATCCCCGCTTTCGCGGGGATGACGAACTGACAGAGCCGGGCGCGCAGGGCGCGCCCGGTCAGTTCGTCACTTGATGATCTTCGCCACCACGCCGGCGCCGACGGTGCGGCCGCCTTCGCGGATCGCGAAACGCAGGCCTTCGTCCATCGCCACCGGGTTGATCAGGCTCACCACCATCTTGATGTTGTCGCCCGGCATGACCATTTCCACGCCTTCCGGCAGCGTCACCGCACCGGTGATGTCCGTGGTGCGGAAGTAGAACTGCGGACGGTAGCCCTTGAAGAACGGGGTGTGACGGCCGCCCTCGTCCTTCGACAGCACGTACACCTCGGCCTCGAACTCGGTGTGCGGGGTGATCGAACCCGGCTTGCACAGCACCTGGCCGCGCTCCACGTCGTCGCGCTTGGTGCCGCGCAGCAGCAGACCGGCGTTGTCGCCCGCCTGACCCTGGTCCAGCAGCTTGCGGAACATTTCCACGCCGGTGACCGTCGTCTTCTGGGTCGGACGGATACCGACGATTTCGATTTCGTCGCCCACCTTGATGATGCCGCGCTCGATACGGCCGGTCACCACGGTGCCGCGGCCCGAGATCGAGAACACGTCTTCCACCGGCATCAGGAACGGCTTATCCACGTCGCGCTGCGGCTCCGGGATGAACGTGTCCAGCGCTTCCACCAGCTGGATGATCGCCGGCACGCCGATCTCCGACTGGTCGCCTTCCAGCGCCAGACGGGCCGAGCCCTTGATGATCGGGGTGTCGTCGCCCGGGAAGTCGTACTTCGACAGCAGCTCGCGCACTTCCATCTCCACCAGCTCGAGCAGCTCGGCGTCGTCCACCATGTCGGCCTTGTTCAGGAACACGACGATGTACGGCACGCCGACCTGACGCGACAGCAGGATGTGCTCGCGGGTCTGCGGCATCGGACCGTCAGCGGCCGAGCACACCAGGATCGCGCCGTCCATCTGCGCCGCACCCGTGATCATGTTCTTCACGTAGTCGGCGTGGCCCGGGCAGTCCACGTGCGCGTAGTGACGGTTCGGGCTTTCGTATTCCACGTGCGCCGTCGAGATCGTGATGCCGCGCGCCTTCTCTTCCGGCGCCGCGTCGATCGCGTCGTATGCCTTGAACTCGCCACCGAAACGCTCGGCGCCGACCTTGGTCAGAGCGGCCGTCAGCGTGGTCTTGCCGTGGTCGACGTGACCGATGGTGCCCACGTTCACGTGCGGCTTGGTGCGCTCGAATTTACCCTTGGCCATGGCTGTCGCTACTCGCTGTTTGCTTACGGTGGCTTGATTGAGACGTACTGCTTGGTCGTACTGAAGATGGTGCTCACGAAAGGAATCGAACCTTCGACCTCCTCCTTACCAAGGAGGTGCTCTACCGACTGAGCTACGTGAGCGTGAAACCTTGTTGCCTTGCAATGGGGTCCGGGCGGAGCGGAATCAATGGAGCGGGAGACGGGAATCGAACCCGCGCAATCAGCTTGGAAGGCTGAAGTTCTACCATTGAACTACTCCCGCGCCGTAAAACCACTGCCAGCGTTGGAACCTTTGGTGGAGGGAGGTGGATTCGAACCACCGAAGGCGTGAGCCAGCAGATTTACAGTCTGCCCCCGTTGGCCGCTTGGGTATCCCTCCAAAGAGCCCGCAATTCTGGCGCTCGAAAGGCAGGAAGTCAACGCGTCCGAACGCAAGTTTCGCAAATTTTTTTATCTTCGTGCAGTGGGGGCTGCAGTGCGGGCATTCCCGCCCCGGTTCCCGCCCCATGCCGGCCCCGGCCCCGCCGGGCTCAGACGTTGAAGCGGAAGTGCAGCACGTCGCCTTCCTGGACGCGGTATTCCTTGCCTTCCAGGCGCAGGCGGCCGGCGTCGCGGGCGCCGGCTTCGCCCTTGTACTTGATGTAGTCGTCGTAACCGATGGTCTCGGCGCGGATGAAGCCCTTTTCGAAATCGGTGTGGATCACCGCCGCGGCCTGCGGCGCGGTGGCGCCGGCGCGGACGGTCCAGGCACGCACTTCCTTGACGCCGGCGGTGAAGTAGGTCTGCAGGCCCAGCAAGGTGTAGGCGGCGCGGATGACCCGGTTCAGACCCGGCTCGGCCAGGCCCAGATCGGTGAGGAAGGCGTCGCGGTCGGCATCGTCGAGCTGGCTCAGCTCCTCTTCGATCGCGGCCGAGACCGGCACCACCTGGGCGCCCTCGCCCACCGCGCGGGCGCGCACGGCGTCCAGGTGCGGATTGTTCTCGAAACCGTCCTCGAGCACGTTGGCCACGTACATGACCGGCTTGAGGGTGAGCAGGAACAGGTCGCGGATCGCGGCCACTTCGTCCTCGCTCAGGCCCAGGCCGCGCACCGGCTTGCCGTCGTCCAGGGCCGCGCGCACGCGGGCCAGCACCTCGACCCGGGCCTTGGCGTCCTTGTCGCCGGTCTTGGCGCTGCGCTCGGCGCGCTGCAGGGCCTTGTCCACCGATTCCAGGTCGGCCAGGGCCAGTTCGGTGTCGATGGTCTCGATGTCGGCGATGGGGTCGACGCGGTTGGCCACGTGGATCACGTCCGGGTGGTCGAAGCAGCGCACCACGTGGGTGATCGCGTCGACCTCGCGGATGTGGGCCAGGAACTTGTTGCCCAGGCCTTCGCCGCTGGCGGCGCCGGCGACCAGGCCGGCGATGTCGACGAACTCGACCGCGGTCGGGATCAGCTTCTGCGGCTTGACGATCTCGGCCAGCGCATTCAGGCGCGGATCCGGCACCGGCACCACGCCCACGTTGGGCTCGATGGTGCAGAACGGGAAGTTGGCCGCGGCGATGCCCGCCTTGGTCAGGGCGTTGAAGAGGGTCGACTTGCCGACGTTAGGCAGGCCGACGATGCCGCATTTGATGCCCATGGCTGTAAATCCGGGATTCGTGATTCGGGATTAGGGATTCGTAGCGGCCTGAGCGGCGTGAATCCCTAATCCCCAATCCCTAAACCCTGCTCGTATGCAGGCGCTTCATCGCCTCGTTGACGTCGCCCGACACCGCCAGGGGCAGCACGTCGATGGCGTCGTCGATGGAACGCAGGATCGAGGCCTCGTCGTCCTTGCCCGGACGGCCGAGCACCCAGGGGGTGACCTTGTCCTTGTGGCCGGGGTGGCCGATGCCCACGCGCAGGCGGTGGAACTTGCCGTGGCCGAGCAGCTTGATGGTGTCGCGCAGGCCGTTCTGGCCGCCGTGGCCTCCGTCGAACTTGAGCCGCGCCGTGCCCGGGGGCAGGTCCAGCTCATCGTGCGCGAGCAGCGCCTCTTCGGGCTCGATCTTCCAGTAGCGCAGGGCCGCGGTGACCGACTTGCCGGAGAGGTTCATGAAGGTGGCCGGCTTGAGCAGCCAGACCGGACGCCCGGCGATCTCGACCTTGGCGGTCTCGCCGAACAATTTGGATTCCAGGCCGAAGCGGCCGCCCAGGCGTTCGCACAGGGCGTCCACAAACCAGAACCCGGCGTTGTGCCGGGTTCGGGTGTACTCGGGCCCCGGGTTGCCGAGGCCGACGATCAGGCGCAGGCCAGCCATCGGGCGGAGCGACAATCAGCGTACGAAGCCCGGCGCGCCCGCTGGGGGCGCGCCGGACGCCGATCACTTCTTGTCGTCGTCCTTCTTGGAGACCTTGGCGGCCGGCACGTCGGCGGCCGGCGCGTCGACCGGGGTCTCGGCCTCTTCCTTGCCGTGCTTGGCGATCACGACGGCGACGTCGTGTTCCTTGCCCAGCTTCAGCTCGGGGATCTCGACGCCCTTGGGCAGCTTCAGTTCCGACAGGTGGACGATGTCGCCGACCTTCAGGCCCGACAGGTCGATCTCGATGAACTCCGGCAGGTCCTTCGGCAGGCAGCTGACTTCGACTTCGTTGAGTTCGTGGGTGACCACGACGTCGGCCGACTTGCCGGCCGGCGACTTGTCCTCGTTGAGGAAGTGCAGCGGCACGGCCACGCGCAGGGCCTGGTTCTGGTCCACGCGCTGGAAGTCCAGGTGCATGATGATCTGCTTGAACGGGTGGCGCTGCATATCGCGCAGCAGCACGCTCTCGGACTTGCCGTCCACGTCCAGGGTCAGGATCGACGAGTAGAACCACTCGTTCTGGCTGGCCAGCCAGACCTTCTCATGGTCGAGCTGGACCGGCTGCGGAGCGGACTTGCCGCCGTAGATGATGGCCGGGATGCTGGCGGCACGACGCAGGCGGCGGCTCGCACCCTTCCCCTCGACGTTGCGGCCAGTGGCCTTGATGATGTGTTCGGACATGTTCGTTTACTCACGTTTACAGCGTTGGACCGCCTCGCGGCGGAAAGAACGCTCACCCGCGACCAGGTGAGCGGTGTTGCGCTCTCGGCTTGCGCCGCGAGCGCGGATTCGGGTCAATCCACGTACAGCGAACTCACCGACTCGCCGAAGGCGATGCGGCGGATGGTTTCGGCCAGCAGCTCGGCCACGCTGAGCTGACGGATCCGGCCGCAGGCCCGCGCCGCGTCGGTGAGCGGAATGGTGTCGGTCACCACCAGCTCGTCCAGCTGCGAACGGGTCACGTTGTCGATCGCCGCGCCCGACAGCACCGGGTGGGTGCAGTACGCGACCACCTTGGTCGCGCCCTGCGCCTTCAGCGCCGCCGCCGCCGCGCACAGGGTGCCGGCGGTGTCGACGATGTCGTCGACCAGCACGCAGGTCTTGCCGGACACGTCGCCGATGATGTTCATCACCGTCGAGACGTTGGCGCGCGGGCGGCGCTTGTCGATGATCGCCAGGTCGGCGTCGTCGAGGCGCTTGGCGATCGCGCGGGCGCGGACCACGCCGCCCACGTCCGGAGACACCACCACCATGTTGTCGGTGCCGTGCGCGCGCCAGATATCGGCCAGCAGCAGCGGCGAGGCGTAGACGTTGTCGACCGGGATGTCGAAGAAGCCCTGGATCTGATCCGCATGCAGATCGACCGTGAGCACCCGGTCGGCGCCGACCGCGCCGAACATCTTGGCCGCGACCTTGGCCGTGATCGGCACGCGCGAGGAGCGCATGCGGCGATCCTGGCGGGCGTAGCCGAAGTACGGCACCACCGCGGTCACGCTGGCCACCGATGCGCGCTTGAGCGCGTCGATCAGCACCAGCAGTTCCATGAAATTCTCGGCCGTGGGCGCGTTCGTGGGCTGAATCACGAACACTTCCTGACGACGCACGTTTTCTTCGATCTCGACCTGCACCTCGCCGTCGGAGAAGCGCCCCACCAGGGCCTTGCCGAGACGGATGCCGAGTTCCTTGCACACCGCCTGGGCGAGCGGGCGGTTGGCGTTGCCGCTGAAGACCAGCAGGCTGCGATCGTTGTGCACGTTTGTTCTCCGCTTCGCTCTGACCGTGGCGGGTTAAGGCCGTTATTTCGTTTTTGGCAGGGGCGGTAGGATTCGAACCTACGGATGCCAGGATCAAAACCTGGTGCCTTGGGCCTCTTGGCGACGCCCCTGCGGAAGCTTGCGCAACGGGTCGGGCTCAGCCCTTCCCGCTCCACGTTTCGAGCGCCGCCAGCAACGGCGACCGCGCCGCGCCCTGCGCCGTCCAGGCGCGCAGGCCCGGGGGCAGTTGCGTCAGCGCCGCCTGCGCCGATTCGCGCGTGGCGAACTCGACGAAACAGCCGCTGCCCGACCCGGTCAGGCGTGGCGAACCGACCCGCGCCAGGGCGGCGAACGCGGCCTCCACGGCCGGTTCGCGCAGGCGCAGTACCGGCTCGAACGCATTCCCGAGCGGCGTACCCGAAACGAAGTCCGACATTGTCGCGGGCGGCGCATCCCGCGTCAATTCAGGGGCTTGGAACAAGCCGGCGGTCGGCGCGTGCACGCCGGGGTCGACCAGCAGGTACCAGGCCGGCTGCAGCGCGATCGGCCGCAGGGCCTCGCCCACGCCTTCGGCCCAGGCGTTGTCGCCGCGTACGAACACCGGGACGTCGGCGCCCAGGCGCAGGCCCAGGTCGGCCAGACGGTCCGCATTGAGTCGCGTGTCCCAGAGCGCGTTCAGGGCCACCAGCACGGTAGCCGCGTCGGAGGAGCCGCCGCCGAAGCCGCCGCCGGCGGGAATACGCTTTTCGATGACGATATCCGCACCTTGACCGCAGTTGGCGTCCCGTTGCAATAGCTTGGCGGCTCGAACGGTCAGGTCCTGATCCTCGCTGACGCCTTCCACCGAACCGCCGTGGCGGACGATGCGGCCGTCCGCACGCGGGCGCAGGCGGATGGAGTCTCCCCAGTCCAGGAGACGGAACACGGTCTGCAGCAGGTGGTAGCCGTCAGCGCGGCGGCCGGTGATGCGCAGGAACAGGTTCAGCTTGGCCGGGGCGGGCCAGAGGGACCAGGTAGCGTCGGTGTCGATAGACATGAGGCGGGGTGCGGGTTCGGTCCGAGGGCGCTGCTTGGGGACTACGACATTCGTTTCAAGGTTCAGTTCGCGCCAACGCACCACCCTTGCTCGTCATTCCCGCGAAGGCGGGAATCCAGAATGGCAGGCGTTCTCGCACGTAAAGCCCTGGATTCCCGCCCTCGCGGGAATGACGAGCAAAAGCAAAGCGCGCCGGGCGTGTGGCGTGAAGCAATTAGCCGGAAGGCGCAGCGTTGGCCTGCCACTCGTCCACGATCAACTTGACCTTGGCCTCGCCGCGCACCGCATCCAGCCGCGCCGGCAGCACCGGCTCCGCGCCGCCGGCCTCCGGCCAGCGGTAGTCGATGCGCCAGCCGCCCTGCTCGATCCGGGCCGGACGACCGTCGGCGCCGTAGTCCACTCGCGCCGGCCCCTGGCCCTGCGCGCGCAGGCCGCGCACCCAGTCGTTCAGGGCCGCGACCGGGATGTCCCAGCCGGTGGTCTCGCGCAGCAGGGTGGCCGCGTCGGGGCCGCGGCGCGGGCCGCCTTCCACGCCCTCCAGGCGCGCGCCGCCGGCGTCGCCGCTCAGGCGCCAGCTCTGCCGGGTCACCGGCGCGCTGAGCGCCACTTCATAACGTTCGCCGTCCTGGCGCCAGTCGATCCGGCCCGAACCGCCGTTGCGGCCGTTGCTCAGGGCGATGCGGCCGCTCAGCGACCACTGCGGCTGCAGGCGCAGCGCGGTTTCGCGCTGGGTCTGCGCGGCTTCCGCGGCGGCGACCGCGGCCGGGGCCAGCGGCGGCGGCGCGGGGCCGCGCACGGCGGTGCCGGCGCAGGCGCTCAGCAGCGCGGCCAGGGCCGCAGCGGTCAGGGCACGCGCGCTCATGCGCCGGTCTTTTCCAGCGCGCGCTTGAGCGCACGGTTCTCGGGGTCGAGCTTGCGCGCCTGCTCGAAATACTTGCGCGCCTCGTCCTTCTGCCCGCTCACCCACAGCACCTCGGCCAGGTGCGAGGCGATTTCCGGGTCTTTCTGCAGGGTCAGGGCGCGGCGCAGTTCGACCAGCGCTTCCTGGTTGCGGCCCAGCCGGTAGAGCACCCAGCCGTAGCTGTCGATGATGGCGGCGTTGTCGGGCTCGGCGGTGCGCGCGCGCTGGATCA
This sequence comes from Lysobacter silvisoli, assembly GCF_003382365.1. Classification (NCBI taxonomy): domain Bacteria; kingdom Pseudomonadati; phylum Pseudomonadota; class Gammaproteobacteria; order Lysobacterales; family Lysobacteraceae; genus Lysobacter; species Lysobacter silvisoli. Next base: position 26,342 of record NZ_QTSU01000001.1, on the reverse strand, counting down.
GTTCCAGCGCTTCCTGATAACGGGTGGTGCGGTCGGCCAGGGTGTAGCCCAGCGCGTTGAGCGCGGCCACGCTGTCGGGTTCGGCCACCAGGATGCGGCGGAAATCGGCTTCGGCGCGCGGGATGTCGTCGTTGCGCTCGTAGCTCAGCGCGCGCGCATAGAGCATCTCCGGCTCGTCCGGATACGCGGCCAGGCCGCGGGCGTAGGCATCGAGCTCGGCGGCGTTGTTCTTGTCCTGCGCATACAGCGCCGCTTCCAGCAGGTAGGCGTCGCGGCGGGTGTCCTCTTCGGCGGAGGCGTCGGACTGGAGCGCGCGCAGCGCGGCGTAGGCTTCGTCGCCTCGCTTGAGTTCGTGCAGCACGTTGGCCGCGCGCAACCGCGCGACCCAGCGCTGCGGGCCGCCGGGCACGCCGCGGTACCAGTCCAGCGCTTCCTCGTTGCGCTCCAGGAACTCGGCGATCTGGCCCAGCAGCAGGCGCCGGCCGGGCTCGGGCCGGTGGGCGTTGCGGCGCAGTTCGTCGTAGAGCGCGGTCAGGGTGGTCTTGTCTTCCGCGCGCGCCAGCAGCGAGGCGCGCAGGGCATAGGTCTGGTCGTCCTGGGTGCCACGGCCGAGGGTGGCGGCGGCGGTCTGCAGGTCGCCCAGGGCATCGTATTCCTGCGCGATCAGGCCGCGCAGTTGCGGATCGGCGTCGGCCTGGCCGGCGACCGATTCCAGCACCTTGCGCGCCTCGTCCTTGTTGCCGTCCTCGCGCAACTGGCTGGCGCGCAGCAGGCTGACCCGCGGGTTGCCGGGGAAGCGGCGCACCACCTCGGCGACGATGCGCTCGGTGAGCTTGGGCTGGTCCAGGCGCTGCGCGTACAGGCCGTAGGCGACCCAGGCCATGAGGTCGTTGGGCAGCTTGCCGCCCTCGATCAGCTTCTGCAGCAGGCGCGCGGCCTGCGGCGGGTCCTTGGAGCCGGTGGACAGCGCGGCCAGGGCGCGACGCCAGCCGCTCTCGTCGGCGGTCATCAGCTGGTCCAGATGACGCAGGGCGGCGCGCTCGTCGCCGCTGCGCAGCGCCAGCACCGCCTGCGACGCCAGCAGCGGTGCGCCGCTGCCGCCCAGTTCGCGCCACAGCGCCAGCGACTGCGCGGCCAGCGCGTCTTCCTTGGCGACGATGGCGATGTCGGTGGCGCGCGCGGCCAGTTCGCGGTCGCGCGAGGCGCGCGCGGCGTCGGCGTAGGCGGTGGCGGCTTCCTTGAGCTTGCCGGCCTGCAAGGCGAACTCGCCGGTCAGCAGCGGCTCCAGCGCGGCGCTGGTCGCGGCCGAGGCGTCCAGCGGCGCGGCCGCGGCGGAGCGCGCGGCCGGCGCGGCCAGGGCCGGCGACAGGATCAGGGCCAGGGAGGCGCTCAGCAGGAGCCTGGCAGGGGTGCCGCTGGCGCGACGGCGGGGCAAGGAACCGTGAATGGAAGCCATCGAATCCATCGAATTCGTCGAAACCCGCGGGGCCGGTAGAATGGCGGCCTTCAGCAGCCCGCAGCTTATCGCAAGCACCTGAACGGATGTTTCCCACCCCGCCCCGTCGGCCCCGGTCGGCGCATGCTCCCGGACGCCTGAGCGCGCGATGAGCCTGTTCGTCCTCGGCATCAACCACCAGACCGCGCCGGTCAGCCTGCGCGAGCGCGTGGCGTTTTCGGCCGACGCCGTGCCGGCGGCGCTGGCGCAGCTGCATGCCTTGCCGCAGGTGCGCGAGGTCGCGCTGCTGTCCACCTGCAACCGCACCGAGCTGTACGCGGTGGCCGACGACGGCGGCGACGCGCTGGCCGACTGGCTGGCCACCCATCCCGACGATGTCGGCGATCTGCACACCTATCTGTACCGTCACCGCGACGACGAGGCCGTGCGCCACCTGTTCCGCGTGGCGACCGGGCTGGATTCGCTGGTGCTGGGCGAGCCGCAGATCCTGGGCCAGGTCAAGGACGCCTGGGCCGCCGCGCGCAACGCCGGCAGCCTGGGCGGCCAACTCGATCGTCTGTTCCAACAGGCCTTCTCCACCGCCAAGCGCGCACGCACCGACACCCGCATCGGCGCCAACCCGGTGTCGGTGGCCTCGGCCGCGGTGCGCCTGGCGCAGGAATCCTTCGCCCGCCTGGACGAGTCCACCGTGCTGCTGATCGGCGCCGGCGAGACCGTGGAGCTGGCCGCGCGCCACCTGGTGCAGGCGCGCGCCAAGCGCCTGCTGATCGCCAACCGCACCCTGGCCCACGCCCAGGACCTGGCCACCCGCCACGGCGGCGTGGCCCTGCCGCTGAGCGAGATCGACCGCCACCTGGCCGAGGCCGACGTGGTGCTGTCGGCCACCGCCGCGCGCGAACCCATCCTGCACCGCGCCCAGGTCGCCGCCGCGCTGGCCCAGCGCAAGCACCGGCCCATGCTGCTGCTGGACCTGGCGGTGCCGCGCGACATCGCCGCCGACGTGGCCGACCTCAAGGACGTGTTCCTGTACACCGTGGACGACCTGGAACGCGCGATCGAAGACAACCGCCGCAGCCGCCGCGAGGCCGCGACCGAGGCCGAGGCCATCGTCGACCTGCAGGTGGCGCGCTATGCCGAAACCCTGGCCGCCAGCACCCGCACCGCGCCGCTCAAGCGCCTGCGCGCGCACGGCGAGGCCGCGCGCGCCGACGTGCTGGCCAAGGCCCGGCAGCAACTCGAATCCGGGCAGGACCCGGCGCAGGTGCTGGATTTCCTCGCCCACACCCTGACCAACCGCCTGCTGCACGCGCCGACCGTGGCCCTGCGCGAGGCCGCGCTCAGCGGCAACGCCGAACTCGCGCGCGCGGCGGAAAAACTGTTCCCGCACACGGGCGCCGAGCACGGCGACGACGGCGAGCGCGAGTCGTAGCGAGGCGGCCATGCCGCCCTTCGCACGCCCGCCCTACTCCATCGTCCGCCGCCGCCCATGACCCCGACCCTACGCCGCAAACTCGAAGCGCTGGCCGAACGCCGCGAAGAACTCGAACGCCTCCTCGCCGACCCCGGCGTGATCGCCGACGCCGAGCGCTTCCGCAAGAGTTCGCGCGAGTTCGCCCAGCTGGAACCCGTGGTGCTGGCGCTGAGCGCCGAAGCCCAGGCCAAGGCCGACCTGGCCTCGGCCGAGGCCATGCGCACCGACCCCGAACTGCGCGAACTGGCCGAAGAGGAAATCGCCGCGGCCCAGGAACGCCTGCAGCGGCTGGACGCCGAACTGCTCGCGCACCTGATCCCCAAGGACCCGCGCGACGAAGGCGACGTGTACCTGGAAGTGCGCGCGGGCACCGGCGGCGACGAGGCCGCGATCTTCGCCGGCGACCTGTTCCGCATGTACGCGCGCTATGCCGAACGCCAGGGTTGGAAGGTCGAAGTGGAATCGGCCAGCGCCGGCGAGCACGGCGGCTACAAGGAAGTGATCGCGCGCGTGGAAGGCCGCGGCGCCTACTCGCGGCTGAAGTTCGAATCCGGCACCCACCGCGTGCAGCGCGTGCCCGCGACCGAGTCGCAGGGCCGCATCCACACCTCGGCGGCGACGGTGGCGATCATCGCGGTGGAGCCCGAGGGCGAACCGATCGAGATCAACCCGGCCGACCTGCGCATCGACACCTTCCGTTCCTCCGGCGCCGGCGGCCAGCACGTCAACAAGACCGACTCGGCCATCCGCATCACCCACGCGCCCAGCGGCATCGTGGTGGAAAGCCAGACCGAGCGCAGCCAGCACGCCAACCGCGACAAGGCCATGAAGCGGCTCAAGGCGATGCTGGCCGAAGCGCAGGAAGCCAAGGCCGCGGCCGCGCAGGCGGCCACGCGCAAGCTGCAGGTCGGCAGCGGCGACCGCAGCCAGCGCATCCGCACCTACAACTTCCCGCAGGGCCGGATCACCGACCACCGCGTCGAAGGCCTGACCCTGTACGACCTGCCCAACGTCATCGAAGGCGGCCTGGACGCGCTGACCGACCGGTTGATGCAGGAACACCAGGCCGACGAACTGGCGCGCCTGACCGACGACTGAGCGCGCCCACGCGCCTGCTGTGGGAGCGGCGTGAGCCGCGATCGCATCTCGGATCGGGCGCCGTCGCCGATCGCCATCGCGGCTCACGCCGCTCCCACAGTGGGCGATACGCCGGCCCGGACCTTCCCCCGTCATTCCGGCGTAAGCCGGAACCCATTTTGACCTCGCTCCAGCCACGGAAAGGGCGAAAGCGACATGGGTTCCGGCTTACGCCGGAAAGACGGATACCGGATAGCAGCGGCGTTCCTGCCCATGGTGAAACGCCCCCTTTTGACAATCCGCACCCCGACGCCCGCGAAAAGCGCGCCTGTGCACACACACGTCCGGCCCCAGCGCATGACGCGCCGGCAGACCCGGCGCCATAATCGGGCCCAGTCCGCCACCGCACCCGCTTATGCCGCCCATCGTCCGCCGCGCCCATATCGACGACCTCGACGCCCTGGCGCCGCTGTTCGACCGCTACCGTCACTTCTACACCCAAAAGAACGACGAAGCCGTGTCGCGCGCGTTCCTGGGCGAGCGCCTGCGCCGCGACGAATCGGTGGTGTTCCTGGCCGAGCTCGACGGCCGCAGCGCCGGCTTCACCCAGCTCTACCCCATGTACTCCTCGGTGCGCGCGGCGCGGGTGTGGGTGCTCAACGATCTGTACGTGGACGCCGACGCGCGCCGCCGCGGCCTGGCCCAGGCCCTGCTGGCGGCCGCGGTGGAGCACGCGCGCGAAGACGGCGCGGTGCGCCTGGAACTGGAAACCGACCACGACAACGCCACCGCGCAGGCGCTGTACGACGGCGCCGGCTGGCGCCGCTACGACGGCACCCAGCGCTACCACCTGCCGCTGATCGCGGCCTGAGCCCTTGAACGATCCGCGCGCGAGCCTGCGCCAGGCGCTGCAACGCGACCCCGGCGACGCATTCGCCTGGATCGTGCTGGCCGAACACGAGCTCGATGCCGGCGACGCCGCCGCCGGCGAGGCCGCCGCGCGCCGCGCGCTGGCCCTGCGCCCCGGCCACCCCGAAGCGCTGGCGCGGCTGGGCCGCGCGCAATGGATGCTGGACCGCCGCGAGGACGCGGTGGCCAGCCTGCGCGAAGCCGCGCAGCGCGCGCCCGATCACCCCGGCATCGCGGTGTGGCTGGGCCATGCACTGGAAGACAGCGGCGAAGCCGAAGCCGCCGCCGACGCGTATGCGCGCGCGCATGCGCTGGCGCCGCAGGAACCGCAGCTGGCCGCTTATCTGCTGGCCTGGCGGCGCAAGCTCTGCGATTGGCGCGACCTGGACGCGCTGTCGCGGCAGGTACGCGCCGCGGTCGCCGCCGGACAGGCCGCGGTGGAACCCTTCGCCTTCCTCAGCGAGGACGCCGACGCCGCCGAGCAGCTGCGTTGCGCGCGCCTGCGCGCCGATGCGATCGCCCGCGTGGTGCGCCCGTTGCCGCCGGCGCCGCGCGGCGACGGCGGCGGCCCGTTGCGCGTGGGCTTTCTGTCCAACGGTTTCGGCGCCCATCCCACCGGCCTGCTGACCGTGGCCCTGTTCGAAGCGCTGCGCGCGCAGGCCGATCTGCAACTGCATCTGTTCGCGCTCAACGGCGACGACGGCAGCCCGATCCGGCGGCGCCTGCAGGCCGCGGCGCATGCGTTGCACGACGTCTCGCGGTGGCCGCATGCGCAGATCGCCGCGGCCGTCCGCGCCGCCGGCATCGAGGTGCTGTTCGACCTGCGCGGCTGGGGCGGCGGCGGCGCGCCGGAAGCGCTGGCCTTGCGCCCGGCGCCGGTGCAGGTGAACTGGCTGGCCTACCCCGGCACCTCGGGCGCGCCGTGGATCGATTACGTGCTCGCCGACGGCTACGCCCTGCCCGACTGGATGCAAGCGCACTACAGCGAGACCGTGCTGCGGCTGCCACGCTGCTTCCAGCCCTCCGACACCGCGCGTGCGGTGCCGCTGCCGCCCGCGCGCGCCGACTGCGGCCTGCCCGAGCACGGCACCGTCTACGCCTGCTTCAACAACAGCTACAAGCTCAACCCGCGCAGCATGGCGCGCGCGCTGGCGGTGCTGCGCGCGGTGCCCGGCAGCGTGCTGTGGCTGCTGTCCGGCCCCGGCCAGGCCGATGCGCGCCTGCGCGCGTACGCGCAGGCGCAAGGCGTGGAACCGCAGCGGCTGGTGTTCATGGCCAAGCAGCCGCATGCGGATTATCTGGCTCGGCTGCGCCACGCCGACCTGTTCCTGGACACCGAACCCTACAACGCCCACACCACCGCCTCCGACGCGCTGTGGGCCGGCTGCCCGGTGCTGACCCGACCTGGCGCGACCTTCGCCGCGCGCGTGGCCGGCAGCCTCAACCATCATTTGGGCCTGGACGCGCTCAACGTCGACAGCGACGAGGCCTTCGTGGCGCGCGCGGTCGAACTGGGACGCGATCCCTCCGCGCTGGCGGCGCTGCGCGCGGCCGTGGAGCAGCGGCGCGCGGACAGCGGCCTGTTCGATATGGACGGTTTCGCGGCGGATTTCGCGGTGGCGGTCAAAACTATGGCAAAGCGGGCTTAAGAACACCCCGGAACAACCAGCCCGCTTTTAGCCTCCTTTGAAAAAGGGGGCGGCATCCGCACAGCGGATGACGGGGGATTTTGCTTTTGCTGTTGCTCTTACCCCGCTGCGCCAAAAAACAAATCCCCCTCAGTCCCCCTCAACAAAGGGGGAAGATCAGCGGTGGGCTCAGGCTGCCACGGCCGTCTCATCCGCGAGCAGCTGCGCCACCAACGCATCGACGCCCGCCTCGGCCGCCTCCATCGACCGCTGCAGCCGCTCGCCACCGAACTCGTCGTACTCCACCGCCACCGAGCCGGCCCAGTCCACGCCCAGGTAGCCCAGCGGCGTGCGGATCGCGGGCTCGACATGGTTCATCGCGCGCAGGCGCTCGTCGTAACCGTAGTCGCCGCGCGCGCTCAGCACCGCGATGCGCTTGCCCTGCCCCGCCAGCAGCGGCCAGTACGGCTCGCCCACGCGTTCGCGGTCGAAGCCGAAGGTGCGGCCCACGCGCACGATGTTGTCGATGTAGGCCTTGAACCCCGCCGGCACGCCGAAGTTGTACATGGGCACGCCGGCCACGATCAGGTCCGCCGACAGCAGTTCGTCGACCAGAGCATCGCTTTCGGCCAGCGCCTGGTGCATCCAGGGCTCGCGCTGTGCGGGCGGGGTGAACGCCGCATGGATCCAGTCGCCGGTGACCGGCCGCGGCGGCGCCAGGCCCAGGTCGCGGTAGATCACCCGGTCGCCGGGGCGAGCCTGCCGCCATTGCTGGACGAAGCGCGCCGACAAGCGGCGGGTATGCGAGCCGTGCGGCCGCTCGCCGGAACGGCCCGGCCGCGCGCTGGCATCGAGGTGGAGCAAGGTCGCCATGGTCATCTCCTGATGAATGATGTGGATTTGTGCGTCCCCGGAATGGCGACCACTTTCCTCCCAGCAAGATCACGCGACAAACGATAAGATTTGCCGTAACAGACAAATTTTATTCATCTATGCGCCGTCTTCCGCCGCTGTCGCAACTGCGCGCCTTCGAAGCCGCCGCGCGCCACCGCAGCTTCAAGCTCGCCGCCGAGGAACTGGCGGTCACCGCCGCCGCGGTTAGCCACCAGATCCGCCAGTTGGAAACCTGGCTGGGCCTGGCGCTGTTCGAGCGCCACACCCGCCGGGTCGAGCTCACCGCCGCCGCGCACAGCCTGTTGCCGGTGCTGCGCCAGGGCTTCGACGCCTTCGCCGAAGCGCTGGCCGCGCTGGCGCCGCCGCGCGCGCAGGCGGTGACCCTGGCGGTGACGCCGGCCTTTGCCGCGCATTGGCTGCTGCCGCGGCTGCCGCGCTTCCAGCAACTGCATCCGCGCGTCGAACTGCGCATCCTGGCCTCGCACGCGGTGGTCGACCTGACCCACGGCGGCGCCGACCTGGCGGTGCGCTACGGCGGCCGCGACGAAGCGGAGCTGGAAGCGCAGGCCCTGCCCGACGACCGTTTCCTGCCCGTGGCCAGTCCGCGCCTGGCCTTGCGCACGCCCGCCGACCTGGCCGCGCAGCGCCTGATCCATTTCGACTGGCATCGCCCCGCGCCGGACCGCCCGACGTGGACGCACTGGCTGCGCCAAGCCCGGCTGCGCCACGGCGATGTGCGCGGCGGCCTGCGCTTCAGCGAGGAAAGCCATGCGATCCAGGCCGCGGTGGCCGGCCAGGGCGTGGCCCTGCTCAGTCACAGCCTGGTCCAGGACGATCTGGCGCGCGGCGTGCTGGTCGCGCCGTTCGGCCCGGAGCTGCCCGCGCCCGCCGGGCGCCTGCTGCGCCAACGCGGCCACGCCGGTCCAGCGCAACAGGCGGTGTGGGATTGGCTGACCGCCGAGTTCGCGCCGCCGCCGCGCGGGCGTGGCCGCGATCGCGCACGATCGGTTAGGCTGCGCCGATGACCGCAGAACGCGACTTCATCCCGTTGCAACTGTGCGTGCTGACCGTATCGGACTCGCGCACCCTCGCCGAAGACAGCTCTGGCGATTACCTCGTCCAGGCGCTGCGCGACGCCGGCCACCAGCTGTACGACCGCCAGCTCCTACCCGACGACCGTTACCGTCTGCGCGCGGTGGTGTCGCAGTGGATCGCCGACCGCCGCGCCGACGGCATCCTGGTCACCGGCGGCACCGGCTTCACCGGCCGCGACTCCACGCCCGAAGCGCTGCTGCCGCTGCTGGACAAGGAAATGCCGGGCTTCGGCGAACTGTTCCGCGCGCTGAGCTTCGAAGAGATCGGCACGTCCACGCTGCAGTCGCGCGCCTTCGCAGGCCTGGCTAACGGCACCTTCCTGTTCTGTCTGCCCGGCTCCACCTCGGCCTGCCGCACCGCCTGGGAGCGCATCGTCCGCGCCCAGCTCGACGCCCGCACCCGGCCCTGCAACCTGGCCACGTTGCGTCCGCGTCTGCACGAACCCAGTTAATCGTGTTCCGCTCACAAGGAGTGCTCGCCATGCCGCTAGGCACCACCCTGCGTCTGCTCGCCAAGGCCCGCGGCATGAACGCGGCCGACATCGCCACCGCGATCCCGCGCGCGGGCGTGGCCACCGTCAGCGCCTGGCTGCAGGGCGACAAGCTGCCCGGCAAGGACCAGCTCGACGCCCTGGCCCGCACCTTCGGCGTGCCCGCCGGGGCGCTGCTGTCGGAGCTGGCCAGCACCCTGGACCCGGCCCGCACCCAGGGCGAGCACGACCTGCTCGCCGCCTACCGCGCGCTCAACAGCAGCCAGCAAGGCGCGCTGCTGGAGGTGGCCAGCGCCATGGCCGGCACCAAGCGCAGCCGCGCGCCGCGCAAGAAGGCCGCACGATGAGTAAGCTCAAGCGCAAGGACTACGAAGCCCAGCTGGAACCGCTGCAACGCGAGCTGGTCGAGGTGGCGCGTTGGGTGCAGCACAGCGGCCAGCGGGTGATGGTGATCCTGGAAGGCCGCGACACCGCCGGCAAGGGCGGCGTGATCGAGGCGATCTCGCAGCATCTGAACCCGCGCCAATGCCACGTGGTCGCGCTGCCCAAGCCCAGCGACCGCGAAAGCACGCAGTGGTATTTCCAGCGCTACGTCTCGCATCTGCCGGCCGCCGGCGAAATCGTGCTGTTCGACCGCAGCTGGTACAACCGCGCCGGCGTGGAACAGGTCATGGGCTACGCCAAGCCCGCGCAGGTGGCGGCCTTCCTCAAGCAGGCGCCCGCGTTCGAAAAGCTGCTCACCGACGACGGCATCGTGCTGTTCAAGTACTGGCTGTGCTGCGACCAGGACAAGCAGGAGGAGCGCTTCGCCGAACGCCTGGCCGACCCGCTCAAGCGCTGGAAGCTCTCGCCCATCGACGTGGAAGCGCGCAAGCATTACGACGACTACACCCGCGCGCGCGAGGCCATGCTCGCCGCCACCCATACCAAGCACGCACCCTGGACCCTGGTGGACTTCAACGACCAGCGCCAGGGCCGGCTGACCCTGATCCGCGACCTGCTCGCGCGCGCGCCGGAGCACAAGGTGCCGGCGCAGAAGATCGAGTTCCCGCCGCTGACGGGCAAGCCGAAGAAGGAGCGCTACCGGGCGCTGAAACCGCTGGGCGCGAAGAACACCGTCGCCAAGAAGAAGTAAGCCGGCCAGCGCTTCGGCCTTGGGGTAGGAGCGGCGTGAGCCGCGACCGTGATGTTGCGCAGATCGCGGTGCTTCGAAGCAAAAGCAAATCCCCCCTAGCCCCCTTTCAAAGGGGGAATCAGAGGCAAAGGCGCGAAAGCTTGCTCTGCTTCCTGTGGGAGCGGCGTAAGCCGCGATTCCCCCGAGCCCCGCGCTCCGAGACCCATCCACCGGCCCGGCGTTCACCCCGCCTGCGACCGCCGATAGGGATGAAACAACTGCAGCAACCAAGGCTTCTGCGCCAGCACCAGGCTCACCCCCACCCGCTGCTGCGCGCTCAGCGCCGCATCGCGCGCCAGCAGCGCGTCGAACTCGCGCGCCACCTCGCCCAGCCGCTGCTTGAGCTGGCGGATGCCGGCCGGACTGAGGCTGCCGCTGAGCAGCAACAGCACGTCCTGTTCGCCGTCGAAGGGATCGGCGAAGTAGTCGCCCAGCAGGTTCAGGCGGAAGTAGCGCTCCATCGGCCCGTCCGCGCGCCAGCGGAAATTGCGCGCGGTCAGCGGGCGGCCGCGGTTGCCCGGCATCAGCTCGATGATGCCCAGCCGGTCCAGGCGCACCAGCAACCGCGTCCATTGCGCGTCGTCGAACAGGAAATGCTCCTGCACGTCCGCCTGTTTCCAGCGATTCAAGGTCAGAAACAGCGCCAGCAGCAACGCCGGCTCGTCCACCAGCGCCTGTTCCTGGGCCTCGCTGAGCTCGGCCATGGCGGTGCGGCCGCGCGCGGCCTCGGCGCTGAGTTCGACCAGGCCGATGTCGAGCACGTCGCAGATCTGCTCCAGCCGCTCCAGGCTCATCGCGCGCTTGGAGAACATGCGTTTGACCGCCGCCTCGCTGAGCTTCAGGCGCGCGGCCAGGTCGCGGTAAGTGAGGTCCTGGGCGCGCAGAAAGCGCTTCAGGGCGTCGACGAGTTCCAGGGACAGGGCCATGGGGTATAAAAATACGCTACCGCGCGGCGCTTAGGGAGGCACCTCACCGGTGCCTCTTGCACGGGCCCGCGGCCACGAACAGCGTGGCCGCACTCCCCAACGAGTCAGCGCCATGGCCAGGATCCCGCCCCGCCGCACTCCGACCCTAGTGGTGGTTTCGATGGCCGTGTTCGGCCTGCTGGCAGGGACGCCAGCCTTTGCCGCCGTGCAGTCCGACGCCGTCAGCCGCCAGTCCGAAGCCAGCCTAAACGCCTCGGTCGAAGTACCGGTGGCGGTGTCGCTGGCGCTGTCGGAAGGCGCCAAGTTCTCGGTCACCGCGGTCGGCGCCAGCGCCCAGGGCGTGGCCGTGACCGTGTCGGCCGTGGGCGTGGGCGCCTCGTTCGTGGTCTACCTGTCGGCCGAGGCGGCCAAGGAACTGGGCCTGCGCGCGGGCCAGGCGGTGGTGGTCAGCGCGGTCGCCGCCGGCTGGCTGCTCAGCGTCGACGGTCACAAGCTGTGCTTCGTGCCCAACGAGCGCGCGCGCTCGCTGCTGCATAGCCGGCCGATCGGCTGACGTCCCATTGCTCCGAAGGAAGCCACTCCCCATGCGTAACCCCACCTCGTCTTGGCGAGCACTGATCCTGTGCGCCGCCCTGCTGGCCGCCGCGTTCGCACCGCCCGCACTGGCCGGCACCCACTGCGAAACGCAAACCGTGCCGGCGGAGAAAGTCGCCGCCGCCGCGGCCACGGCGCTGCGCGTGGCGCAGGCGCTGGACCAGGCCGACGCGCCGGCGGCGCTGGTGGCGCGCGTGGGCACGGATCTGTCGGCGCAAGGCCTGGTCTACAGCCACGTCGGCTTCGCGGTGCGCGATCACGCCAACGGCCGCTGGACCGTGGTGCATCTGCTCAACGAATGCGGCAGCGATCGCTCGCGGCTGTATGCGCAAGGGCTGGTCAATTTCTTCAGCGACGACCTGGTCAACCAGGACGCGCGCATCGTCTGGCTGCAGCCGGCGCAGGCGCAGCGGCTGGCCGCGCGGATGCAGGCGCTGCCGCAGCGCGCGCTGCACCAGCCGCATTACAGCCTGATCGCCCGGCCGGGCAGCAAGGAGTATCAGAACTCCACCGCCTGGGTGCTGGAGATGCTGGCCGCGAGCGCGGACGAAGGCGCGGGCATCGGCGACCGCCGTGCGGCCTACCGGCGCGCGCAGGCCGATGGATTCAAGCCCGACCGCATCCATGTGCCCTACACCAAGCGCGTGCTGGGCGGGCTGTTCGCGGCCAACGTCGCCTTCACCGATCATCCGGTGGCCACGCGCCTGTCCGGCGACTATCCGGTGGTCACGGTGCGCTCGATCTTCGATTACCTGCAGCGGTGCGGTTACATCCGCGAGCAGCGCGAATGGCGCGGCGGTCGGCTCATGGCCGAGCCCGGCCCGGCCTGAGCGCCGCGCTCAGCTGCAAACAAAGCCGTCCCCGGCCTCGTGTTCGCCGGCGTCCTCGCGCAGCACGCGGTCCACGCGCGCATGCGTCGGTCCGCGCTGCAGCCAGGCTTGCAACTGGGTCAGCGCGTCGTCCGCGCCGGCCGCCAGCACTTCCACCCGCCCGTCGGCCAGGTTGCGCGCGTAGCCGCGCAGGCCTAGCGCCAGCGCCTGCTCGCGCGTGGACGCGCGGAACCACACGCCCTGGACCTTGCCGCTGACGTAGTAGCGCGCCGCGCTCACGTGCCGGCCTTAGCCTCGACCGATTCGCCGGGCTTGGGACCGCCGGCCTTGGCGATCGCGCCTTCGATCATGGCCGCGGTGACCGGGCCCAGGAACTTGTCGGCGACCTTGCCGTCCGGGCCGATCAGATAGGTCATGGGCAGGCCGCGCGGGGTTTCGAAGGCCTTGGGCGGATCGTAGGTATCGACGATGGCGATGGGGTAGACCACCGGATGGGTCTTGAGGAACGCACGCATGTCGGCCGGCTCGATTTCCTCGTAGGCCAGGCCGATCACTTCGATGTGTTCGCGCATGGCGTCCATCGCCGACAGCTCGGGCATTTCCTTCAGGCACGGCGCGCACCAGGTCGCCCAGAAATTCACCACCACCCACTTGCCGCGGTGCGCGGCCAGGTCGTATTGGCCCTTGTCCAGGGTCGCGATGTTCAGCTCCGGCGTGTCCGAGGGCGCGGCGCCTTCGGGCGCGGCTGTCGGCGCGTCGGGCGCCGCGGCGGGCTGCGCCGGCTTCGGCGCCTCGGGCGCGGCCGGCGGCGCGGGCGCCGGCCGGTCGCAGGCCGCCAGCGCCAGGGCCAGCAGCGGCAGCACGAGGGTCGGGGCGTAGCGGCGTGGCGTCATCGGTCTCATTCCTCGTCGGCGTGGATGGTGGAAACGCGGCGTTTGAGCAGTTCGCGCAGCGGCACCCGTAGTTCGTCCATGGCCGCCACCGCCGAGCGCCCCAGCGAGTCGTCGCGGCAGGGCAGGCGGGCTTCGGCGATCGGAATGCGCAGGCCGCAGGCTTCGTAGAGTTCGCCCAGCGACAGATCGTCCAGGTCGCGCGAGAGCAGCCATTCGCCGGCCTCGGCGCGCGCGACCACCTTGATCTCGCACAGCTGCGAGAGCATCTGCTGGACCAGGGTGTCGGTGAGCATGGGCTCCAGTTGCTGGATCTCGTCGCTGTGCAGGCCGCGGCCATCGGCGCGCGCCTCGTTGAAGCGCGCCAGCAGCCGCAGCAGCCCGTACATTTCGAAGCCCAGCGGCAGGCGCATGGCCGCCGGCTGGTAGCGGAAGGCCGAGATCGACGAGGCCAGCGAGGCGCCCAGCAGCACCGCGATCCAGCTCAGGTAGATCCACAGCAGGAAGATCGGCACCGCGGCGAAGGCGCCGTAGATCTTGGAGTAGGAGCCGAAGCTGCCCAGATACAGGCCGATGCCCCACTTCACCAGTTCGAACAGCACCGTGGCCAGCAGCGCGCCGGCCGCCGCATGGCGCCAGTGCACGGTGCGGTGCGGCACCACCCGGTAGATCGCGGTGAACGCCATCCATTCGATCAGCACCGGCGCCAGCCGCAGCATGGTCGTTTCCAGCCAGCGCCCGGGCTGGGTCTCGAACACGTCCATGGCGAAGAACTTGGCCGACACCGCCAGGCTGGCCGCGGCCATCAGCGCGCCCAGGGTCAGCACCGTCCAATAGACCAGGAAGCGGCCGACCTGCGGCCGCGCCGCCTTGACCCGCCAGATCCGGTTGAAGCTGGCCTCGACCCCGTTGAGGGTGATCAGCAGCGACACCACCAGGGCGATCACGCCGGCTGCGGTGAGCTGGCCGATGTTGGCCGAGAACTGCTTCAGGCTGGCCTCGACCGAGCGCGCGGCCGAGGGCACGAAGTTGGAGAACACGTAGTCGCTGAGGCGGTCGCTCCATTCGCCGAACACCGGGAACGCGGAGAGCACGCCGAACACCACCATCGACAGTGGCACCAACGCGAACACCGTGGTGTAGGACAGCGCGCCGGCGGCCTGGAACAGGTTGTCGTCCAGGAAACGGCGGGCCAGGAAACGGAAGAAGGTGCTCACGCGCGCGCGGTCGCGCACGCGCTCGCCCCAACGGTTGATCGTGGTCAGCGGTTCCATCGCCGGGCAGGGTAACCGATGGCGCGTGCGGACGGCATGCACGGGCGCTGCGGGCCGCGGCCCTGCCTCGGCGGCTCGCGCGCGCGGCGGCTCGCCTCTATCCTGGCGGCACTCAGGAGACAGCGATGACCGAAGTACTGGTGCTCTATTACAGCCGCGGCGGATCGGTGGCGCGGCTGGCCCGGCAGATCGCGCGCGGCATCGGCGAGGTCGAGGGCGTGCAGGCGCGCCTGCGCAGCGTGCCGCCGGTGGCCGCGGTCACCCAGACCGCGGCGCCGCCGGTACCCGAGGACGGCGCGCCCTATGTCGAGGCGCGCGACCTGGCCGAATGCGCGGGCCTGGTGCTGGGCAGCCCCACCCGCTTCGGCAACATGGCCGCGCCGGTCAAGCACTGGCTGGACGGGCTGGGCGCGGAATGGGCCAGCGGCGCCCTGGTCGGCATGCCGGCGGCGGTGTTCACTTCCACCGCCACCCAGCACGGCGGCCAGGAATCGACCCTGCTGACCATGATGGTGCCGCTGCTGCACCACGGCTGCGTGATCGTCGGCATTCCCTACACCGAGCCGGCGCTGAGCAGCACCCGCACCGGCGGCACGCCCTATGGAGCCAGCCACGTGGCCGGCAACCAGGACGACCCGCAACCCAGCGAGGACGAGGCGCGGCTGGCGCGCGCCCTGGGCCGGCGCGTGGCCGAACTGACCCTCAAGGTGAGCCGGTGAGCGCTGCGCGCAAGATGCTGCTGGGCTCGCTGCTGGCGCTGGCGGCGCTGTACGCGGCCTGGTTCGGCGTGGCGGCGGACTGGGTGGCGCTGGCGGTGTTCGCATTGCCGCCGGCCTGGCTGGCGCTGGGCGTGTGGCGCGGTGGCGCGCGCGCCGGCTTCTGGTCGGCGGTGCTGGCGCTGGCCTGGTTCAGCCACGGGGTCATGGTGGCCTGGTCGCGGCCGCCGGAGCGGCTCTACGCCTGGGCCGAGCTGCTGCTGGCGGTGGCGGTGGTGTTCTCGGCCAGCCTGCCGGGGCTGCGCCTGCGCTTCGGGGCCAAGCCCGGGGCCTGACCGCGCAAGCGCGGGTTCGCTTCGCTGTCGGAGCGGCGTCAGCCGCGATGGCCTGGCCGCGCAAAGGCCGAAGCTGCGTCGGCGGCCGATCGCGGCTGACGCCGCTCCCACAGTTCCGCTGCGCCTCTATTGCCGCCACAGGCGCCGTGCGCGCGGGCCTATAATTGCGGCCACCCCCAGCCACGCGACCCTGCTTCGATGGACCAGCTCTGCATCGTCACCACCGGCGGCACGATCGACAAGATCTACTTCGACGACAAGTCCGACTACCAGATCGGCGAGCCGCAGATCGGCGGCATCCTGCGCGAGCTGGGCGTGGGCTTTCAGTTCAACGTGATTCCGATCATCCGCAAGGACTCGCTGCACATCACCGCCGAAGACCGCGAGCTGATCCGCGCCGCGATCGCGGCGCAGCCGGCCAAGCACGTACTGGTGACCCACGGCACCGACACCATGGTCGAAACGGCCAAGGTGCTGGCCTCGCTGGAAGACAAGACCATCGTGCTCACCGGCGCGCTGAGTCCGGCGCGCTTCCGCGGCTCCGATGCCGAGTTCAACGTCGGTTGCGCGGTCGGCGCGGTGCAGTCGCTGCCGCCGGGGGTGTACATCGCCATGAACGGGCGTATCTGGGACCCGCGCAAGGTGCGCAAGAACGTGGCCGCGAACCGCTTCGAAGCGGTGTGAGGCGCCTGCCGGCCGATTTAACCCGTCACTCCACCCCGTCATTCCGGCGCAAGCCGGAATCCATCTTGACTTGCTCGTTGCAGCCACGCTGGTAGCGCCGCATAACCTCGCGCTGAGAGCAGAAGGCCCAATGGGTTCCGGCTTACGCCGGAATGACGGGCAGTGTGCGTTCGATGCGAGCGGGTCCGGCGCGCCGCCAGGGCGCGCCGGAGTCGTGCTTCAGAACGTGATGCTCCAGCTGTTGATATAGCCGGTGTCCAGCGTGGCCGCATCGCGCACGCGCAGCTTCCAGGTGCCGTTGAGCGCTTCCGTGGACAGGTTGCGCGTATAGGTCTGGACCAGATTGTCGGCGCTGCCGCCGGCGCGGTTGTGCAGGTTGTAGACGCTGCCGTCCGGCGCCACCAGGTCGACCACCAGGTCGCCGCGGTAGGTGTGGACGATGTTCACCGAGACCGAAGCGTTGGTCGGCGCGTTGCCGGTGCGGCCGGACACGCTGATCGGGCTTTCGACGGTGCTGTTGTCGTTGATGGTGTAGTCGGCGGTGTTGCTGTAGGTCTGCGGACCGCTGCTGTCGCTGACCGTGACCGTAGCGGTCTTGGTGTTGCTGGCGCCGTCGTCGTCGGTGACCGTGAGGGTGACGGTGTAGGTGCCGGCCGCCGCATAGGTATGGCTGGGGCTGGTCGCGGTGGAGGTGTTGCCGTCGCCGAAGTTCCAGCTGCGCGAGACGATGCTGCCGTCGCTGTCGGTGGAGCTGTCGGTGAAGGTCGCGGTGAGCAGGCTGGTGCTGACGCTGAAGTTGGCCACCGGCGCGGCGTTGCCGCCGCCCGCGGCCGCGAGCACCGCGGCGTTGGCGTCGACGATGCCGGCGCCGCAACCGCCGCTGCAGGTGCCCGGCAGCGCGCGTGCGGTGTTCTTCAGGATGGTCTCGATCTCGGCCGGGGTCTTGGCTGGCGAGGCCACCGACTGCATCAGCGCGACCACGCCGGCCACGTGCGGGGCGGCCATCGAGGTGCCCTGGTAGAAGGCGTAGGTCTGGGTGCCGGGCGTGGTGGTGCCGGTGTTGAGCGCGGACAGCACGCCGTTGCCGGCCACCGCGGTTTCGCCGCCGGGCGCGGTCACGTCGATCAGCGCGCCGTAGTTGGAATACGAGGCGCGGTTGCCCTCGCGGTCGTTGGAGGCGATGGCGATGACGTTGTTGCAGTTGGCCGGGGTGAAGCCGGACACGTTGGCGTTGCTGTTGCCGGCGGCGATGACCACGGTGGTGCCGCGGCCGACCGCGCCGGTGATCGCCGTCTGCATGGCCGCGCTGCACGAGCCGCTGCCGCCCAGGCTGAGGTTGATGACCTCGGCCGGATTGGCGTTGGCCGGCACGCCGCTGACCGTGCCGCCCGAGGCCCAGACAATGGCGTCGGCGATGTCGGAGATGGTACCGCCGCCGCGGCCGAGCACGCGCACCGGCGAGATCCGCGCGTTGTAGGCCACGCCCGCCACGCCGGAGTTGTTGTTGGTCACCGCGGCGACCGTGCCGGCCACGTGGGTGCCGTGCCAGCTGGAGTTGTAGATGCTGTAGAAGTCGCCCGGATCGCTGGGGTCGCTGTCGCGGCCGTTGCCGTCGCCGGCGGTGGTGGTGTTGGTGATGAAGTCGTAGCCGGCGATGACGTTGGCGTTGAGGTCGGTGTGGTTGGTGATGCCGGTGTCGAGCACCGCCACGACCACGCCGGTGCCGGTGGCGTTGTCCCAGGCGCTGGGCAGGTTCAGGCCGCCCACGGTCTCGAAGTAATGCCACTGCTCGTTGTAGCGGGTGTCGTTCGGCGTGGCCAGCGCTTGCAGCATGCGGTCGACCTCCACCGACTCCACATCCGGATTGGCGGCCAGCTGGCGCATCAGCGCCTCGGCCTCGACCCGGTCCAGGGCGCGATCGCTGCGCACCACTTCGGCGCCGATGGCCATGCGCCGCAGCGCCTTCAGGCCGAAGGCGCGGTTGCCGCGTGCGGCGGTAGCGGCGGTGGTCAATGCGCTCTGCAGGGTGCCCGCGCTGCTGCGCGCGGCGGACCCGTCGCGGAACTTGACGATGAACTGCGCATGCGTGTCGGCCGAGGCCAGACCGCTGGTGTCGACGCGGCCGGCCGCGGCGGCGGGCAGCGCGAACAGCGAGGAAGACAGCACGACCGCGGTGGCGGCGGCGAGCGCATGGATGCGAATGCGACGCGACTTAGACTTGGACATCGTGATAACCCCCGAAGGTTGAATGCCACTCCTGTGGCGATACGTCGGGACCCGCACGGAACGACCTGGGCGGTCGGTCCTGCGACGGCGCCCTGACGTTAGCTACGGACACAGGCAGAGCCGGCGGCCGCCGGCCGAAACTAGACACTCTTTTGGTGCCACGACGTGATGCGCTTCAAGCAACGGCCACGTAAGCGCTTACACGCGGCGATGGCCGACGAACGGTGTTCGCGTTCTTGCGCGCACAGCATTGCAGCGATGAAACATCGCGGCATCGCGCGTTCACGCGGCACGAACGAAAACGCGGCCGTCGCGCTCGCGCGCGGGCCGTCCATGAGGCGCCGCCGCGCGTGCGGACCGCGCCGTGGCGCGATCCGCACGCGTGTCAGCGGATTAGAAAGTCAGGCTCCAACTGTTGATGTAACCCACGTCCTGCGCCGCGCGATCGGACGCGCGCAGCCGCCAGGTGCCGTTGAGCAGTTCGGTACTGAGGTTGATGACCTGATTGGTGAGGATCACGTGGTCGGCGCTGCCGCCGCTGCGGTTGTGCAGGTTGTAGACCGAGCCGTCCGGCGCGATCAGGTCGACGACCAAATCGCCCTTGTACGGATGCTGGATGTTCACCGAGATCCGCGTGTCGCCCGGCGCCGAGCCGCTGCGGCCGGAGACCACGATGCTGCTGCTCACACCGGTGGCGTTGTTGTCGGGGATGTTGACGTCGGTGCCGTTGGTGTAGGTCTGCACGCCGCCGCCGCTGCTCACCGTGACCGAGGCGGTCTTCGTGTGGGTGGCGCCGTCGTCGTCGGTGACCGTGAGCGTGACCGTGTACGTGCCGGCGGCGCTGTAGGTCTTGCTGGGGTGGGTCGCCGTCGAGGTGGTGCCGTCGCCGAAGTTCCAACTGCGCGAGACGATGCTGCCGTCGCCGTCGCTGGAGCTGTCGGTGAACGCCACGGTCAGGCCGCTGGCCGAGGAGCTGAAGTTCGCCACCGGCGGTGCGTTGCCGCCGCTGCCGGCGGTCTTGGCCGCTTCGCCCAGGAAGGCCAGGCCCAGCTTGGCGAAAGGCACGCTGTTGACCGCCGAGTTGCCCATGTTGGCCAGGGTGTCGCCGGAGGTGTGCAGGCGCGAGAACAAGCGGCCCTCGTGGTACATGGCCGAGGGGAAGCCCGCAGCGGTCCATGAGGCATGGTCGGAACAACCGTAGCCGCAGGCCTCGGTGGCCAGGGTCAGGCCGCTGCTGCCCATGTAGGCGCCGAACAGGTCCTGCAGGAACTGCACCATCGAGGCGTTGGAGTAGTCGGTGATGACCTTGACGTGCGGGTCGCCGCTGGTGCGGTAGTTGGTCATGTCCAGCTGCAGCGCCGCGACCACGTTCACGCCCTGCTGCTGATACGCGGTGGCGATGGCCTTGGAGCCGCGCAGGCCCACTTCCTCGGCCGCGTAGCCCATGAACTTGACCGTGCGCTTGGGCTTGTAACCCGAGGCCATGGCGATGCGCAGCACCTCGGTCAGGGTGGCGATGCCGGAGGCGTCGTCGTCGGCGCCCGGCGCGTTCATGGCGTTGCCGCTGCCGGAATTGGAGATCGAATCCAGGTGCGCGCCCAGCACCACCACTTCGTTGGGTAGCTCGCTGCCCTGGATGGTCAGGATCACCGAAGGCTGGGTCGAGCAATTCGTGCAGCCGGTGTAGAGCTCGGCGCTGACGTCGCTGCGCCCGTTGGCCAGCCCCAGCCAGGTGCTGCGGATCCATTCGGCCGAAGTGCGGCCGGTGGTGGAGGCGTAATAACGGTTCGGGTACTGGGTGGACAGGTGCGAGATGGTGCCGCGGATGTTGGCTTCGGCCACCTGCCCCAGCCAGGGATTGACCGTGGCCTGGTTGTCGATGGTGTAGGCGGCCAGGAACTTGCCGGCCATGGCCTGGCGGCTGCGGTCGCTGCGCACGAAGGCCTCGGCCTCGGCGCGGCTGGCGAAGGCGAAGTAGCCGCCGCAGCGGCGTTCCTTCTCGTGCACGTGGCGGGTGATGTCGGCCAGCTGGTGGGTCTGCACTTCCGAGATCACCAGGGTCGCGCCGCTGGCGTCCTGCGCGGTGCGCGCCTGGCGCGCCAAGGTTTTCACGCCGGCGTCGTAGGTGTCGCGCGAAGTGACCACGAACACCGGCGCGAACGGATCGTCGCTGGCGTCTGCGGGGCGTGCGTGTTCGTGGGCGTGCTGCGCGCTGGCCGGTGCGATGGCGCACAGCAGCGCCAGGGCGAGCAAGGTCGGCAAGGGACGGGGCGACAGGGACATGGGACGGCACTCCAGGGGTCAGGGCGCTCCCGGCCGATCGGCGCGGTGCGCAGGGACGAATCGGCCGGGGCGTGATCGGATCGAACCGGGGGAAGCTCCGGCCGCGCGGGCGACGCGGCCGCGCCGCCGCCCGGCCGCAACCGGGCAGGCGGCGCGGTGCGCGTCAGAAGGTCAGGCTCCAGCTGTTGATGTAGCCCACGTCCTGGGACGCGCGGTCGATGGCGCGCAGTTTCCAGGTGCCGTTGAGCGTCTCGCTGCTGAGGTCGATGACGCGGTCGGTGATGATCACGTGGTCGGCGCTGGTGCCGCTGCGGTTGTGCAGGTTGTAAGCGGTGCCGTCCGGCGCGATCAGGTCCACGACCAGATCGCCACGGTACGGGTGCTGGATGTTCACCGACACCTTGGCATCGGCCGGTGCATTGCCCGAGCGCCCGCTCACCGCGATGCTGCTGGTCGCGCCGGTGGCGTTGTTGTCGGGAATGTTGACGTCGGTGGCGTTGCTGTAGGTCTGCACGCCGCCCGTGCCGACGGTGACCGACGCGGTCTTGGTGTTCGTGGCGCCATCGTCGTCGGTCACCGTCAGCGTGACGGTGTAGCTGCCCGCCGCGGCGTAGGTCTTGCTCGGGCTGGCGGCGGTGGACGTGGTGCCGTCGCCGAAGTTCCAGCTGCGCGAGACGATGCTGCCGTCGCTGTCGCTGGAGGTGTCGTTGAACGCTACGGTCAGGCCGCTGGCCGAGGAGGTGAAGTTGGCCACTGGCGGCGCGTTGCCGCCGCTGCCGCTGACGGTGAAGCGCACCGCATTGGGCGTGCCCGGCTTGCCGGCGGCGTCGGTGGCCTGCACGTAGACGGTGTGCACGCCCGGGCTGAGGCCGGCGGTGGACAGGCTCAGGGTCACGGTCTCGGCGCTGGCGTTGTAGCTGCCGTCGCTGGCGCTCATGGCGATGGCCGATGCGCCCGGCGCCCACGGCGGCGCGTCCAGGTAAGCGCTGGCCGAGGCGATGTTCTGCACCGCCTCGGTGCCGTTGCTCTGGTTGAAGGTGGCGTCGCTGACGCTGGCGGTGATGGTCACCGGCGTGCCTGCCGGCACGGTCGCGGCCGAGGCGCTCACGCTCTGCGTGTCCGGGCCGGCCGGATAGCGGTACGGCGCCTGCAGGTTGCGCGCGGCGTAGCGCAGCGCGCGCAGGTTGTTGGGCAGGGTCGAGTTCTGGAAGCTCGAGCAGCTCTCGAAGAAGGCCACGCCCAACTCGATGGTGTAGCTGGGCACGCCCAGCAGCCCGTACATGGTGTCGTCGGTGGTGCCGTCGGTGGGGTACAGCTCGTTGGACTGCTGCGGCCGGTAGTTATTGAAGTAGGCCAGGCGCCGGCCCAGGGTCTGCAGCGCGGTGCTGTTGGGCGCCGGCGCGGTGGTGTCGCCCCAGGACCACAGCACCAGCTGCGAATAGCTGTGGATGTCGAAGAACAGGCCCTGGTAGTCGTCGGGCGCCGGGCTGCTGGTCGCGTCGCCGCGGCGGTCTGGGAACAGGCCGCCGGTGTACACGCCGTTGGCGTTGCGGGTGCCGGCGATCAGGCGCACCAGGTTCTGGGTTTCCGGCTCGGAGGCGCTGGACGGGCCACGGTAGGTCTCCGCGCAGGCATTGCCGCTGGAGCCGCCGGCGCCGTTCCAGTGGAAGGGGAAGTTGCGGTTGAGGTCCACGCCGATGGACGAGGCGCTGCAGCTGCCGTTGGCGTTGTCGGTGTTCTTGCGCCAGGACGCGCCGGCCTCGGCCTTCTTGCGCCCGTCGGGGTTGGCCTGGAGCACGAACTGGAAGGCGAAGTTGTCGACCAGCCAGGTCGCCTCGGCGTCGTTGCCGTAGCCGTTGACCAGCCATTCGGCGAACCGGGTCAGCAGTTCGGCCGGGGTGTATTCGCGCGCATGGATCGAACCCAGCACCACCATGGTCGGCTTGTTCGGCAGCGCCGCGTCGGTGGCGGTGTTGCTGATGCGCAGCACGCGCATTTCGTAGCCGGCCGCGGCATTGCGGCTCTTCTCCCAGCTCGGCCCGATGTTGCGCAGTTGCGCCAGCTGCGGCTTGGCCGCGGCCAGATCGTCCATGGTCGCGTAGGTTTCCTCGACCGTGCGGTAGCAGGCGTACCCGGGGATGCTGGCCGGGCCCATCAGCGGGGCTTTGGCCATCGCCGCCTGCATACGCTGCAGTTGCGCGGTGGCGGCCGCATCCACTTCCACCCGCAGGCCGGCGCGGCGCAAGGCCGCGATGTCGTCGGGCGATGCTTCCACGCGCACGGTGCGGGCGGTGCGGTCCACGATCAAATGCTGGAACTGCGGCGCGATGCGGCGCAGCTGCGCCTGGTCGCGGTAGTGAGCGGTGACGAACACCGGCGCGTCTTCGGCCGCGACGGCGGCGGCGGCGACGGCGAGCAGGGGCAAAGCCAGGGCATGGACGAGGCGCATGGGAATCTCCGTGACGCGCGGGCCCGGGCCCGCTCTTTAACGTGCCGGAAAGACAAGGGGTTGGCTGCGCTCCCGCCCCGCGGTGGCGGGACGGGAGACGCGTCGGACTGCTTGCGTTGGCGCCCTCCCCGGCCAAGGCCGGAGAGGGCGCGACGCATCAGAAGGTGACGCTCCAGCTGTTGATGTAGCCCACGTCGATCGACGCGCGATCGGACACGCGCAGCCGCCAGGTGCCGTTGAGGGCCTCGCTGGAGAGGTCGCGGGTGTAGGTGGTCACGATGTTGTCGGCGCTGCCGCCGCTGCGGTTGTGCAGGTTGTACACCGTGCCGTCCGGAGCGAGCAGGTCCACGATCAGATCGCCCTTGTAGGTATGGACGATGTTGACCGCGATCTGCGCGTTGGTCGGCCCGTTGCCGCTGCGGCCGGAGACCACGATGCTGCTGGTCACGCCGGTGGCGTTGTTGTCGGGAATGTTGACGTCGGTGCCGTTGGTGTAGGTCTGCGGGCCGCTGCCGATGGTGACCGTGCCGGTCTTGGTGTTGCTGGCGCCGTCGTCGTCGGTGACCGTCAGCGTGACCGTATAGGTGCCGTTGGCGCTATAGGTCTTGCTGGGGTTGGTCGCGGTGGAGGTGGTGCCGTCGCCGAAGTTCCAGCTGCGCGAGACGATGGTGCCGTCGCTGTCGGTGGAACTGTCGGTGAAGGCGACCGTGGAGCCGCTGACCGACGAAGTGAAGTTCGCCACCGGCGCCGCGTTGCCGCCGCCGGTCGAATCCAGACCGTCGATGAAGGTCGCCCCGGTGCCGCCGGCGTCCAGCCAGTTGCTCAGGCGGGTGGCGTTGGTGCCGCCGCCGGTCCAGGACACCGAGATGCGGCCGTAGTAGTCGGCCTTGCTCTGGTCGCTGGCCGAGCACGAGGACGGGCCGCCGTGCAGCTGGCCGATCACGCGCTTTTCCGGGCTGTACAGCGGCGAGCCCGAGGAGCCGCCTTCGGTCACGCCGATGCCCGGAATCCAGCGCACGAAGATGTGGCTGCCGTCGCCCGGCGAAGGCGGATTGTTGTTGGCGCCGCCGTAGCTGGTGGTGCGGGTGGCGCTGGTGCCGTGGCTGATGCGCTTCTCGGCGACGTTGGGGTGGTGGATGCCCGTGGCGCCGCTGTAATCGCCGCTGCGCGCGTCCCAACCGTTCCAGTACAGGTTGTAGGCGGCCGGCGCGGCGTCGTCCAGTTCCACCAGGGTGAAGTCGGAGGCGGCGTTGGAGGCGCGGTGGAAGGCGCCGGTCAGGGTCTGGCTCAGCGAGCCGTTGCCGTTCTGGCCGCTGGCGGCGCTGCCCGGCGCGCGGCAGGTGGAGTTCTGGTAGTTCCAGTAGGTGACCAGCGAGGCCGCGTTGGATGCGCTGATGCCGCAATGGTTCGCGGTCAGGAAGTACATCTTGCGGTCGTTGGCGGCGTTGTTGAGCAGGCTGCCCGAGCAGAACAGGCTGCCGCCGGTGGAGATGGCCGCGACCGAGCGGATCTGCTGGCGCCAGGCATCGCCTTCCGGGCAGGCCACGTCGACGTTGCAGCTGCCCGAGGTGCCCATCGGCGTGACCATGTCGCCGGACTGCAGGCGCTGGGCCATGCGGGTGAAGCCGCGGTAGTCGTGGCCGACCTTGGTCAGGCGCAGTTTGAGCTGGCCGGCCTGGTCGCGCGGCACCACCACTTCGATCACCGCTTCGGCGCCGTTGACGATCGGCGTCCACAGCTGGCCGTGCGACTCGTTGTCGGCGGCGGTGAAGGTGCGTATCTGCGAGGGATCGGAATTGCGGCCCTGGTCGGCCGGGTACACCAGCAGGCGGCCGCCGGCGGGCATCTTGTATTCGGTGAAGCCGAAGTTCAGCGACAGCGCGCCGCGCGATTGCACGCGCAAGCGCCAGACCATGTCGTTGCCGGATTCTTCCCACACGCCGGAATTCAGCGGAGTCAGATCCACCGACAGCGATTGCGCGTAGCGCGGCGGCAGGTCTTGCGCTTCGCGTTGGCGATCCTCGGCCTGCAGCGCCGGCACGTCCACCGCCTGCATCGTGCGCATTTCGACGTTCGAAAGCGCGGTGAGGTTGCGGTCGAAGGCGGCCGGACGCGCGCCCGGCGCCGCGGCGGCGAGCGAGGAAAATCCGAGCAGGACCAGGGAACCGTACAGTCGTTTCATGAGTCTCTCTCCATCCGTAGTAGAGGGCATGACCGGCTCGCCGCTCTTGTCGCGGCCATGGCGGCCGCGACGGCGAGCGCGGATCAATCGTTGGGAACGCGTGGTTGTTCCAGCGGTTGATACAGGCAATGCCGCAACCCGCGATGTGCCGCGTGTTGCGCTCGAACGATGGTGCTGGGCAGCCCCTACTGCCCGGTCACGACGCTAAGCGGCGCCTAGCGACGGAACAAGCGCGATTAGGACGCAAGTCCGGCAGGCTTCGTGATGCCCGTCATGCATATGAGCAGTAACCGCTTCCAGTTATATTTGTGCAGGCTTTGTATAGGTATATGCGCGCGCACGCGAGCCGCAATTCGCCTTGCGCTTCGGGGTAGGAGCGGCGTAAGCCGCGACCGCGAACCCACCACTACGACAAATGCTGCGGCCGCCGCTGTAGGAGCTGCGCAAGCTGCGACCGCGAATCCACACCTACGACGAACGCTTCGGTCTCTGCGCGATGTGCCTTCTGTAGGAGCGGCGTGAGCCGCGATCCGCTCCGAACTCGCGGTGTGTGGGTGTGTGGGTGGAAGCAACAGCAACAGCTTCCGTCCGCAAGCGGCCGGGTCACTTTCTTTTGATAAGCGTCAAAAGAAAGTAACCAAAGAAAAACGCTTCGCCAGAGCTCCCGCGCGAGATCGAAGCGTGCGCCGGGATTTTTCGATGGCACATCCTGTGCCAGCGAAAAACGGCGCACCTCCTGTGCGCCGCCCTCCGGGTCTT